>NZ_JBMDJS010000018.1:0-92097 GCF_057809315.1 Herbaspirillum sp. FG34 | reverse complement strand
TGGTCAGGGGCTCGCGCAGCGCTTCCTGCAGCAGGACCAGCGTGAAGATGGCGGTTGCCGTCATGGCAGCCGCATACAGGCTCAGCACTGCGCAGCGTTTCGCTACCCGAACAGCGCGCCGGCGCAGACGGGAGACAGTCGGGCGCGGCTTCTTGGTGGTATCGACGCCGGCGCGCCAGTCGATCAAATGCAGATGGCTCATGCTATGGCTCCAGAGAAAGCGGCCAGCACGGCGCACAGCGCCATGAGGACCAGGGTTGCGTTACGGGGAATGCCTGCGGTCGCGATCACTGGGATCAGGACCAGGAAGAAAAGGGCGGGGAAGTTCATGCTGCAGCTCCGTCCGCATCAATGTCGGCGTTGGCGGCAGCCTTTTCGGCCGCGCGTGCCCGGCGGGCCAGGTAGGCCTGCTTGGCCGGCTCATCGCCGATGCGCGTCATGATCGACAGGTGCTCTTCATGGCGCTGGCCGTAGGTCATGCCCAGGGCCTTCATCGCGATATCGTTGATCACCTGGACTCGACGGGTGTAGGTGCGCGACTGCGCGCACTGGCGCATGATCTGTTCGAGGGCTTGGCGGTGGGAGCTCATTGGGCACCTGCCTTGGCCAGGGCGGCCTCCGCATCGGCCACGGTGGTACCGGGGCAGGAGCGGTAGCCCTCGAGATACAGCATTTCCAGGCAGTTTTGCAGGGCCTGCACCAGGTCAGCCTGCTTTACAGCCTCCTCGGCGCGCACGGCGGCGATGAGAGATTTCACGGCGGACGCCTGCGCATGGGTGCGTACATCGACACCGCTGCGGCCGGCCAGCGCATGTTCGTGATCGGTCAGCACTTCGACGGCGGCGTTCATGCGCCCACCCCAGCAAACTCGTGCTCGTCCCGCTGCTGTTCCTTGGCCTCGGCCAGGCGCTGCAGGGCCTCTTCTTCGCCCGCACCGTCCTCATTGACTAGGGCGTCCCAGGCCATGAAGTCGGCACGGGTGAAGAAGTCGGTGATGTCGATATGCGTGCGGGTCAGCGCGACCTGCTGCACCTTGAACTGCTTCGCCAGCGAGTCATAGGTACCGTACAGGTCGATGAAGTGGTTGCAGTGCGCGACCCGGCCGCGCAGATACATCATTGCGGGGTCGATCTGGGGTTGAGTAGGGGTGGTGGGCATCGCTTGCTCCAGCATTCAGTTGTAAGTAACTACAACCAAAGGTTACAACAAGCGATTTGGTTCTGCAACAGAAAGTTGTAGAAATTGTGAAAAAAAGTTGTAGATGGTCTAGGCAAAAAAATGCCCAGAAATCTGGGCTTTATCTTTTTGTGGATTTACTGCTTTGGCGCGGAAGAGGGGGCAGGGAGAGGCTGAGGAGCTGTTGCGGGCAACGAGGGTGTTGTGGCAACAATGTCAGGCTTGTTTTTGAAGTAGTAATCCCAGATCTTCGGAATTGCGAATCCAAGAATTGAGAAGACGAAACCTATAACGATAGCTCCGCCTAAGATCATATTCTTAAGGGCGTGCAATTCGTCTACTCGAGTTTTGATGCCATCCGAAGAAGCTTTCACAGAGTCAACAGTGGCCTTCAGCGAATCATGTTGCATTTTCGCAAGGTCTTTTTGACCGTCAATTTGGGCTTCCAATCGTCCGATTGATTGGCTAATGGTACTGAGCTGAGTCCAGACGAATTGCGAATAGTCCCCACCAGCGGCAAGTGATGGCGGCGTGGCGACATCCGTGCCCTCCCCTGGGGTACGGTCTGCGCTGGAAGTGGCTTTTGGATTGGCCTTTTGTCGGGTCGCCATATCAGCTGAGGCGCGATTTCATCCATTCCCACATATCGGTCGGACCTCGTCCGTAGTAGCCGGAAATCAGCGTATACATTGCCGACTCAGTCCTAGTGGGTTCAGTGTTAGTAGTTCCAACCTTGTCGGATAATTCCCGGCTGGTACCTTCATATTTAATGATCCAAGTACCGCTCTTCGTCCGATAACGGTCGGTCTCAGGAATGGCCACCGTGATCGCGTGATCAAGCCGATCGCGGTTTGCTGTGAGTGGAGTCGCAAGGAAGAGTGCCATGCCCGAATACTATCCTAAATGGTAAGACACAAAAGTCAGAGAAAGCCCCTTTATGCCGTTCATCTTGCGTTTATTTTCACTTTTTCAATGGACGGCGAGATGATGCACTCAAAAGTGCTCTCTTTGCAATAGAACAACCCTTCCGATCACAATGCAGGTGGCCTGGGTGCATTCGTGCCTGTGATACCGCTTCTGGTCCGGATTGTCTGAAACCAAGAACCAGCGGCCAAAATCCCTCACCATGCGCTTGATGATGTCCTCGCCGTCGAAGTTGATGGCATAGACCTCACCGTCCTTCGGTACCGTATCGGCGACGTTGATGACGACCGTATCCCCATCGGACATTGTTGGCTCCATACTCTCGCCCTTGACTCCCACGGCGATGAGCTTGGCGGCGCTGTAACCCTTCTTCAGCAGCCATTCCTTGCGGAAGGTGATCGGACGCCCCTCGTCCGGCACCTCGATTGATTCGAAGCCGGTGATACCGGCAGACAGTTTCAACTTCACTTTTTTTATTTCTATAAAGTCGGGATTGTCCGGATCGTGCTCCACCACCCGGGTGAATTTCTTCGGCAGCGTCGGTGCCTCTGCGTCGCCGTAGCGGAGAAACACTTCGGACACGCCAAGGTACTTCGCCGTCAGGCGAAGATTGTCCCCTCGCGGCTCAGAGGCGCCAGCGATCCACTTTTGCACGGCCTGCGGGCTGACGCCGACGAATCGGGCCATCTCGGACTGGTTGCCACCGTTCTTGGCATTCAGTGCCTGGCGTATGCGGTCATTCATATTTTCCATTCTCGCGAGATTACAAATAGCCGTTGTAAATTGCACTGCAAATTTTGGTTGTAGAAAATCGATCATTGTTGTAACTTACGGTTGTAACTAACTCGTCTATTACAACCATGGACCTCATCGATGAAACTGGCATTGCCAAGGCAGTGCGCCTTGCCGGCAGCCAAACGGCACTGGCCAAGGGCATAACCCAGATTGCCGAGGCCAAGGGCGGCAGCGGCGTGACGCCACAAGCAGTGCAGAAATGGGCCGCTCAGGGCTTTGCGCCGCCGGAGCGCTGTCGCGAAATCGAGGACTTCCTCGAAAAGCGGGTCACGCGATATGAGCTGAACCCGGCCATCTTCGGCTCAGCCGAGGACGCACTTGCCGCCGCACGAGCTCCGATCCCCGAACAGGTGCAGTCGTGAAGCCCATTCGCCCTGTGCGCCCACTTCCCCGTCCTCCCAGCCGGATTCCGAAGTCGTCCACGCCAGATCCGACCCAGGTGCGCGCGCTGGAGCTGCTTGCTTATCACCTCGGCCTCATTGAGAAGCCGGAATGGATGACTGACGAATATCTGGAAGCTGCGCGCAAACGCCGGATGCAGCGCACGGCGGAAGAGCTGGAACCAGCAGCCGAAGAGCACGCTGCTGGTGACCAGATCGGAGAGGCGACTACTCCCCCAACTCTTTCCATTGCTGCAAAGACGATCCATCAGCTTGATGGAACGTCCCGGCATCTTTTACTCGCTGAAGTAGTGCCTGCGCACGGTCAATCGCTTCAGTTTGAATGCCCGCCAGCGTTTTCTGACCTCCTCGGATCAGAACAGACACGGACACAAGCTCTTGCCCTTGCGCAATCGTTTCTTCGAATTGGATATCGACTCGCATGTAGGGCGATATCCCGCCCTCCTGGAAGTCATGAGGAGTGATGACGATGCGATTAAAGCCAATTGACGTTTCCATGCGCGTTCCTTTCATGAACACAGTTGATAGGGGTGAGAGCCTTGATTGTGGCATGGAGGCGAACGCGCGCCCTTATTCTTCTTCGTGGGTGCATCCATGACCACCGCCGCAGACCCAGTCTCGCCGGACCTTGCGGAAATTACCCGCAAGACCGGTGCACGAATTCAATCCGACATCTTGTCGCGCCTTGCGCACGTCACGCAGGAGCATGCAGCGACTTGCATGAACGTCGACCCGAGCACGGTCAGCCGCCTCAAATCCGGCCTGGACCAGTTCTGCCTGCTGCTGGCTGCCATCGGCTTCCAGGTCGCCGCCTCCGATTCCGTCGTCATCAGCCAGAAGGAGCTGTCCGGCCTGAAGTACTTGGCCGCGCGATACCTGGAGGCCGATATGCAGAAGGACATCCGGCTGTGAAAAACGACCCATCCATCAGAGAACAGATCGTTGCCTTCCTGGAAGCGAACCCGGGCAGTCGCTTGGGCGAGATCCAGAAACACGTCCTTGGCCTGGGCCTGTCCACGGAGAAGGGTATTCAGCAGGTCATTCACAACTTGGTGAAAAGGGGAGCGCTGAAGGTCGACCGCACCAAGTACAACGCCTTTCGCTACTCGCTCAATGATGAGACGCGCCACGTGAGCCACGTCGAAGCTGACCGCTTCGAGATTCCCGCCGATCTGGCCGGGCCCATCGTGCCGCCGTTGGTCTGGTCGATGCGTCACCTGCTGAGGGCCGCTGTATGACCGTGTCGGCCACGACCTACGAAGAATTCCTGCGCCAGAAGATAAAGCTGGCCAGCTTCCGCGGCTTTGACGTGCCGCTGGAGCAGATCAACCCTTCGCTCAAGCCCCACACGCGCGACATCGTGCGCTGGGCGGTGCAGGGCGGCAAGCGTGCCATCTTCGCCAGTTTCGGCCTGCACAAGACCGCAACCCAGCTGGAAATCATGCGCCAGGTCGGTATCCATCGCCCCGGGCTGCGCCTGATCTGCATGCCGCTGGGCGTGCGCCAGGAGTTCGTGCGCGAGGCCGCCGAGCGCTTCGCCGGCGACTGCGCCATGGACCTGCGCTTCATCCGCTCGGACGCCGAGATCGGTGACGAGCGCACCGTCTACCTGACCAATTACGAGAGCATCCGCGAGGGTAAGCTCGACGTTTCCCGCTTCCGGGCGACCAGCCTGGACGAGGCCAGCGTGCTGCGCAGCTACGGCAGCAAGACCTATCAGGAATTCCTCCCCGCGTTTGCACCCGTCGAATTCAAGTTCGTGGCCACGGCCACGCCGAGCCCGAACCGATTCAAGGAACTGATCCACTATGCCGGCTACCTGGGCGTCATGGACACCGGCCAGGCGCTGACCCGCTTCTTTCAGCGTGATGCCGAGAAAGCCGGGAACCTGACGCTGTACCCCCACAAGGAACAGGAGTTCTGGCTGTGGGTAGCCAGCTGGGCGGTGTTCATTCAGCGTCCCAGCGACCTGGGCCACAGCGACGAGGGCTACGTGCTCCCCGAGCTGGATGTCCGGTACCACGAGGTGCCGAGCAATTATGGCGCGGCCGGTACCGAGAAGAACGGGCAGGGCCTGCTCATCCCCGACGTGGCCATGGGCCTGTCTGCGGCCGCAGAAGAGAAGCGCAACAGCCTGCCGGCGCGCGTGGCGCTGGTGGCCGACCTGGTCGCCCAGGATCCGGAAGATCACTTCATCGTCTGGCATGACCTGGAAGACGAGCGCCACGCCATCCAGCAGGCCATTCCGGAAGCGGTAAGCGTCTGGGGCACCCAGGACCTCGAGGTGCGCGAAGAGCGCATCCGTGACTTCAGCGATGGGAAGTGCCGCGTGCTTTCCACCAAGCCGATCATCGCCGGCTCCGGTTGCAATCTGCAGCGCCACTGCCACCGCGAGGTCTTCGCGGGCATCTCGTTCAAATTTAATGACTTTTTGCAATCAATTCACCGTGTACACCGGTTTGGCCAGCGCCACCGCGTGCGCATCGATATCGTGCACACGGAATCCGAGCGCGAGGTCCTGCGCACCCTGCGCGCCAAGTGGGACCAGCACATCGAAATGGGCAACAAGATGACAGAAATTATCCGGAAATTCGGCCTGAGCCAGCTGGCCATGCAGGAGACGCTGGCCCGCTCGATCGGCGTGGAGCGGATCGAGGTGCGCGGCGACCGCTTCACCGTGGCGAACAATGATTGCGTGGCCGAGGCCCGGCTGCAGCCCGAGAACTCGGTCGGCCTGATCGTCACCAGCATCCCCTTCGCCAACCACTACGAATACACCCCGAGCTACAACGACTTCGGCCACACCCAGGACAATGCCCACTTCTGGGCCCAGATGGACTTCCTCACCCCCGAGCTGCACCGGATCCTGCAGCCTGGCCGCATCTACTGCTGCCACGTCAAGGACCGCATCAACTTCGGGAACGTCACCGGTGCCGGTGTGCCCACCGTCAGCCCGTTCCACGCCGAGGCGCTGTTCCACGGCCTGAAGCATGGCTTCGACTACATGGGCATGATCACCGTGGTCACCGACGTGGTGCGCGAGAACAACCAGACCTACCGCCTGGGCTACACCGAGATGTGCAAGGACGGCACGAAGATGGGTGTGGGGTCCCCTGAGTACGTCCTGCTCTTCCACAAGCCGCAGACTGACCGCTCCCGCGGCTACGCCGATGTCCCGGTGAAGAAGACGAAGGATGAATACAGCCTGGCCCGCTGGCAGGTCGATGCGCACGCCTTCTGGCGCTCGAGCGGCAACCGTCTGCTGTCGGCCGACGAGATGGCCGCCTACGGCCCGGAGAAGCTGGCCAAGATGTTCACCGAGCACAGCCTCGAAAACGTCTACGACTTCGATTTCCACGTGCAGGTGGGCGAGCAGCTGCTTGAGCGCCAGGCGCTGCCCAGCACCTTCATGAGCCTGGCGCCCGGCAGCCATCATCCGGACGTGTGGCACGACGTCCTGCGCATGAAGACTCTCAACGGTGAGCAGGCCAACCGCGCAGTCGAGAAGCACATCTGCCTCGCTCGCGGCTCGCTGGTCCTGACACGCGATGGATATGTGCCGATTGAGGATGTGCAGCCTGGCAACATGGTGTTGACCCATCGTGGGCGCTGGCGCCAGGTTTTGGTGGCTCGCCAGACGGGCGTGCGCGAGGTGGTCGATCTGCGTGCCCAGGGTGTATCGGGGCTTCGTTTGACGCCCGACCACAAACTGTGGACGCGGCGGGCGGACGGTGCACGGGAACGAGATGCCGCCGAACGCGCAACACCTAATTGGGTGGCTGCGGAGGAATCGGTCGGCCACTACGTCAACCAGAAGCTGCCGCCTGTCGAAGCCAGCGCACTGACGCAGCAGGAATGCTGGCTGATCGGCCGCTGGCTCGCTGATGGCCATGTGGGAACGCGGGGCGACTTTCACGTAAGTATTGGAGAGCCAAAGGTCGCTGAGTTCTTGAATATGGCCGGCGATCACGCTGGCACGCGTTCTGAGCGCACGGCCATTCAGTTCCGACTCAAGGGGCTGTCTTACCTTGCAGTGGACACGCTGCGCCATTGCGGGCGAGGCGCAAGCGGCAAGCAGTTGGCGCCGAGCCTGCTGACGCTGCCGATTGATCAGGCGAAAGCGGTTCTGGAGGGCTATTTGTCCGGTGACGGCCATTATCTTGCAGGCCGTGACCGCTGGATGGCGACCAGCGTTTCTCGCGCCCTTCTGCTTGGCATGTCAATGCTCGTACAGCGTGTTCACGGATCCATCGCAGCGCTTGCTCCTGGCCGCTCAGCAGGCGAAAAGGTCATTGACGGCCGCGAGGTCCAGACGCGGCAGGAGTGGGTGTTGTCGTTCGACTTGCCGGACAAAGCACGGCGAAAGCAACCGTTTTTGCTGCCAGATGGCGCATGGAAGAAGGTTCGCAGCGCAGAACCTGCGGGCGTTGAGGAAGTTTGGTGTCTGCGCGTCGAGGAAGACGAGAGCTTCACGGCGGAAGGCTGCATCGTGAAGAACTGCCCCCTGCAATTCGACATCGTGGACCGGCTCATTGAGCGCTACAGCAACCCAGGCGACCTGGTCTACGACCCGTTCCACGGCCTGGGCACCGTTGGCGTGCGCGCCATCAAGGCCGGCCGCCGCGCCGGCGGGTCCGAGCTGAATCCGGCCTATTTCCTCGATCAGGTCCATTACCTGCGTGCCATTGAGCGCGAGGTGAGCATGCCGACCCTGTTCGACTTTGATGAAATCGAGCGTGCTGCATGAGCGCGAGACAGCAACTTTGGGCGCACGCAACGCCAGGCAACGTGGTCAAGCTCCACGTCGTCAGCCTGTCCGGCGGTAAGGACAGCACGGCCACCGCCCTGATGGCCATCGAGTTGCACGGCCGGGAGGCCTGTCGCTTCGTCTTCGCTGATACAGGGAACGAGCATGAGGCGACCTACGCCTATGCGCTCGAGTACTTGCCACAGGCCCTGGACATCACTGTCGATGTGGTGAAGGCCGATTTTTCCGAGGAGTTCGCCACCAAGCGCGCCAACCTGGCCCGGATAGCCGCTGGCGAGCCTGAGTCCGCCGTCTATGGCAAGCGCAAGTTCATGTACGCCTGGACACAGGAGGCCGCTGCACTAGCTCTGGAACTGCTCGTCCCGACCGGAAACCCTTTCCTCGATCTCTGCATGCTGAAAGGCGGATTCCCTTCGCGTAAGCGCCAGTTCTGCACCGAGCACCTCAAGCGCGACCCGATCACCGAATACCAGCTGGAGCTGGTCGATCAGGGCTATTTGGTCGAGTCGTGGCAGGGCGTGCGCGCGAACGAATCCGACGCCCGGCGCTGGCTGCCTCATTACGAGATGCTCAGCGACGACATGGCGATCTACCGCCCGATCTTGCGATGGGAGGTGGCGGACGTCTTCGAAGCCCACCGCGCCGCCGGTATCTTGCCCAACCCCCTCTACAAGCAGGGCATGAACCGCGTGGGCTGCATGCCCTGCATCAACTGCAGCAAGGGCGAGCTGGCGCAGATCGCGAGGCGGTTCCCCCAGCACATCGAACGGATCGCTGCCTGGGAGCGCCTCGTTTCGCAGGTGTGCCGGCCTCGCTCTCCCGTTTCCTTCTTCCACAAGGGAACGCAGGGCCATAAAGGCCAGGCTTCCACCATTGAGCATGTCGTGCAGTGGGCGAAGACCTCTCGTGGCGGCCGGCAATTCTCTCTTCTTACCGATCTGGATGAGCCCACAGCGTGTTCATCTAATTACGGGTTGTGCGAATGAATTACTACGAGCATCACATTGGCGACTATGCCGAGGCGACAGCGCACCTCTCGTTCATTGAGGACGCCGCCTACAGCCGCCTGATCCGCAAGTACTACGCCCAGGAAAAGGCCATGCCGCCGGACCTGAAGGCTGTGCAGCGCCTGGTCGGCGCGCGCACGAAGGAAGAGAAGGATGCTGTTGAAGTCGTGCTGGAAGAGTTCTTCGAGCTGCGTGAAGACGGTTGGCACCAGACCCGTTGCGATGAGGTGATCGCAAAGTACTTGGAGTCGCAACCTGAACGCGAAGCGAAGAAGGAAGCCGAGCGCGAGCGCCAGCGCCGGACTCGAGAACGCCGCCGCCAACTCTTCGAGGCTCTGCGTGCGCATGGGATCGTCCCAGATTTCAGCGCCACCATGACACAGCTTCAAGACATGTTGTCACGCGCTGAGTCACAGGGGCCGTCACAAGGTGTCACGCGTGACGTCACGCCACCTGTCACGCGTGACAACACGGCTACCCAGTACCCAGTAACCAATACCCAATCCCCAGTATTAAAACCAGGGGCCAATACGGTCAGCGATGACTCACAGGTAGTTGGGGTCGGACCGGGGTCGATCGCACCGACTGCGACAGCCGCGGAAATCTCGCTGGTAATGCGCCGGGCCGGTGTCCTGTCGCAACCCGCAGACCCTCGGCTGATGGCGTTGGCGGAGCAGGGCGTGAGCCTGGAGACCGTGCAGGCCGCATGCGATGACGCCCGCCGCACCAAGCCGAACGAGGCTGTTGGACCCGGCTACGTCGTGAAGATCATCGAGCGTTGGGCGCGAGAGGCCAAGAAGGTCAACGTCGCCGGCGCCCGACCACCGCCCACCCAATCCTCCACCAGCAGCAGAGACGCGTCCCGCGCAGCGGCCGCCAATTCCATCGGACTCGGAGCACGAAACCATGACCCAGAACCTGACACCTTCGACGCAACAACAGGCCAGCGAGTCGACTGAGCGCCTGCAGCGCGTGGTCGAGATGGTCTTCGCTGAGCTGCAGGGCCAGTTCGGCAACAAGTTCCTGGATGCGTACCGCAGCGGGCATATCGAGCACGACAAGGACACCGGCATCGAGAACGCCAAGCGCGTCTGGGGCCGCAAGATCGTGGAGCAGCGCCTCACGCCCGCCGACATCAAGCGGGGACTCGCCGGCTGCAGCGCCAAGCGCTTCGTGCCGAACTGGGCCGAGTTCCTGGAAGCCTGCCGCCCGACCCCGAACGTGGATGCGGCCATCACCGAGGCCGTCGCCCAGCTCCACGCCCGCAATCGCGGCGAGGACGTCTGGAGCCATCCGGCGATCTACCACGCCGCCCAGAAGGTCGGGTACTACGAGATGACCACGCTGAGCACCAGTGCCCTGAAGCCGCGCTTCGCCGCCGCTCTGGACGAGGTCATGCGCTGGGAATCGATCCCCGAGATCAAGCCGGCCATCCGCGAGGAGCGCCGTCTGGAGCATGCACCGGTCAGTGCTGATGCCGTGGCCAAGGCCAAGGGCGTGCTCGATCAGTACCTGCATGAAGCCCTGAAGCCCAGCGGCGCTCCGGCCGACGGCCTGCGCTGGGCGCACCGCCTGATGGCCAAGGAACAGGCTGGCCAGCGCATCTCACTCACCCAGCTCGAATTCGCCCGCGAGGCCCTGCGCTTGGGCGCTGAGCCCGCATAACCCACCCACCCCGAGGAGAACCCATGCGTAAAAACCTTGCCCTGATTGCACTGGCGGCAGCCGGTGCCATGTCGTTGCAACCGGTCATGAGCCAACAGGCAGCCCTGCAAGTCGCCGTGCCCGCCAGCAAGAAGCGCCGTCGCAGCCTGTTCAGCGGCACGCCCTACAACCCGTTCGTGCCCTACGGCCGCAAGGGCGCTGGCATCAGCGTGGCGCAGCAGAAGCGCCAGTCGAAGAAGGCCCGCAACGTCGCCCGAAACCGCGCCGCGCACCGCTGACAGGGCGATTCGACGCCCATGCCCTCCGGCCGCTATGACCTGACCAAACTTGACGATTGCATAAGGCTCGTCAGGTCCACGGCACCGAGGCAGGACCTGGCCAACGTGCTGTTGGCCGCCATCGAAAGGATGCCCGGCGCACCGACCCGGGTTGAGATTCTGGAAACGATGAAAAAGGAGAAACACGATGAACGACGATAAGGTGGAGATGTGCCCCAAGTTCATTCAGACCGCGCAGGACCGGGTGGCCGCTTCTGCTGTCCTCAAGCCGACGAACGAATCGGGTGATGCGCCCGTGCAGCTGCAGCACATGGCCGTGGCCGAGAATGGCGTGCTGCGCTGGATGTCCGGCCGGAAGGCTGAAAACTGCGAGCTCTACGCGATGCCCGACTTCGGTCCCGCACCGCTGCTCTGGGCTGCGCCGAGTGCCAGGGCAGTCGCGGCTGATCGCACGCTGCAGCGCCTGGGCTACACCTGGAACGGTGGCGCACTGTGGAAGCCGCCGCTGGGCGACGTGGCGCGGGCCATGAAGGGTGCAGTCGACCGCGCATATTCCGCTGCCGGACTGACGCCATTCCCCGGCGAAACCGCATGCAGCTTCCGCAACCGGATCCTGGCGCAGGCCGACAGCCCGCTGGAGACCTCCGAGGACGAGGCGCGGCCGTATGCTCCTGCCATGGCGTCATTCCAGCGCGCCTACGAGGCGACTGCAGGCGTGCGTGCGGCCCTCGACAAACTGGGCGAAGCCGTGGGCACCGGCCTAGTGGTCGATGCCGACTACTGGGCCAGCGACGAGGAGGCCATCAGCAAGGCGCTGGTGGAGCTGGACGACATCGCGACGGCACATGACCGGCACGAGTTGGGCCTGCCGCTGTGGCTGCCCGAGCAGCACGAGAAGCTGGCCGAGGTGCTGCGCAAGATGATGGCGAAGCAGCGCGCCGACCTGGCGCAGGGACAGCCTGCTGAAATGTCCGCCGCCGCCCGCGACGTGCTTGCCGAGCGCCGCCGGCAGCAGGAGGTGGAGGGCTGGACGCCGGAGCGTGATGACCGGTATTCCGGCTGCGAGCTGGCTGCAGCCGCCGCGACCTACGCGCTCTGCACCCGCCCGGATCAATTGCGCATCTGCGACGTTGTCGCGTGGCCGTTCAAACTGTATTTGTGGAAGCCGACGACCTACCGTCGCAACCTCGAAAAGGCCGGCGCCCTCATCCTGGCCGAGATCGAACGCCTGGACCGCGCAGCGGAGAAGGGCGGTGCTGCATGACCACCGCCACCCTGTTCGACCAGGTCATCGCGCACCTGAACCTCAAGAACGATGCTGCGCTGGCGCGGCACCTGCAGACGGCGCCGCCGACCATCAGCAAGATGCGCAACAACGTCATCCCGCTGAGCGCCATCCTGATGGTCCGCATCAGCGAGGACACCGGCTGGCCGACCAAGCAGATCAAGGCGGTGATCGCCGAGGGTGCTGGCCAGGAAGGCGGTGCGCAATGATCGCCGCCATCCCCGCCGAAGACCGGCCGACCATCATTGAGCAGGTGGTCCATCTGCCTGGCGAGGTTCACCGCGTCGACATCGGCACGATCACGGTCGAGGATCTGCCTGCGCCACCTTCGCGCGACCAGATGATTGATATCGATGCGCTGGCCCAGCGCTTGGGCATCAAGCGTCAGCCCTCCAAATTGACGGAGTTCCAGGACATGCTACTGCAGGAGCTGGAGCGCCACGCCCACATGCCAACTCGGTTCCCGCCTCGTCGCTGCCTGTCCTGCGGAGCCCAGACCGATGCCGGCGGCGAACTGCCCTGTGGCCACTGAGGAGAACCCCATGAACGCCATCCTTGCCGCCGCCCTGGTGCTGATCGCCGCCGTCGTGTTCCGCGGCGAGCCCTCCATCGCCGAGCTGGTTCGCCAGCACGTGCAGCTGCGCGTGCAGATCTACGCCGAGACCCATCCTGTGCGGAGTGACGACGAATGAATCCCATCACCCTGATCCTGCCGTATCCCGTTTCTGCCAACGCCTACTGGGCCACACGCATCGTCAAGCCGCGCGACGGCCGCCCGGCCATGGCTATGACCTACGTCACGAAAGAGGCTGAGGCCTACAAGACTGAGGTTGGCTGGAAGATCCGTGCGGCCGGCCTGCTGCAGCCCATCACCGGCCGCGTGCAGATCGACGTGCGCCTCTACCCGGCGCGCCCCCAGGACTGGCAGAAGCGCCAGCGCCAGGAGGGCGCGGCCTGGGATGACACCGTGCGCTGCATTGACCTGGACAACGCGAACAAGGTGCTGCTGGACGCGCTCAAGGGCGTGGCCATCGAGGATGACAAGTGGGTGCGCCGCATCGTGGCCGAGCGCATGGAGCCGGATGCTGATGGTGCGCGGGTGGTGCTGACCATCACGCCGCTGGCCGTGGCGCAGCCGCAGGCAGGGCTCTTCGGGGAGGCGGCATGAACACCGTGACCGATGCGAAGAAGCTCTGGTGCCCGATGGTGCGTGTCGGCGTAACGCCAGCATCCGGGGGACCCGCCGCCGTCAATGATCCGACCAGTATTGCCGAATTCTCTGGCTGGTGCATTGGCGATAAGTGCGCCATGTGGCGTTGGAGCGAGGAGGCAGAGGAAGATCCAGATCCTGAAGCGTGGTGGCCTGAAGAGGACATGCCAACCGTTGAGCCGCTCCGTCCGCCGGAGGTGCCGGCCACTGCTGTGTGGGTTCCGTTGACAGGGGAAGGCGATGATCTCAATGGCGGTTACTGGAGAACCTCCCCAGAGGAGATCCATGCCCGGCACTTGGAACTGCTGGCCCAACGCCGCGGCTTCTGCGGTCTGGCCGGGCGCCCGGAGGTGATGCCGTGAGCGCCGACACCACCGACCTGATCCTCACCATCATCCTGCTGGCCGCGCCGTTCATCGGCGTCCTGGCCATGTTCATCCGTCACGCTGCACGGGAGGGGCGGTGACGCGCATATACGTGGCCGGCCCGATGTCCGGCCTTCCCGCCCTGAATTTCCCCGCCTTCCACGCTGCCGCCGCCGAGCTGCGCGCCCAGGGCTTCGACGTGGTCAACCCCGCCGAGATCAACGCCGACCCGGCCGCTGGCTGGGTGGCCTGCATGCGCGCCGACATCGCCCAGCTCGTCACCTGTGACGAGATCCTGATGCTGCCCGGCTGGGAGAACTCGCGCGGCGCGACCTTGGAACGCCACATCGCCATGAAACTGGAGATGGGCGTTCGCTACCACCAACAACCGAGGAACGAACCATGATGAAAGTCCGCAACATGGCCAAGCTGGTGCGCCTGGAGGCTGAGCGCCGGCAGTACATCCGCATGAAGAACCGCCTGCTCTACGGGCGCATGACTGCGGCTGCCGCCCGTCAGCCCGGTGGCCTGCGTGGTCTGCGCACGTTCGAGATGGAGCGCCTTGCATGAGCCGGGTGCCGACCATCGATGAGGCACTTGCCTCGATCATCCTCCACGCCATGCAGCCGGGCACCGATTACGACACCAGCGAAATCGCCGACATGGTGGGCATGCCCGCCAAGTCCATCTACCGCACGCTGAAGCTGCTGGAGAAGAAGGGGGATCTCCTGGCCAAGCGCGCCGGGCCCAGCCGACTGCTGCAGCGCCCGGTCGCTGAGAGGGTCGCAGCGCGCGCGGAGCCGCCCATCGAGGCCAAGCCGCTCACCGGCTATGACCTGGGCCATCACATGCGCCTGTGCCAAGGCGCGCGCAAGTCGGACACGGGGATGTCATGAAAAAAGAGAAGCCAATTATTCCGCAACCAGAGAGTGCTCAACCACGGCAAAACACCGGTTGGATGCTGCAAGTTCTCATTTTGGAAATCGTACTTGGAGGACTCATCTTGTGGTGGTTGCAGCCATGACGCTCCGGCATTTCGAGTACCGCGACCCGCTTCAGCAGCTGATCGAACGTGAGGAGCGGACGTGCAAGGGGTGCGCGTTCCAGGTGGTGGTCTTTACCCGCCAGGCCTGCAGCAAACAGAATCAGCAACACGGCCGGCGCTGCCGGCACTACACGGAGAAAGAGGGAAAGAGCCATGTTCAATGCGACCGCGAAACGGGTGCCACGCAAGATCGAGGTGATGAATGATCGCCAGCGCGATGGCACCGAGTACTGCCTTGACGTCTGGGCGGCATGGATGCGCAAGGATGACCGGGACCTGGGCATCAAGGGTTCGCGAGGTGAGAGCGAGGGAGATGCTGCGGCCGCCCGTCGCGACAATGAGATTGCAGAGGCAACCGAGGCGATGATGCAGAGCCTGATCTTGCGCCACCGGTGGGCGATCTGGAAGAAGTTCGGGATCACCACCGCATGGCGCTTCCCGAACTCCGACTTGGCTGAGTCGTACGTGGAAGCCGTTGCGGCGCTGGAACCGTTGTTGCGAAAAAATGTTGCAACCCGAATGCAGTTCGGGTAAATTCCCGATCACTGGCTGTTTTGTCTCGTCCAGAGAAAAGTAAGCAGCTACAACGAAGCCTCGTTTCTTTGATGAAGCGGGGCTTTTTTGTTGGTCCCCTGACATTCTTGATGAAGCCTCGCCCGGTCTGCCGCGCGGGGCTTTTTCGTTTCAGGGCCGGCCTGGCCCAACGCAGGGATGCGTCAACCAGGCCATACATTGCCAAGCGAAGTGCCAGAGGAGTGACCCGTCACGCCGGGGCCATCAGAAGTGCCCCAACCTCGCCGGACGCTGTACCCGGCACGATTTCAGAAGCAGCGTAGAGCAGCTGGTAGCTCGTCAGGTTCATACCCTGAAGGCCGCAGGTTCGAATCCTGCCGCTGCAACCAACTTCCCCAGGAGCATCAATGTCCGGCACCGTCCTCACCCGCCACGAGGTGGACTACGTTGATCTGCAGAAGATCGGCAAGATCACCATCGACCTGTCGCCGCAGGGCGATGTCCGGATCGTGGTCGATGGCTTCGAGTTCGAGCATGCCGGCACCTGCCGCGAGCGCGTGACCAAGGCGCTGGCCTGGGCGCGTGACGTGCTCAACACCGAGGTGCAGGCCAACCGCCTGATCCCCGGTGGCCACCTGGTATCGATTGCCGGGATGAGCCAGGATGACCTGGACACCGCTGGCCAGTAATTCCCCGCAGCCGTAGCTCAATGGTAGAGCTGAAGCCTTCGCGTCCGTACTTTTTATTCGCAATATTTGCGTTGACCGATTACGCAAGAAGGTTGATTTGTAGATAATGTGCTTTCCTACAACAATGTCGGGGGAGTGTCATGAATTGCAAATTGGAAAATTTCCGTGACCATCAGTATTTGTCAGGAGTAGACGACCACATCGGCAACATTCGTAAGAACATTGGGAGTATTTTTGGGTATGTCACATCGGCCTTTGAGGGAACCAACCGGATCGGCCAAGATGCAATAAAAATCCGCCCGGCGAATGGTGATGTATTTAATTCCGCGATTTCCGCCATGGGTAATACGGGGCGCTTGCTGACGAAAATCCAAATCGAAGGTGAAAATATTGTTGGTGTCGTGACCCTCTGGCAAGACATGCTTGATGAACAAGGGATGCCTTTCTCGAGGCCAGTTTGGCAGTTCGTCCAGCCCGCCTATGACCTTCCCTATTACAAGAATGAGGAAGGAGAGGTGACGAAACTCGACTTCGGGTTGGGTTCCAATACTGTTGGTTATTGCCTTGGTCTGACATTCCTGCTTCAGCTCGCAAAGCCGTAAAAGTCAACTGCTCATCTAAGGCCGCCTTCGGGTGGCCTTTTTGTTTGATCTCATCAGATTCACCATCATCGTAGTGTCTCCCTGGAGAAATCCAGCTTGCCCGCCTCCCGCAAGGGTCGCGGGCTTTTTCATTTCGGAAAGAGTCCACCATGCAAAAGCTGATCAACGGCCAGTTGTTCAACGCCGATTTCACGCTGTCGGGATGCGTGCTGGATTCCACCAACACCTACTTGCTTCACCCCGATTCGCTGCAGCAGGTCCTGACGTATGGCGGCCCGAGCGGCGCTGTCGATTCGGTCACCGTGGGACCGGATGCTCAGGGCAACAGCTTCAAGCAGACCTACTCTTACACCGGCTCCAACATCACCACCATTTCCCCTTGGGTGAAGCAATGAATCTCGGCGAATTCAAGAAGTGGCTGCAGATCTGCGGCATCTTCCCGGGCGGTGGTACCAGTGGAGTCCAATCTGTGGCGGCGAGCGCGCCGCTCTCTTCGTCCGGAGGTTCCAATCCGGTCATCTCCGACCAGAGTGCCACGACGGAACGGCTCAGCACTGCGGGATCGGCGATCACCCTGACGACTTCGGCCACGCCGACCGCTGGCGCGTTCGTTACCTTCCCATCTACTGCCTGCACCGCGCTGCGCATCACAGCCGACAAGGTGGCGTTGGAATACCAGCGCGGCGGAAGTGGCGCAGTTCATCTGATCGAGGCCGGAGAAACCAAGCAGATCCTAGGCATCACGAATGCCAACCAGATCGGCGTGCGCCGCCGCGACTATGCGACCGCAAATGTCACCACCCAGGTGACCGTGGTAGTGGCAGAGCCGCTGACATCTCTCTCCACTTACTCGGTCACCAATCTGGCCGTAGTGAACCCGAGCGGCAGCACCTATACCGCCTTTGCCTCGGTCGCCTGCACGTCGCTGTGGCTCATCAACCGCTCGCGCGTCGACATCCTGTATCAGCTGAATGCAGGCGGCACGCCGCGTGAACTGAAGCGCGGCAAGGGCGTCTGGATCGACGGCTTGACCAATGCGAACCAGGTCACCGTCAAGGCCTTCGACAACCAGGGCTCAACTGTCCTGGCAGAGGCCTATAACGGCGCTCGTCCCATGTTCGCCACGAATTACGATCCGGCGCAGGAAATCAGCCCTACGGCCATCATCCGCGTGGGCGACGTGTCCGGCGGCAATATGGACATGGATATCGAGATGGCGACCTTGATCTCCAACTTCTCGCCGTTCACCCGCTGGACTGCCCGCGGTCGCTCGCTGGCCCGCTATGATGTCGCGGCAAACGTCACTCTCGTTGGCACCGGTATCACCGTCGCAGATGTGGCACCGACCGAGTCCGCTAAGCAGACCACGCAGAACCCATTGAATGCCTCGTCTGCCCGTTTGGCGGTGCGCGCCACTTGGGGCAGTACCCAAACCGGCGTGTTCAAGTCGAGCATCGGCGGCCAGCCTTCCGGCATCGATGTCACGGGCGGCTATATTTTCAATGGCAGCAAACTGGTCAGCGGCACGCCGACGGGCGTAGAACTGCGCCTGTACAACGACACGCTCAATGGCAGTTCGGATGCGATTTACTATTCGCTCGCTGTCACAGCCGACCTGAACAACGGCCTTGCAAATATCTACGGCCACAACGCGCGCAGCTTCCCTGTCAGTAAGTTCGTGGCTGTTGGGGGGGCTCCTGCCGGCACGATTACTGGCGTCAACCGCGCCGCTTTGGTTGTCACTGGCCCATCAGGCCTGGTCGTGCAGTTGGAGGACATCAAGTTCGTGGCGCCGGCTTTCGACCGCGCACATTTCTATATCACCTTCGATGACACCTATGCGTCGTCGTTGCGCGAGATCGAAAAAACGATGTCGACCTATGGATTCCCGGGTTGCTTCTACTTCTCGCCAGTCGCTTCAACGCTCGGTAACGGTGGTGGTGATCGGATCCATCCGACCGATGCCCTGGGTGCCCAGAACATGAAGGGCTGGCAGATCTGTTCGCAGGATTATCGCTTGGAGGGGAACTACGACAGTACGGCGCTGGAATACAAGATGGGCATCGCCAAGACGCTGGCGCTGGCAAACATGCTGGGCTTCGACTGCGACGGCATCCGTGATGGATCAATCTTCGGCGGCGGCACCAACAACGGCGGCGAGCCGAAGATCTACCATGCTGACCCGCAATTTTTGGCATCCATCCGTCGCTTCGACAACAGCAGCACGACATCGGGCGACGTTTTCCCCTTCGTTGACACGATGCCGCCAGGTGACCCCTACAACCTGCGGGCTCTGAACGGAAGTTCGTGGGCAGGCATGTCGTTGGGCTCGTCCGCAGTCGCAGCGCGCTGGCAGGCCTATGCGCAACAGGTGATCGACAACAAGGGGATGGGATTCCTTTGCTTCCACAACGACAGCAACTCGGCTGAGAACGCCGGAGCTCTGGCGATCTTCCTGCCTTGGTTGTACAGCCAGGTTGCAGCGGGCACGATCTATGTGACAACGCCGGTGCGTTCGCGTCGAGCATATGCGGCACGGATGCAATCGTGATGAAAGATCAGTTTCGCACCGAGCTCCGGTTTCGATGGTGGCTTCGCTGGTATCTGCGCGGCGTGATCCTTTTCGCAGTGATCACCCGCCAGCGTCCGGATGAAGAGAAGCTAGTGTACTGGATCCGCAAAGGTCTGAAGCAACGAGTTGTTCCCGCTCGCCGGCAACACGGGTAAATGGCCGGCATGGCTCGCACGATATGGAAGCCCTCCTTCTCCGGGCGCAATGCCCGTTTTATTCGGCGCGGGGCGAGCAGTAGTTCAAGAGGTTTTTCCCATGAGGATCACTGACAAAATCCGGCGTCTGGTCGATGAGTACTTGATCGACTTGAACGCGACGCAGGCGGCTATCCGCGCTGGCTACAGCCCCCGCACCGCCAAGCAGATCGCGTACGAGACGCTCAATAAGCCGGAGGTGCAGGAACTGGTGCGCGAGCGCCAGGCTGCTCTGGCCGAGCGCACCGAGATCACCCAGGACGCTGTGCTGCAGCGCCTGTGGGCGATTGCCACGGCCGACCCATCGCAGCTGATGCAGTTCCGCCGCACCTGCTGCCGTCACTGCTGGGGCAAGAAGTTCGGCTACCAGCGCACCGCGCAGGAGATGAAGGCCGACCGCGCCAGCCACGCGAAGACGATGGCTGAGAAGAAGGCCGAAGCCACCCGCGCGGGCCAGGCGTTCATGGAAATGCCGTTTGACCAGGCCGGTGGTACCGGCTACGACGCGCGCAAGGATCCGAACCCGAAGTGCCCGGAGTGCTTCGGCCAGGGCCATGGCAACGCCTTTTTCGAAGACACCCGGAAACTGCAGGGGAACGCCAAGTTCCTGTATGCCGGCGTGAAGCAGGGCAAAGAGGGCCTGGAGGTCAAGACACTGGACCCGATCGAGGCCCTGAAGCTGGTTGGCCAGCACCTGGGCATGTTCAAGACGAAGGTGGAACACAGCGGGCCGAATGGTGGCCCCATCGAACAGAAAACGACGGTGGTTGATGAACAGCAAGTCCGCGCCGCCCTCGACAAATTCAGGAGAGAGTTCTGATACTGCCGTCGAGCTGGCGGTCTTCAAGGCTGAGTGCGAGGACGATCACCTGTCCTTCAGCCGCTATTTCTTCAAGCACCGGCAGGGGATCAAGTTCCGCGTGAACTGGCACCATGTGCTGATCGCGGACACCGTTCAGCGCGTGATGGACGGCGAGCTGAAGAATGTCGTCATCAATGTGCCGCCTGGTTCGTCGAAGACCGAGCTGGTGGCAATCAACCTGATCGCGCGCGGCCTTGCCAAGAACCCGCGCGCCCGGTTCCTGCATATTTCGTACTCGGACGACTTGGCGCTGTTGAACAGCGAGACGGCGCGCGAGATCGTGGCGTCGGAGGAATTCCAGGAGCTCTGGCCCCTGGCCATCGCCGATGACGCGAAGTCGAAGAAGCGTTGGAACGTGGTGGTCGACGGGAAGAAGGCCGGCGGGGTGTACGCAGTTTCGCTCGGCGGCCAGATCACTGGCTTCCGTGCGGGCCACATGACAGAGGGGTGGCAGGGCGCCATCATCATCGATGATCCGCTCAAGCCTGAAGATGCCTACAGCAAGACCAACCGCAACAAGGCGAACCGAAAGCTGCTGTCCACGGTGAAGAGCCGGAAGGCCAATCCGGACACCCCGATCATCGTGATCATGCAGCGCCTGGCCGAAGAAGACCCTAGCGGCTTCATCAAGGCCGGAAAGGTGCCGGGCGAATGGGAATTCGTCAATATCCCGGCCCTGATCGACGATGCGTACGTGAGCAAGCTGCCCGCGCCCATCCGTGAGATGGTCGAGATCGGCGAGCGTGATGAGCACGGCCGTTTCAGCTACTGGCCGTACAAAGAGCCACTGGCCGAGCTGCTGGCGCTGGAGCAGGCGGATGCCTATGTGTTCTCTGGCCAGTACCAGCAGCGGCCATCGCCCGTCGGCGGCGGCCTTATCCAGGGCGCGAAATTCACCCGCTACGGCGTGCTGCCGCAGTTGTCCTACCGAGTCATCTATGCCGACACGGCGCAGAAGACGGCAGAGCGCAACGATTACAGCGTCTTCGAATGCTGGGGCAAGGGCCTGGATAACCGGATCTACCTGATTGACCTGGTGCGCGGCAAGTGGAAGGCGCCGGAGCTGAAGCAGAAGGCAATCGATTTCTGGAACAAGCACCTCAACGCCAATCTGCCGAATTCGCCGGTCCTCCGGCAGATGAAAGTCGAGGACAAGGCCAGCGGCACCGGCCTGATTCAGGAGATCGAGGCTGTCGGCGGCATCCCCATTGATGGCATCGAGCGCGTCAAGGACAAGCTCACCCGCGTCATGGACGTGGTCGGGCAGATCGATGCGGGAAACGTGTGCATTCCGGCCGAGGCCGACTTCGTCAGCGATTTCGTTGCCGAGTGTGAGGCGTTCACCGCCGACGATACGCACGCCCATGATGACCAGATCGACCCCATGTGCGATGCCATCAACGACATGCTCGGGAACGCCGCGAAGCTGGCGCAATGGGCGCGCCTGGCCAGCTGATACCAAGGAATACACACGATGTCCCGCAAACCGAAACGATCTGCTGGCCAGCCGGGCGCAGGCCCTGCCACGCGCCAGCAGACCAACGACTCGTTCCAGAACGCCCAGGCCCGCCTGGGCTGGGGCACGAACAACCAGTCCTCTGGCGCTACCTACTCGCTGTCGTACCAAAGCCGCAACCGCGTGCAGCTGGAGGCGGCCTATCGCGGATCCTGGATCGTTCGGGCGGCCGTGGACGCCATCCCAGAGGACATGACCCGCTGCGGCGTGGAGATGTCGGGCATCGACCCGGCCTCCATCACCGAGATGGAGACTGCCATGGTCTCCCTGGGGATCTGGGACAAGTTGTGCGAGACCGGCAAGTGGGCACGCCTGTATGGCGGCGCCATCGGCGTCATGCTGATCGAGGGCCAGGACCTGACCACACCGCTGCGCGTCGAGTCGATCGGCAAGGGGCAGTTCAAGGGCCTGGTGGTATTGGACCGCTGGATGGTCGCGCCGCCGGTGGGCGAAGTGGTCACCGAGTTCGGGCCAGACATGGGCAAGCCGGTGTTCTACGACATCCTGGCCGAGTTCATGGGCCTGCCGAAGGGGCGTATTCACTACAGCCGGGTCATCCGCTTGGAGGGCGATGACCTGCCGTACTACCAGCGCATCGCGGAGAACGGCTGGGGGCTTTCTGTCCTTGAGCCTCTCTGGGACCGCCTGATCGCGTTCGATAGTGCTTCGGTCGGTGCTGGCCAGCTGGTCTACAAGGCGCACCTGCGCACCTATTCGGTCGAGAACCTGCGCGACATCATCGCAGCGGGTAACCAGGCGCTGGCCGGTCTCATGGCGCAGATCGAGTTCACGCGGCTGTCCCAGAGCAACGAGGGATTCACGGTCATCGACTCGAAGGACAAGTTCGAGGCGCACACCTACACCTTCGCTGGGCTCTCGGACATGCTGATCCAGTTCGCACAGCAACTCTCGGGCGCGCTGGGCATCCCGCTGTCCCGCATCTTCGGCCAGTCACCGGCCGGGCTGAGCGACACTGGCGAGGGCCCACGCCGCCAGTACCACGAAAAGGTCCACCAGAAGCAAGAGAAGGACTTGCGCACGCCGCTTCAGCGCCTGTTCTCGGTGATGTCGATGTCGGTGCTGGGCACCGCACTCGATGCGAGCTTCCAGTTTGCGTTCAAGACCCTGGACGAGCCGACCGAGGTGGAGAAGGCAGAAGTGGCCGACAAGAAGACCACCACGGTGGTGAGCGCCCTCGACGCCAACCTGATCAAGCGCTCCACGGCTATGAAGGAGCTCAAGGGCATGGCCTCCACCACGGGCATGTTCAGCCAGATCTCCGATGAGGAGATCGAGGCAGCCGAGCAGCAGGAGCAGGACGAGCCACCCCCGGGAGCCGGGCTGGACCTGCCTGACCTGAGCGCCCTCAAGACCAAGGATTCATTGCTCAAGCGGCTCTGGAAAAGACGATGATCATCACCCTGGACCGCCGGAAGAAGAACCGGAACCCGGTGCGCACCACTGGCGCCGAACAGCGCTACGCCATGCAATTGAAGAAGGTGGCGGCGCAGGTCCAGGCGATCATCAGCCCGTTTGAGCCAGGGGACATCCGGTCGGTGCCGACCATCCAGCAACTGCTGGATGCATACGCCCAGATGCTCAAGCCGTGGGCCACCAAGACCGCCAGCAACATGTTGATGGACGTGGCGCTGCGCGATGAGAGCGCCTGGAGGGCCATGGCCAAGGAAATGTCTCGGGCGCTACGCCTAGAGATCGCCGAGGCACCGACGGGCCGGGTGCTGCAGGATCTGCTGGCCGAGCAGGTCACCCTGATCACCAGCCTGCCGGTGGAGGCTGGCCAGCGCGTGCATGAGCTGACGCTCAAGGGCCTGGAGGACTCCACGCGCGCCAGCGAGATCGCCAAGGAGATCATGCGCTCGGGCGAGGTGACCAAGAGCCGGGCGCTGCTGATCGCCCAGACCGAGGTCAGCCGCACGGCCACCTCGCTCACCCAGGCCCGGGCCGAGTACGTCGGGAGCCCAGGGTATATCTGGCGCACCAGCGGTGACAGCGATGTTCGTGAGGATCATCGGGAACTGGAAGGCCAGTTCATCCCATGGAACCAGCCGCCCATCGCGGACAAGCGCACCGGCCGCCGGGCGCACGCAGGCTGCATCTATCGATGCCGCTGTTTCCCAGAAGTAGTTATTCCTGATTGACCATGGCACGACACATTCACGTTCATTTCTACACCGGTGACGCCGGCGAGTGGAAGGAGGGCGATCACCCGCGCGCGGAGAACGGCCAGTTCGGTACCGGTGGTGCTGGCGCCGCCGCAGGGCAGGGCAGCGTGACACTGCGCGGCAATGAGCTGGGCGGCTACGCCGATATCAAGGAGCTGCGCCAGAAGGCCCTGGTCTACGCTGAGCGCTTCATCGGGAAGCGCTTCAAGAACGCGGCCACCGGCAACGAGATCCAGGTTACGCGCTCTGGTGTGAAGCACACGGTGTTCGGCAGTCGGGATGACCTGATCAAGAGCATCCCCGCGATCCCCGATCTGCTGGAAAAATCCAAGTTGGTGGCCACCTCCCCGGACAAGCGCAGCGATCCGAACATCCTGGCGGTGGAGACCTACGAGGCCCGGCTGCAGCTGGCCGGTGAGACGCACAAGGTGATTTTGACGGTCAAGGCGTACCAGGACGGACGCCGCTATTACGACCATGGCTTGGTGAAATGAAAAAGGACCGCCAATTGACTTTCAAGTCTCGGTTCCTCGCACGCTGCGGAGGCGTGGTGGTTTAAACCTTGGCGATCCAGAAACAATTATACGCCGCTTCCCGAAAACTGAAGATCCAGCCCGCCCCGCGCGGGCTTTTTTACGTGCCTACGCCATGAGCAAGCCCTGCAGCTGCAAGAAATGTAGCGTCCCTGCTACGAAGACGACCGACTCCATCACCGCCAGCGGCTTCCTGACCAATGAGCAGTTGGGGCCGAAGCAGTCGCTTACCTCGGAGGGCTACCTGCTTTGCGAAGAGACCCCGATCGCGCGGATTGGCAATCAGCTCTATGCCGGAATCGAACTTCCGGACCTGGAGGACAAGGACGGCGTGATCGAAGTCGAGAGAAACGCGGATGTCGTGTTTAGCCCCGAGACCATGGCCGGTTTCCGTGGGAAGCCGGTGACCATCGAGCATCCCCCTGAATTAGTGACGCCCTTGACCTGGAAGACGTATGCCAAGGGAACCGCGCACAACGTGCGACAGGGTGAGGGTAATCAATCCCACCTGTTGCTGGCCGACCTGTTGATCACGGATCAGGAGTTGATCGACAAGATCCGCAAGAAAGAGCTGGTTGAGATCAGCTGCGGTTACGACGCCGACTACGAGCAAATCGCGCCTGGGCGGGCGCGGCAAACGACCATCTTGGGAAACCACGTGGCGTTTGTAGAAAGCGCCCGCTGTGGACCTGCGTGCTCTGTGCAGGATTCTGGAAAATTGATTGGAGAAACTCCTATGGCTGCAAACCAAAAGAAGCCGTCGTTCGCCGAACGCATGCGCAACTACTTCAAAACCAACGACGAGGCTGCATTCGAAAAAGCGCTGGATGAACTTCCCGACGGCACTGGCGGCGATGACAAGGACACCCATGTCCACATCCACATGCCGGGCACCGTTGAAGCTGTGAAGCCGGCCGGCACCACCGATGAGGATGATCCTGCTGCTGGCAAGGGTGACAACCCGGTGCTGGAGGCCATCGCCAAGGTGGCTGCCGCTGTCGAAGCCCTCGGCCAGCGCGTGTCGGTGCTCGAAACCGGCAAGACAGCCGACTCCGAGGAGAAGAATCCGGAAGAGAAAAAGACCACCGATGCCGACCCGGATGCCACCGATCCGAACGCCCCGACCATGACCGGCGACTCGGCCTCGCTGGTGGCCGAGTTCCAGGATGCCAAGTCCCGCGCCGAGATCCTGGCCCCGGGCATCAAGTTCCCGACCTTCGATGCCAAGGCCGACAAGAAGACCTCGGTCGACGCGCTGTGCAGCTTCCGCCGCCGTGCGCTGACCGTGGCCCTGTCCGGGGAGCACGAAGATCTGGTCAAAGCCGTGACCGGCGATGCCGACGTCAGCAAGTTGACCTGCGATTCGGCCCGGGCCTTCTTCAATGCGGCATCCGAGCTGGTCAAGCGCAAGAACACCATGGTGCAGACCACTCAGCAGCAGAGCCATACCGAAAACGCCTCGTCCTTCCAGGACATCAACAAGAAGCACGCCGAATTCTGGGCGCGCAAAACCCACTAAGTAAGGAGCTGTCATGCCCTCTCTGCAAGCCTATCAATACCGCATGCCGGCTGGTTTTGCCGGCGATCTGCAGCGCGCTGAAGCCGCTGTCATCGAACCCCAGCACATCGATCCTGCTGCACCGCCGACCGCCTTCGGCGTACCGGTGAAGCTGGTGTCCGGCAAGATCCAGCCGATCAACAGCGCCTCCGACGGCGTCTCCTCGGTCTACGGGGTGAATCTGCGCCCGTACCCGATCCAGGGCAATGGTACCGACCCGCTGGGAACCTCGACCCCGCCGACCTCCGGTGTGACCGATATCCTGAAGCGCGGCTATGTGAACGTGGCACTGGGCGGCAATGCTGCCGCTACCAAGGGCGGACGCGTGTATGTGCGTACCGCCAACGCCAGTTCCGGAAAGCCCCTCGGCGGCTTCGAGGCTGCTCCGGAATTTGCTGTCACCGCCGGCACCAACACCGGTAACGGTACCGTCGGCTCGATCTCTGCCGGCGCGTCGCCCGCCAGCGGCAGCTACGCGGTCAAGTTCACCAGCGCCACCGCGTTCAACGTGACTGCCCCCGACGGCTCCGCGCTCCCGGCGGGCACCGTGGGCACCGCTTACACCAACGCACAGATCAACTTCACGATCACCGCTGGTGGCACCGCGTTCGTCGCTGGCGACTCGTTCACCATCGGCCAGAACCTGATCCTGATGCCCATCCGCTGGTACTTCACTGGCCCGGCCGACGCCTACGGCATCACCGAGCTGGCCGTCGACAACTAATTTCCCGGCGCCCCAGGCGCATCAACTCACAGAACCCCGCCTCGGCGGGGTTTTGCATTTTTGGAGCCATAAAAATGGATATGTCCGTACAGAAGTACCTCAAGGCCCGGGAGATCGCCGTCGCGTCGAGCCGCATCGCCCGCGCGTACACCCGTGACCAGCAATACACCTATGACCAGGCCACCGTCGATTCGACCGGAGCTTTCCTGGTCGGCCAGCTGGAACGCCTGGACCAGACCCTCAACGAGCCGCTGGTCGAATTCACCTGGTCGCGCGACATCGATATCCGCACCGACGTCTCGGCCGCCGATGAAGTGGCCAGCTTCACCAACTCCGCGTTCGCGATGTCCGGCGGTATCAATCCGGGCGGTCTGAACTGGATTTCGAACGAGGGTAATGCCCTGGCCGGCCCATCGCTGGATATCGGCAAGACTCCGCAACCCATGCGCCTGTGGGGTGCCGAGGTCAAGTACACTGTCCCCGAACTGGTGAAAGCTCAGAAGCTGGGTATGCCGATCGATGCGCAGAAGGTCGAGGCCATGAACCTCAAACGCAACATGGACCTGGACAACATCGTCTATATCGGCGACGCGAACCAGGGCTTTACCGGCCTGGTCAATTCGACCAGCCTGGTGGGCAGCGTGTCGAACGTGGCCAACGGTGCCGCCGGCACCCCGCAGTGGACCACCAAGACCCCGAACGAGATCCTGAAGGATGTCAACGAGCTGCTGACCACCGCGTGGCAGAACGCTGGCTGGAAGGTACTGCCGAACCGTCTGCTGCTGCCGCCTGCCCAGTACGGCTACATCGCCTCGACGCTGGTCAGCCTCGCTGGTAACCAGTCGATCCTGACCTATGTGCTGGAGAACAACATCTGCACCAAGTCCGGTACCCCGCTGGAAATCCTGCCGCTGAAATGGCTGATCGGCGGTGGCGTGGGCGGCACCCTGGGCCAGCTGGGCACCGTTGACCGCATGGTCGCGTACAACAAGGACAAGAAGTATGTCCAGTTCCCGATGACCGAACTGCAGCGTACCCCGCTGGAATACCGGTCGCTCTTCCAGATCACCACCTACTGGGCACGTTTCGGCCAGGTCGAGTTCCGTTACGGCACGACTCTGGGCTACCGCGACGGTATCTGAGGAGAGGGCGAATGGCTAAAATCTATGTCCATACGCCCTTCGAGCTCCAGCACGGGCCGGAAAAGCTGGTGTTCGGGGTTGGCGTGCACGAGGTCGCCGCAGAGGTTGCGGACCACTGGTATGCGCGGCACTTCATCGGAGATGACCCGGGCGGCGTCCAGTCCGAAGATAGCCAAGCAGCTGAAGCCCTGCTGGTCGAGCTGGACGGCCGCGAGCAGGAACTGCGCAAGCAGCTCGGCATGCTGGAAGCGGAGAAGGCCGACCTCGTCGAGCGTGAGAAGAAGCTGGCCGAGGCCGAAGAAGCCGCCAAGGCCAGGGCAGCGGAGCTGGAGAAGCGTGATCTGGCCCTGGCAGATGCCGAGGCCGATGTCCGGGCCAAAGCGGCAGCACTCGATCTGCGCGAGGCCGCGGTGACCGAGCGCGAGAAGGCGGCTGATGTGAAGGCCGAAGGCACCAAAAACAGCAAGAAGTGACGGGAAACCATGGACTCAGCGACTTTCAGGCAAGACTTTCCAGAATTCGGCGACACGGGCATCTATACCGATGCCCAGGTCACATTCTGGCTGACGGTCGCTGAGAACCTGGTGAACCGTGTGCGCTGGGGTGGCCTGGCTGACCAGGGTGTGGAACTGGTTGCCGCTCACCACCTGGTGCTGGCGCGGCGCGATGAGCTGGCCTCCTCGGTCGGCGGCATACCCGGCCTGATGACGGGGCCGCAGTCGAGCAAATCTGTCGACAAGGTCAGCGCCAGCTACGACACCGGTGCTGCTACGGTGGACGGCGCAGGCTTCTGGAACCTCACCACCTACGGCGTTCGATACGCCTCTCTCGCAAAACTCTTCGGCGCCGGCGGCCTGCAGGTATAACGCCCGGCCGCCAACAAGGCGGCCATGCCAGATTTCATCAAGATAGACAACCTCGCAAAGGTACTCCAGGCAATCAACGACCTGGCGGGCAAGGACGTGCTCGTCGGTATCCCTGACAGCGCGCCGGAGCGGGAGCCGGACGACGACGGCGGGATGCCGCCACCCAGCAACGCCGTCATCGGCTACCTACAGGAAACGGGCATGCCCGAGCACAACGTGCCGGCGCGGCCGTTCCTGGTCCCTGGCGTGGCCAGCGTGCAGGACAAGGTGGCCAGCCGCTTGGGCAAGGCGGCGGAAGCCGTGCTGAACGGCGACAAGAGCGGTGCCGAGTCCCAGATGGGGCGGGCGGGCCTGGAAGCCCAGAACGCGGTGCGCGCACGCATCAACAGCGGCATCGGCCCAGCGCTCTCCGAGGCCACACTGCGCCAGCGCGCACGGCGCGGACGAAAGGGTGCGGCTCTGGAACTGGAGCGGCGCGCGGGGGGCATGGAGCCCAGCACTGAATATGCGAAGCCGCTGGTCGACACTGGCCAGCTGCGCAATTCAATCACCTATGTCATTCGGAAGAAAAGCTGACCATGGCCCTGCTTGATGTCAACGACGTGCTGCTGGATCCCGATTTCATGGATCTCGGGATCATCTGCTGCCGGCAGGACCAAGTCGTCGGCGACGATGGCCGGGCCACGAACACCGAGACGCAGACGCCATTTGCCGGCGTGGTGACCAGCGACAGTGGTGATCTGTTGAGGAGACTCGCTGACGGCAGCTTGATCAACGGGACCATCACGATCCACACCACATACCGACTTCAAGACGGTGGTCCCGGTCGAGATGCCGATGAGGTGATATGGCAAGGCAATCGCTACACCGTTTCGAACGTCAACAATTACTCCCACTTTGGCCGCGGCTTCGTCGCCGCGACCTGTGATCTGAAACCACTCTCCGGATAGACCATGAACACGAGCGCAACAGGCGGCTACCTGGTGCCGGCTGTTGCCTCGCCGCCGCTGGAAGACGACGCCCTCGACAATCTGCTGCACGACCTGATCGAGGGCGTCACCGGCCTGCCGGGCGACATGGTCAGGCCGCGCTGGCAGCCAACAGTGCCCAAGCAGCCGGAGCCGGGCGTGAACTGGTGCGCGTTCGGCGTGATGAGCCAGCAGAACGACGCCAGCCCAGCCATCCAGCACGATCCGGCTGGCCAGGGCAATGACGTCTACATCCGCCACCAGGACCTGTCGGTGCTCTGCAGCTTTTACGGACCGGGCGCCAAGGGCTTCGCGCAGGCGCTGGCCGATGGCCTGACGATCCCCCAGAACAACGAGGCTATCGGGGCGCAGGGAATGCGCTTCATTGATGCCGACGTCATTCGGGCGGTGCCCGACCTGGTCAACCAGCAGTGGATTCGCCGGTATGACCTGAACATCCGGCTGCGCCGCAAGATCGAGCGCACCTACCCAGTTTTGAACCTCTTGTCGGCCGAAGTGCAGACGCAAACTGACGGCAGCACGCCGATCACCTCGAACCAAACCATCACCGAATAAAGGAAGGCCACCATGAGCAATGGATTGCCCGTGTCGCGTCTGATCAACGTCACCATCAACATGTCGCCGGCAGCGGCCCAAGGCGCGAACCTGAACACGGCGCTGCTCTTGGGTGCTACCGCTGTGATCGATACCGCCGAGCGCAAGCGCACCTACGGCGGCATTGACGAGGTGGGCGCTGACTTCAGCACCACCGATCCCGAGTACAAGGCAGCGTTGCTGTATTTCCAGCAGACCCCGCAGCCGTCCGAACTGAGCATCGGCCGCTGGGCCAAGACTGCTACGGCAGGTCTGCTGCGCGGTGCTGCGCTCTCGACTGCTCAGCAGGCGCTGGCGACCTGGCAGGCCGTTACCGCTGGCTCATTCCACATCACCATTGATGACACGGTGAAAACTCTATCTGCTCTGGATTTTTCGAGCGTGAGCAATCTGAATGGCGTGGCCACCATCATCACCACGGCCCTCGCCGGAGCAGTCTGCGTGTGGAACGGAATCCAGTTCGTGATCACGTCGCCGACCACCGGTACCAATTCGACGGTCAGCTATGCAAGCGCAACCGGCTCCGGAACCGATATCTCCGCCATGCTGGGCATGACCAGTGCGCTTGCACCTGCGCCGGTCGACGGCATCGTGGCCGAGGAACCTGACGCCTGCGTGTCGCTGTTCCTGGATCGTTTCTCGAATCAGTTCCTGGGCCTGGCGTTTGCCGATACCTCGCTCACCGATGACCAGTTGATCGCGGTGTGTGACCTGATCGAAGCCGACCAGAAGCACCTCCATGTGGTCTCAACCACCACCGCCGCGGTCCTGGATCCTACCAGCACCACCGACATTGCCAGCCGCATGCTGGCCAAGTCCTACAAGTATTCGTTCGGGCAGTTTTCCAGCATGCCGTTCGCTGGTGTCTCGCTGCTGGGGCGCCTGCTGACCACGGACTTCGACGCGAACAACACGACAATCACCCTGATGTACAAGCAGGAGCCCGGCATCGTTGCTGAGACCCTGACCACGACCCAGGCCAACACGCTGCAGGCCAAGCGTATCAACGTGTTTGTCGAATACAACAACGACACGGCGGTGGTGCAGTACGGCATCACCCCCAGCGGCATCTACATCGACTCGGTCTACAACTCGATCTGGTTCCAGAACCGTGTGCAGACCGACGTCTACAACCTCCTGTACCAGAGCACGACCAAGATCCCGCAGACCGATGCAGGTAACGCCCTGATTGCTTCGGTGATCGAGGGTGCTTGCGAGGCAGCGGTGAACAACGGTTACCTGGCGCCGGGTGTGTGGAACGCTGGCGGTTTCGGTGTGCTGAAGCAGGGCGATACCCTGAGCAAGGGCTACTACATCTATACACCGCCGATTGCATCGCAATCGCAGTCGAACCGCGAGGCACGCAAGTCGGTGCCGTTCCAGATCGCGGCCAAGGAAGCCGGCGCCATCCACACCGCCGACATCCTGATCAACGTCAACCGCTAAGTAAAGGCTGAAACATGGCAACCTATTCCTTATTGGATGTCCAGGCATCGTTCGCTGGCCCTTCGGGCGCTTTTTCGCTCGGCTATGGCGAGGCGGTTGCCGAAGAGGGCATCGATATCGTGCGTAACAGCGACAAGAACACCATGACGATGGCCGGTGATGGCGAGGGCATGCACAGCCTGCATGCCGACAAGTCCGGCCAGATCACCTTGCGTTACCTCAAGACTGCACCGGTGAATGCGCTGTTGATGGCTGCATACAATGCCCAGACCATGGATAGCCGCCTGCACGGTAAGAACATCATCACCGTGACCAACTCGGCCAGCGGCGACGTCCATGCCGGCCGCCAGTGCGCATTCAAGAAGGCTCCAGACATGAAATACGCCAAGGATGGCGACATCGTGGCCTGGGTCTTCGATGTGATCAAGATCGATTCCATCCTGGGTACCTACTGATCATGGGAATCGAACTTGAAGTGGCCGGGAAGGCCTATTCCATCGGCAAAATGTCCGCGATGAAACAGTTTCACGTCTCGCGCCGCATCGCGCCGCTCATCCCCAAGCTGATTCCCCTGTTCACCCGCTTGAAATCGGCCGGCGGCGCCCTCTCTGCCGACCTGGATGGCCTGGCCGAAGTGCTGCAGCCGTTTGCCGATGCCCTGGCCGAGATGAATGACGCCGATGCGGAATACGTGATGGGTGCCTGCATGACCGCAGTTCAGCGGAAGAACGAGTATGGATGGACAGCTGCCTGGAACGAGCAGGCCAAGGGGCCGATGTTCGATGACATCGACTTGGGTGTCATGCTCCCGCTCACCGTGCGCTGCATCGTGGCGAACCTGGGCCCTTTTATTCAAGGGCTGCTTACAAGCCCGGGGGGCAGCCCGGAGACACCAGCTGGCTGAAGTCCTTGCCGGATGGTGAGGACTGGCTGCTGGCGCCGGCACTGGCCGGCGTCTGCCGGTATGAATCCATCATCGATGGGACGCTCGGCATGCACGACATTGCCCTGATGAACGATGCCATGGCCGTGAAGGCTGACAACGAAGCAGAGGCGCGCCGCCGGGCGCGGAACGAAGAAAATGGCTGATACCGCGATCATCAAGGAGTTCCTGGTCGCCCTGGGTTTCAAGGTCGATGAAAAAGGCCTGAAGAACTTCAAGGAGGGCGCGGAGGGTGCGACCAAGGGAGTGGTGCGCCTGGTCTCCACCATCCAGGGCGCAGCGCTGACCATCGGTGCCGGCGTCTCGGCCATGGCCTCAAAACTGGAGGGATTGTATTTCGTCAGCCAGCGCACCGGGGCCGCGGCCACTAGCCTGAAGGCCTTCGAGTATGCAGCCAAGAATCTGGGCATCAGCAGCCAGGCCGCTTTCGGCACGGTTGAGAACCTGGCCAAGTTCCTGCGCGAGAACCCGGCCGGAGAGAATTACCTGCAGGCCATTGGAGTGCAGACGCGAGACGCCAACGGGCAGCTTCGCGACACGGTGGACATCCTGTCGGACCTCGGCCAGGAGCTGGGCAAGCGGCCCACCTGGCTCGCGTCCCAATACGGCAATGTGCTGGGCATCGACCAGAACCTGCTGCTGGCCATGCGTAATGGCGATTTCGCCCGCTTCATGCAGCAGTACCGCGAGATGTCCAAGAACAACGGTCTGGACAAGGCCGCTGAGGATGCTCACCAGTTCATGATCCAGCTGCGGGATCTGGGAACGACCTTCGAGAACTTTGCAATCCGCCTGGAAGGGGCTCTGGTCCAGAAGATTGGGCCGAAGCTGCAGGCCTTCCGCGAGTGGTTCGAGAAGAACTCACCGGCAATCGCTGATCGGATCGCCTTGATCGCCTCCGCCATCATCGATGCGGCCGCCGCCATGGGGCCGCCACTGGCCGCCCTGGCCGATATCTTCATCAGCCTGGACAAGGCTACTGACGGCTGGAGCACGAAGATCCTGCTGGCCATTGCCGCTTTCAAGATTCTCGGTGGATTCCAACTGGTGGCCGGAATCTGGAAGATGGTCACCGCTCTGCGCGCCATGAGCGCGGCCTCGGCCGCTGCCGGTGCGGCTGCCGGAGGCGGTGGCGCAGCTGCAGGTGCCGCTGCGGGCGGTGGGCTGCTGGCCAGGATGTTTCCCTGGTTGGCCAGGGCTGGAGTCGGTCTGGGCCTGCTGCTGCACAGTGGCGACCTGAATTCCGGCGAGGATGAGGAGCTCGCTCGCCGCCGCGCCGCTGCCGGCATCCAATCTGGCCAAAAGCCTCCAGCAAATGCCCAGGACGCCGTTGGCTTCTTCCAGCGCATGGGCTGGTCGCATGCGCAGGCCGTGGGCCTGGTGGCCAACCTGCGCGCTGAGAGCAACCTGAATCCCGGCGCCACCGGTGACGGCGGCAATGCTTATGGGGTCGGACAGTGGCACCCCGACCGCCAGGCCAATTTCCGGGCCTGGTCCGGCAAGGATATCCGCGGATCCAGCCTGATGGAGCAGCTGCAGTTCGTGAACTATGAGCTGACGCAGGGTGCCGAGCAGCGCGCTGGCCAGCTGCTGCGTGCCGCGCAAAACGCCCAGCAGGCCGGCGACATCGTGTCCCGGTACTACGAGCGCCCGCGCGACACCGAGGGCGAGGCAGCCCGTCGAGGCGCTTCGGCCGTGGAGCTGGCCCAGCAGACCAGCATCAACATCTACGGGGTCAGCGATGTCAATGGTGCCGCCCAGGCGGTATCCGCCGCCCAGCGCGGCGTCAACGCCGACATCGTGAGAAACCTGCAAGGGGCAATTCAGTGATCTTGGACAACGTTCTCATCACCCCGAAGCAAATCGGGCCGATCGCCATCCAGGTGGCCATCGAGGAGACCTGGGAGGACGAGATGCAGATCACCGAGCACCCGGTGGAGCGGGGCGCGGAGATCACCGATCACGCCTTCAAGCGCAATCCCATGGTCACCATCCAGTGCGGATGGAGCAATGCGGATTACGCCGCGCTCCTGGGTACCGCCGAGGGCATCTTCTCCGGTGGATCGCTTCCGTCGTCGGATTACATCCAGCTGGTGTACTCGCAGCTGCTGGAACTGCAGGAGACCGCGCAGCCATTCAGCGTGATGACCAGCATGCGGATCTACGACAGCATGCTTTTCAAATCGCTGGTGGTGAAACGGGATCCGCGCACGGGTAACGCCCTGATGGCGCAGGCCACGCTGAAGGCCGTCCGGATCGTGGATACGCGGGCGACGTCGTTGCCGGCCCGCACCGACCAGGCGCAGCCGGAGAAGACCGCTGAAACCCAAAACACTGGGGTGAAGGCTGCGCTGCCCGCAACGCCCGCGCCCGGCGGCACGGTTTCGCCGGAGAACATGTGATGCCGAACTTCTTTGAAATCCCGCTGGATCCGACGCCCCAGAAGTTCTCGGTCACGTTGGGAAACGTCACCTACCAGATGACCGTGCAGTACCGTGCAGCGGGCGGCGCAGGCTGGGTGCTGGACATTGCCGACGTGAATGGGAATTCACTGGTCAACGGCCTCCCGCTGGTGACCGGGTGCAATCTGCTGGAGCAATACGACTATCTCGGCTTCGCCGGCCGCCTTTGGGTTCAGGGTGCGGGCGATCCCGACAACACGCCCACCTATGAGGATCTGGGTGTCGGATCGCATGTGTTCTGGGTGACTGATAGCACCTGATCAATAAAGCAGCCTCATTTTGAGGAAAAAAACAGGTAGTAAAGCAATAAAACCGAAAGAGGGTACCCACGGCGACACTTTTCGGGATCCGGAAAAAGACATACTTCGGCCACGTTGATCTCGCGCGTGGCAAGCCGCAAAAGCAAAAGCCCGCTGATGTTGACGCATCAGCGGGCTTTCTATTTCCACCACCTATCGGAAACATAGGCAAATGAAACATGAGAAGAATTCTAGCACTCGACGGCCTGGAATCAAGCTGGCCATCGATTGGCTGAAAGGGGTCAAGATGGATATTCCATACAGTCGTTGGGTGATGTTCGCGATCGGCATCTATGTGCTGTGCGCAGCATTCGACAAGCTGGCAGCCGCGCTGTGCAGCCTTCTGCCGCTCTTGCATTGAGGTCACCATGAGCACGATGCAATACGGCCGAAAGGTATCGCTGATCGTCGGCCAGGATGCTGGTGCAGCGCTGGACCTGTCGGAGTTGCGCATCGTGTTCGATGTGAGACGCGGCGACCTGCAGACCCCAAATTCGTTGCGCGCGCGCGTCTACAACGTCTCGGAAACCACCCGACAGCGTATCGAGCAGGAGTTCACGCGCATCGTGCTGCAGGCGGGCTACGAGGGCAACTTCGGCATCATCTTCGATGGCACCATCAAGCAGGTCCGGCGTGGCAGGGAAAACCAGACGGATACCTACCTGGACATCACGGCGGCCGATGGTGACAGCGCCTACAACTTCGCGGTGGTGAATACCTCGCTGGCAGCGGGGTCGACGCTTGATCAACGCGTCAGGGCCGCTTGTACTGCCATGGAACCTTTTGGCGTGAGCCTCGACTACATGTTCGAAGTGCCGAAGAACCCGCTGCCGCGCGGCAAGGTTATGTTCGGCATGGCCCGGGACTTCATGCGGGGTGCGGCACGCACGGCGCAGGCGGTGTGGAGCATTCAGGACGGCAAGGTGCAGTTGGTGCCGGAGACCTCATACCGGCCCGGGAACATCCCGGTCATCACATCGGAGACGGGCATGGTCGGCCTGCCGGAGCAGACCCAGAATGGCATCACGGTCAAGATGCTGCTTAATCCTTACGTGAAGATCAGCCAACTGATCTGGTTGGACAACGCCAGCATCCAGCGCTATGAATACAGCCTGAATACGCAGCAGCAGGCGCAGAACTTCCGGGTGGGGCTGCAGGCAAAGATTCAAGATGACGGCTTTTACTACGTCATGACGGCCGAGCACCACGGGGATACACGCGGACAGGACTTCTATACCGACGTCATCTGCCTGGCGGCCGATGTCACGGTGCTCCCAGACAGCTTCAAGGACAAGCACACGGTGCCGCCTGCAGACGTGGCCATCATCAAGAAGTTCGGCTAGCGACAACGATCTTCGAACACTTCCACCGAATCTATGGATCGACGAGAACGGGTAGCGGACCCAGAAACCGCCTTGCGCGAGGCTTTCGACGGCTTACGCAGCGGGATTTGGACGGCTCTGCCTTGCATTATTGAGTCATTCGACCCGGATGCGCAAACCTGCAGCGCGCAACCCACCATCAAGATGCTGGTGCGCCAGGTGAACGGAACGTTTGCCAGTATCTCGCTCCCGTTACTTCTGGATTGCCCGGTGCAGTTTCCCGGCGCCGGCGGCTGCAGCATGACCTTCCCGGTCGCGCAGGGCGATGAGTGTCTGGTGGTGTTCGCCTCCCGGTGCATCGACAGCTGGTGGCAGTCTGGCGGGATTCAGGAACAGGCGGAGCTACGCATGCACGACCTGTCGGATGGCTTTGCCATCCTGGGCTTCCGCTCCCGGCCGCGTGCCCTGGCCAACGTCAGCACCACTTCCGCGCAATTGCGCTCGGACGATGGGGCCACCTTCATTGACCTGAACCCCAGTACCGGCGAGATCAAGGTGGTTGCCCCTGGTGGCTTTGATGTGGTGGCACCGCACAGTTCGTTCTCCGGATCGGTCCTGGTCAAGGGTGTTTTCACCTTCATCGCCGGTATGGTGGGCTCGTCGGCCAGCGGTGCCGCTGCCGTCTTCACCGGGATCTTGAATGTGATCGGCCAGATCACCGCCAATGGCAAGCGCGTGGACGACACGCACACCCATACCACCACGACGACCGGCAATCCAACCAGCTCCGTGAACTGAGGAAACCTCCATGCGGTACAGAAAAGAGGATGCCGACGGCGATTACGTCTTCGGCAGGCAGGAACTCGACTTTTACAAGGACAGCCCGGAGGCCGTCGCCCAGGCGGTCAACACGCGGCTGCAGCTTTTCAAGGGTGAATGGTTCGTGGATACCAGCGATGGCACGCCATGGAGTACCGAGGTGCTGGGAAAGAACACTGCAACCACATACGACGCGGCAATCCGGCAGCGCATCTTGCGTACGCCAGGTGTGCAGCGCCTGACCGCCTACAGCAGCACCGTAAGCGCTGACAGCCGAAATCTATCGGTCAACGCCACCATCGACACGATCTACGGAACAACCCAAGTCCAGAGCCTACTGTGATCACGACGACTGCACCGACCATTGACGCCAACGGCATCACGGCGCCCACCTATGCGGACATCCTGGACTTTCTCAAGACCAAGTACCGCGCGATCTACGGTGAGGATGTCTATCTCGAGAATGACAGCAAGGACGGCCAGCTGCTGGGTGTCTTTGCCGCGGCGATCAACGATGCCAATGCCGTTTCCATTGCGATCTACCGCTCCTTCAGCCCGTCGACGGCGCAGGATGAAGCCCTGGCCAGCAACGTGAAGATCAACGGCATCAAGAAGAACAGCGCCAGCTACTCCACGGCCGATATTCTGATCGTCGGCCAAGCTGGAACCCCCATCAACGGCGGTTCAGTCCGCGACCAGAACAACAACATCTGGGCGCTCCCGTCCAGCGTGAACATCCCGCCAGCCGGATTCGTCACGGTGACGGCAACCTGTACCACCATCGGCGCGATAGAGGCAGCAGCTGGAACGATCAATACGATCAACACACCCACCCGTGGATGGCAGACCGCGAGCAATTTGGCCGATGCGGTACCAGGTGACGAGGTGGAGACCGATGCAGCGCTGAGGGCGCGCCAGAAGATCTCGACGGCCATTCCATCCCTGACTGTCTTCGACGGAATCGTCGGCGCGGTGGCCGGGGTCTCAGGAGTTACCCGGTATCGTGGCTACGAGAATGATACCGACAGCACCGACAGCAACGGCATCCCTGAGCACTCGATCTCTCTGGTGGTGGAGGGGGGGGACTCATTGGCGATTGCCAATGCAATTGCGGCCAAGAAGACGCCTGGCACGCCCACCTACGGGACAACGTCCCAGGTGGTCACAGATATCTATGGTCGCCCAATCACCATCAATTACTTCCGTCCGACGAATGCCCCGATCACGGCAGTGCTCACGATCAAGGCATTGACCGGCTATACGTCGCTTGTCGGTACCGCTGCGCAGCAGGCCATCGTCGACTACATCAATGGCACCGGCATCGGTGGTGGCCAAGCAGCGTGCGTCGAATGGGATAGTTGCATTGCAGCTGCCAAGGCAGTGGATGGCTCGTCGACTTTTAAGATCGTTTCGCTGGTCCTGACCGGGCCGCACGGCGTGGGCACCCCAGATGCCTCGCTGCTGTTCAACGAGGCCGCCAGTGCCTCGCTGGCCTCCATCACCCTGGACGTGACATGACATGGCAGATATCACCGATTACACCGATCTGATCACGTCGGGTCATAATCAGAAACCCAAATTTATGGCCATGGTAGAGGCCGTCTGCCAGCCCATGGTCGACGGAATCAATTTTTTGGAGGGCATGCCGTTCAACTTTGACTTGGATCTAGCGATCGGCGCGCAACTCGATGCGGTTGGGGAATGGGTCGGCATCTCACGGAGCATCAGAGTTCCCTTGGTCGGCGTCTACTTCTCCTTTGACATCGAGGGAATCGGTTTTGATCAGGGCGTTTGGAAAGGACCATTTGACCCAGACACCGGTCTCACAACGCTGGATGACGAGACCTACCGACTCCTCATTAAGGCCAAGATCGGAGCGAACCATTGGGATGGAACCTTAGCGGGTTCTGCCGCGATCTTGAACAGCATTTTTGATTCGGGCACTCACGTGTTCATCGAAGACCACCAGGACATGTCGATGACCATCGGAGTGTCCGGGGCCATTCCATCACCCGTGTTCCTGGCGCTTTTGGCCGGTGGATACATCCCCATCAAACCAGCCGGCGTGAGGGTTTCCATCTCAGTCGTCACGACCGTTGACGGTGCCCCACTTTTCGGATTCGACATGAATAACCAGTTTGTGGCCGGCTTCGACACCGGTGCCTGGGCCCGCACTCTTTAAAGGAACAACATGGCAGTCAATAACTTCCTTCCGTTCGGTACCGCAGGCGATGCAAACGTCATTGATCAGGTGACCTACTCGGGCCTGGCAGCTCGCTCCGCCGGTTTTTCTTCTGGTACTGCGCAATCGGCACAATTGAACAAGGTATGGCGCCAATCCAGCATCATGGCTGCCGTGCTGGCGCAGCTGATCGTCGATCGTACGGGAGCGGACGCGATTGATGACGGCACCACCAGCACACTGCTGGCAAACCTGAAGGCGGCGACCGCTGCCTTGAATGGCGACAGTAGTCAGGTTTTCAGTGCAGCGAATCCCGTTTCGGGCGCTGCAGGAAACAGCCAGGTTTTGAACCGTCAGTATGCCGACGGAAGATATCTGCAGGGCTCCGTCGTCACCCCCGCCTCCGACCCAACCTATGCAGACAGCAGCGTCAATCCTCCCAGCACGAGCTGGGTAAAAGGATTGATTGCACGGACGCCTCAGAACGTTGCAGGAAGTCGCGTTTCTGGCACCACTTACACCAACACATCTCCACGCGAGCGTTGGGTGTCTGTGTGGACTGGAAATGTGCAGAACACTTCGCTCACTGCAGTTGTCAGTGGAATTACCGTCGCATATATGGCAATTCCCCAACCGGCAGGAATTACCGGCACCAGCTTTGTAGGCTTTCCTGTCCCGCCAGGAGCTACCTATTCGGTTACAGCAGTCGGTGGTATCGGTGGATGGGTTGAATACTAAAAGGAACTGAAATGCCTTATTACAAAGATTCGAACAACAAGGTCTATTTTTTAGATTCGATTGAATTCGAATACCTTCTTCCGGAGGATTGCAGTCCAATTTCCGACGAAGAAGCCGGGCGACTCCAGGCACCTCCGCCGCCATCGCGGCGCGAAGAAATCATCGCTCAAATCGTTGCGCTCGAAATCGAGGCAACTCCTCGGCGAATGCGTGAGGCAGCGCTTGGTCATGACGGGGGATGGCTGCAGGATCTGGACAATCAGATCGCTGCTTTGCGCGCTACGTTACCGCCAGCTTAAGGCAAGCTTTTGTTGACAGCTACGAAGTTGGTGTAGACAAAGCACTCTTCATTTTCCATGTACTTTGGAATGAGCTGAAGGCCATAAGGGGTGAACCGGTAGATTTCGAAATCATAGCTGGCAAACAGATACCAGAAATCTTGTAAGAAAATTCTGGTATCAATATCGGTTCCCCCAAACTCGAATTGAATGACCTTTGCGTTTGGAAGCGCATCGCCAAATCCAGACAACACGGAATATTCGTGTCCTTCCACGTCAATTTTCACCAGATCAATTTGTCTTCCTTGGAGCTGATTACGCCAATAGTCTTCGAAGCGCAAAGTTTTGATCTCTTCGGAAGCATTGAATGTCAGGCCAAAATGGTCAAGGCGCCTTTTTGTCAAACTGCCCATTCCGGATCCAGCCTCATCAGCGAAGAGGGTCGTTTCTCCAGCTGTGTTTGAAAGGGCGCATGGGACGATTGTGATCGCGGTATCTGAGCCAAAACGAGAATTCAGCTTTGGCACATTGATTTGGGAAGGTTCAAAGGTATGAATTTCCAGGGATGGAGACAGCTTGCGAAGTTCGGCTGTGTAGTTGCCGATATTTCCGCCAACGTCAATAGCTAGCTTGGCTGGGGTTTTAAGGAGACTGTTTAGCAATAAGACCTCTTGCTCCATCGTTATCGCCCCATAGCCTTTGCCCTGAGCTAAAGCCGCTGCTCGTTCGATCCTGCTCATTAATTTGAAGAATTTTGAAGTAGGACTAAATTTCATGATTTGATTTTCTATTAATTATTTCAGGATATCCGTACATCTATGCCGTGAAATATAACATATTGAAATTGCAAGTTTCTTCATAGTAAAAAGTAGCCCGCCCTGCGCGGGCTTTTTCATTTGGGGGCTCAATGCCAGAACCAACAACCAGCGCGGCGACGGGGTACGCCGTGGCTGTGGGCACGGTCACGCTGACCGGATCGTTTCTTGGGCTGCAGTATGACCTGCTGTTGGCCGGTTTTTGCGGAGGGTGCCTGGGGCTTTCGATCACTCGGCAGACATCAATCATGCGGATGATCGTTACGTTGATCACCAGCACGTTGACGGCAGGGTACGTGGGTCCGATGTTCATGGCCTGGGCCGCGCAGTCCAGTGTATTTGGGTGGACCGCAAGCATCCCGGACCAGATGCGATTGTTTAGTGCATTCGCCATCGGTGCCAGCACGCAGACGCTTGGTCCATATGCCATCCAATGGGCTCGGGGAAAATTAGGAGGGGGTAATCCACAACCAGGAGCACCCCAATGACCAATTACCTGCTGATTATCAATTTCGTGGCTGCGGGCATGATCATGGCCCGCGCGCTTTGCATCCTCAACGAGATGACTCCGGGGGCGGAGCATCACTTTGATCGCGTTTTCGCATCAGTGCTCGCCACCGGGGCGCTCGGCGTTATGCTGCGACCGCTCTGCGGCTATCCAGAACCTCATGTGGAGGTGGTGGCCATGAATGCTGGTGTCGCTGGCCTGTATGCCATTCCCTGGCTATATGTCGCCACATGCGACCGATTGAAAGGACGTATCCCATGGACCTCACGATAGACCAGCTGCGCCAGATCATGCCCGCCTCGATGCGGGCATCGTCTTTTCTGGGGCCGCTGAATTCAGCCATGCGCGAGTTCGGCATCGACACCGCGCAGCGCCAGGGCATGTTCCTGGCCAACGTTGGCGCTGAATCCGGGCAGCTTTCCACCCTGGTGGAGAACCTCAATTACAGCGCCGACCGGATCCGCCAGATCGGTAACGCTTCGCCGGCCGGTTCGCGCTGGCGCTCGCTGGTGCCGCGTGCGGCTGAGCTGGCAGGGAATCCCGAGCGTATGGGGAACGCGGTCTACTGCAACCGGATGGGCAACGGCGATGAGGCCAGCGGGGAAGGGTATCTATTCCGAGGGCGCGGCCTGCTGATGACGACAGGCAAAACCAACTACATCGCGCTGATGATGGCTCTCCACCTCGACTGCGTTGCGCACCCGGAGCTCCTGGAAATGCCCGAGGCAGCGGCCCGCGCTGCAGCCTATTACTGGCACATCAATGACCTGAACAAGTATGCCGATGCCGGTGACTTCGACGGTGCCTGTGACGTGATCAACATCGGCAGGAAGACTGCGGCCGTGGGCGACTCGATGGACTACGCCAAGCGCCTGGCCATCTTCAAGAACGCGAAGCAAGTACTGCACTAGAACCAATTCTGAACTGCGGTTGAAACGCAGTTTGTAAAGGCCATCGGATGCCTAGCCTGCGCATCCGGTGGCTTTTTCATTTGCAGGCACGGAGATTGACATGAGAGAACTTATGTTCCAAGACAACAGCCTTCGCATCATTGAGCGGGATGGCCAGCGCTGGGTCGGCGCCGCAGATATCGCACGCGCACTCGGATATGCAGAGCCTGGCAAGGTGACCCGGTTGTACGACCGGCATAAGGCAGAATTTTCGGCATCCATGACCCGACTCTTCGAGATGCCCACTTTGGGCATTTCGGGGAATCTAAAAACGCAGACTCGGTTTTTCACGCTTCGCGGTGCGCATTTAGTTGCAATGTTTGCACGTACGGGGAAAGGTCAAGAATTCCGCCGCTGGGTACTGGACCTGATTGAGTCGCAAAACGATCAGCAGAAATCCCTTGTGCATCTCTACTACGAGGCCAAGGCGGACGAACTGGCGCAGCAGCGCTTTGCCAGTTTATGCGGACGCGGCCTGAACGAGCATAAGCGCGTCATGCCGCCGAAGCGCGATCGGGTTGAGGAAATTCTCAGCCAGTTACAACCCTCCCTCCAACTTACCTAACCCGGCCCAGCGCCGGGCTTTTTTTTGGGCGATCGCCATGGACATCCCGAACGAACACCTGAAGCACGACACGCTCACCGAGCAGGTCTTTTACCCGGATCATCCCCCGCGCACCGAGTCGGCCACGTTCCTCCATACCAAGCACGCTGGCCACGCCGCCAAGTTGCCGTGCGCGATCAGCGGCCATGCCGAGGGCACCGAGTATCACCATTTCTTCGTGGAATGGGCATTCGCGGATGCGGTGGACTGGGTGGTGGTCAAGGCCGTGGCCCTGGGCCAGATCACGCGGCTGCCGGTGCTGGATCCACATACCGACCAGCCGACTGGTGAAACTTTCCCGGCTGAGCAGTCGCTGATCTTCATCATCACCAAGTTGGCCGCTGCCCGCGGCTTCGACTGGGCTGCCTTCGATCCGGATAAGCCGGAGCTCTTCGTGGACAGCATGGCCAACATGCTGGTGCTGCACAGCAAATTCCACCGGCTTGAGGGGCACGCCATCCACGGCATGTCTTTCCCCGAGTGGATCTTCCAGGCCTGGCCGCGCAAGGCCGGTTTCGTTTTCACCCCCGATGAGGAGTAATCATGAATTTCGACAAGAAGTTCTGGGGCGCCGTGGCCATTCTGGCCGTGTGGGGCGCCCTGGTAGTGACCGGTTTTGCGCCGGCGGCTGACTATCTGACCGTGCTGCGTGACGTTCTGGTCGGCCTCGGCCTGTTCCACGCAGTCACCACCACCATCCCGCCGCAGCAGTAATTCCCAACCCTGGCCAGCCCGGCCAACCCAACTCAGGAGCTCCCATGAAACGCTTTGCCATTCTGGCGGCGCTGGCCGCCGCATTCCTGCTGGCCGCCTGCACCTCGACCACCACCCAGCAGGATCCGGCTGTGGTTATGGCCAAACTGGTGATCCAGGTAAAAAAAGCCTGTGCCGTCGTCCAGCCGACCATCCTCTCCCTGCAGGCCCAGCAGTCTGTCCTGACCGCTGACCAGCTGGCCGATCTGAATACCGCCTCGGCCCTGGCCACCAAGGTCTGCACCGCAGCGGCGGCTTCCTCGACCGTGGAAGTCACGTCAGTATCCGATTTTGTGCAGGCTGCCTTCCCCGTCATCATCAAGATCGTGAATGCTGCGCCGCTGGATCCGGCGAACAAGGCGGCGGCATCGGCCGCATTGACCGTGGCCCAGGTGGCAGTCAGCGCCGCGCTGGCGCAGTAGTGCCATGGCCAAGTTCCTGACCAAGTTGGTGCTGGAGAACGCTACAGAAGAGGACGATGGCCAGTGGATCCTGGTCAAGCCGCTGGTCTATCAATCTGATGTGGCAAGCAGGATTTTTGTGGTACCGGGCGGCTTCCAGACCGATCTGGCATCTGTACCGCGCCTGCCGGTGATTTTCTTGCTGACCGGTGATACCTCGAACGAGGCTGCGGCCCTGCACGATTTTCTGTACAGCGTGCCTCATCCAGTTGACCGGCGCACGGCGGATGCAGTACTGCGCGAGGCCAGCGCCATAACCAACGTCCCAACCTGGCGCCGCTGGCTGATGTGGGCTGGCGTGCGTGTATTCGGCTGGTCACACTGGAAATGAAATTCCCCCCGGGCTTCCTATATGGAGGCTCGGGGGCTTTTTTTGTAATTACGCCAAGGCGAAGCATTCTAATTCGAAATGAATTTGTCGCTAAAACCTGACAGTTGACTGACGGTTAATCATTTTGCAATTAATATTGTGCTGTCAGCTAAACGGCTGACGTTCGGGGGATAAATAATATTACTGGGCTATAGAATATGACCGCGCATAGGGAGCGAGGGGCGCAAGTTCGCCAACAAGAAATTCAGTCGGACTGTACAAGTGGGCGTGGTTTCAGGCAGAAATTGAGCGAATACCCTAAGATAGGTGCGGTGCTCTTGATCTTGGGTATCGGTGTTTTCGCTTCGTTATCACATTGGCTTGGCCCAGATGATGATGATGTATTGATCCTTGCAATGGTGGGATGCAATTTAATATCGGGAGTGGGAGCGTTACTTGTTGCGTTTTTCCTTGATTCCGAGGTGCGGCGCAAGCGTTGCGAAAGTGCGGGAAAGCCATGATGTGTGCGTGACTTTCTTTTTCCCGACTGCGTGGGTTTTGCGTGAGTGTCCTACGCATTCCCCTGCATTTCCCTGCAAATGACACGCAACGGGCGTCGCTAAGTCATTGATTTATATAAACAGCAGTTGCATGATTCGGCCTCATAACCCGAAGGTCGTAGGTTCAAATCCTGCCCCCGCAACCAGTTTTAGAGACATGCCGCTAGAAGCGATCAAAAGCTTCTCAGCGGCATTGTTGTATTCAGCCCAGACATTCGCCATCGGTGACGATATCGATTTTCCCATAGAGCTCGGCCACCAGTAGGCGCGCCTGCTGCACGTCAGCGGTCCCCTACCCACGATTTTCCGGGTGATTACGTTTTTACACAGCCTCGGCCAGAAGCGGCCTTTTCATTCAGTCATTCAGAGGGCAGAAACAATGGAAAACCTTGCTCCCAAGGCCTGGTGGAGTTCGAGGCGCTCGTTATTTAATCGAATCTTGTTGTCGGCTGCTCCCGTATCTTTTTTTTCTTTACTCGTTGTATGGTGGGTATTTGAGTCTCGCCTACCGTGTTTGGAAATAACGCTGCCCAGCCTTTTTCTTGGGGGAATTTTTTTCCTCTTCTTTTTGATTTTCGCTAACGTTTTCTATTATCTAGGTCCGCTTACGGAATCGCTTATTTCCCCGGTAAAGGTATTGCGGTTCCGAAGAAGTGCTTTCGCCGCCGGAATCTTGCTATGCGTTGCATTTATATTTTTCCCGGTTATCGGAAATCTTGTGGCTGCTTGGGCATGGTCACCCAGTGAAGCGGCCTGCGCCATGTAGGGGCTCCCGCAATCGGCCAGAAGCCGCCGCTCAACATAGATTCAAACTTGGAGAGGGGGGAATGTCGTGCTCAAAAAATATTGGGATTTGGCAGCGTTCTATATTGCATGGCTGCTTATCTTTTTTGCTCCAGAAATCGTCGCAAAGACAACATTGTCTTATCGCAACCTATTAGGGCTGGCGCTCATATTCTTTGTCGTTTGGCTATTAGGGGTAGGTTCTAGATTCAAAACCGCATTGAAGCAATTTTCTTCGCACTCTGATCCCGATGTCGCCGCCTTGGTAGATGGCCGCATAGATATAGCCGAATATCGAAAGCGTAAAGAAGAGAGAGAAAAGGTGTAGTCAATAAAATCAATAAAATAAGGTCCGCAATCGGCCAGAAGCGAACCTAGTAGACAATCAATACCTCATTCAAATGATTCAATGAAGAATCCATCTTTAGCGTCCAGATCTGCTCTAACGATATTCGCCATCGGCCTTGCAATCTTGATGCTGCTAGACCAAATGGACTTGGAATCCATTTTGATAATGGTGCTCCCTCTGTTCTGTGCGGCAGTAGCGGCGGCGTTTTTTTGGCGCAATCTTTCACGTCCTTGGACCTATTTTTTTTCCACCGGTGTGGCGAGTTACGCTTGCTACTTCATATTGGACTCATATCTAGGAATTTTCTCCATACCTATACCTCGGGATGGAGAGCATTACCGGATAGTTGGAGAGCCTGGCGTCCTTGTCCTTGGCACGTTTAACATCTGGCCGTTCTGCGTATTTTTAATTTTGGTCATTTTTCTGGCCTATCTGATTTTCCGTGCCTTCTCCAGGAGGTCGGTTCAGAGATAATTGCCTTATCAAAAAACGCTAGGTCCGCAATCGGCCAGAAGCTGCCGTGAAAAGCGATCAAGTCTGATGGAAATTTAGGATGGATAATATTGAAGCCTGTCCAAAATGTGGCTCAAGTACCAATGTTCGTAAGAAAACAGTGCTCATTGGTCGAGCGAGTCCGAATGTTTTTTCAGAAGAGCGCGCTGGATATAGGCGCAAAGATCAAATTGCGGTTGATGAATGCAAACCAGAGAAAATCGGCAATGCGCCTCTAGAGCAATTTGTCGATGGCTACTATTGCTTCGGCTGTGACCTCGGTTTCGTCTCTGACAAGATACGGGCCAAGCATGATGACCCTCGTATGGTAGTTCGACGCTTTCAGGAAGACAGCGTCCGGCTAGAAGCGGACCTTTCCAGCTATTTCTCAACTGATTCTGAAGGGTAGATAACGGACAAATCCCGCCCCCTCGTCCATCAACTATTCAGCATAGTTTGCTGGCTGTTTATCCAGGTCTCGAGTCTGTCCATTCCTGCGAGAATCCTCTTCGGCTAAGATGTCCGCAATCGGCCAGAAGAAGACAATATAGCCATCGTTGGCAATGAGGCCATCATGGTCGTGGCCAACCAGGATTGCCAAAAATGAAAAGATATCGCCCTGCCATCACGATACTGATTCTGTCTGCGCTCAACCTTTTTTCATCTGCCTACGCACAGAATTTCCCATTAAAACCAGCCCCCTTTAATGACAGATTTCAAGGATATCCAAATGCCTGCGTTTCTTCTGAGCGCCAGCGGATAGAGGCCGAAATACATGTTCTTGCCACAAATCATGAACCGGCGCTTGCCTCTCGTCTGGCGCTTGAAATGCTATGTGGAGACAATTATCAGTCCTATGAGTACGTAATTTCGCATACTGCGGAAACAATCCATAGTGTAGACACTGGAAGTTATGATGAGCATGGGCACTTTGCAGCAGTTCAGGTAGCGGGAGCGGCTATTGTTCTTGCGAGGAGAGAAGCTTGGGACGTTCATGTCTCACGTCTATACGCAGGAGGAATCGGGATTGAATTCTCTGATGGTGGACCGTGCATTTCTAGCTTTGAGATAGATAGACCGGCGACGCATTGGGTAATTGTCGCTACTGACGTTATGTGCGATTAGGTCCGTATTTACAGGCAGCCATGTCTGCTACCGGCCAGAAGCGGACCTTAGTCGCTAGACGTGCTTTTGGGTAATAAGCCTGTCTTTCAGCTTATTCTGAAGGGTAGATAACGGACAAATCCCGCCCCCACGTCCATCAACTCCTCAGCGTGATTTGCTAGATGCATAGCCCGCTTTCACATCGGGCTACTCCGTTACTTTTTTGAGCCAAGATGTTCGCTATCGGCCAGAAGCATCCTTTAACTGGCCGATATGAGCTGATACATTATCGTCACCCAGCATTACACATATTTGATTTTACGCTATGTCAAAAGTCGAAAAGCTTTGTGCCGCGTCTGAGGCCTTTGCTGATGCTATCAAGGGGATTCCCGACGAACGAGTCAGGCAACTGTATGACACGTTCGCCGGAGTTCGGATGTTTGTCGCGAAGGTTCGCACTTTCGTTCCGAAGCCTACTCCCTCTCAAATCGCGTCAGGTCTCGAGCAGGGGTGGCGAGAGCTGCCCATTGTGATACAAGGGGTGCCTCGTGAGTGGAGAGCGATATTATCGATGGCATGGAGTAATGCTACGCTTAAGCACTACCCGGAGTTTTGCGCCAAGGAAAATCAAGTTCTGCAGAAGGTTCTGAATCGAGGAAAAATCAGGGGGGAGAGAGAGTATTACCGAATCCGGCATGAGATAGACATTCTTGAGGGCGAGCCTGGCGAACGTGCAACTTTGCTGACTCTTTACAGATTGGTCGACGCCTATGAAAGGCCAGGAAATTCGCGTTAGTCGGCTGTGGTGGCAGCAAAGAACTCGTATGGTGGTTCGACGCTTTCAGGAAGACAGCGTCCGGCTAGAAGCGGACCTTTCCAGCTATTTCTCAACTGATTCTGAAGGGTAGATAACGGACAAATCCTGCCCCCGCAACCAAATCTCAGAAAACCGTTATCAGCCTTGGCCGATAGCGGTTTTTTGCTTTTCGGGCGGTGGCCACCTTATGCCTCAGATCAAAGCTGCTTAGTTATAACTCAGTGGCTACGGCATTCAGCTACGCCAGTGTTGCTTCGAGCCCAATCTCCTCAAGCGGCCAACAACGCCAGTTCAAGTTTTTCCTTTTCCGGAGTCTTCGAGTTCTTGAGCAGTGCGTCCACGCGGCATGCACCGTAGGGCTAGCCTTGAGGCTCTTCTCATCTCTATGATCGCAGTCACGCGAATCATGCCTCGTTAAGAAAATTTTATTGAAAAATATACTTAAACAATAAATAATGTGGTCATGGATGATACTGACCGCAAAATAATCGGATTTCTGGCGAAAGACGCACGGCGCTCTCTGGCAGATGTTAGTAGCGCGGTGGGGCTGTCTACATCGGCCGTCAATGAACGTATTCGCCGCCTAACCGCAAGCGGCGCGATCCGCCGCACGACTGTTGATGCAGATCCGCATTTGCTGGATTTGCCGATTCTTGCCTTTGTCTGGATTGCCCTTGCGCCTCAAGCCGATGAGGCTGCGTTCCGCAGTTATGCGGCCGCACATGTTGCTATCGCGGAGTGTCATCACGTAACCGGCCCATGGTCTTATCTCATCAAAATCCATACGCGGTCGCTAGCAGGGATTGAGGACTTTCTGGCGGACATGAAAAAGCATGGCTATCTCGCCCGTTCCGAGACGATTATCGCCTTGTCGTCTGTCGTGGATGGTCCCTTTATTTTGAAGGAAGGAATGGTCTGATGGAGATTCTGCTGCTGGGAAAAGGCCTGCTTCTCGGTCTGGCGGTAGCAGCCCCGCTGGGGCCAATCGGTGCTTTGTGCATTACTCGCACCCTCGAACGTGGTTTTTGGTCCGGCGTGGCTGGAGGGTTGGGAACGGCGGCTGCGGATGCTTTTTATGCGGGTCTGGCGGCGATTGGTTTTTCCGCTTTTGCCGCCGTATTGGCAATGATCGATGTGCCTCTCAAGTTGATTGGCGGCCTGTTCATGCTTTGGCTCGGCTGGAAAAATCTGACGCCCGGACCCAAGCGGGCGGCGGCGCAGCTTGGTACGCGCGATTTGCTCGGGACAGTGGCGGCGACTTTTCTTCTGACGATCAGCAATCCGGCGACCATTCTTTCCTTCGCGGCGATGTTTGCAGGTCTCGGATTGGCAGAGGCTGCCGGCGGGCTCAATGCAACGCTTGTCGTAGCGGGCGTGTTCCTGGGATCGATTCTGTGGTGGTTTTTCCTGAGCGGTGGCGTGGCGATGATGCGGCAGCGGTTACCGGAAAGCTTCACGACATGGGTATCGCGACTCTCCGGTTTGATCTTGATCGGTTTCGCACTTTACGCGTTCGGATCGCTTCTGCACCTGGTGATTTGATAGGTGGCTATTTGATTCTAAAGGGTAGATAACGGGCAAATCGCGCCCTCTCGTCCATCCACTACTCCGCATAATTGGCAGGCTGCTTATCCATGTTTCGAGTTTTTCCATTCCTGCGAGATTCCTCTTCGGGGCCAGATGTCCGTAATCGGCCGAGGCTGTGTAAAAACGCAAATCTCCTGGGAAATCGTCGGTAGCTAGCCCCCTCCCGTTAGTGAGAAAACTGAATACGGCTTGATCTGAGAGGTCGATTTTTCGATTGATTAAAAATCCCCACGTTTTTACACAGACTCGGCCAGAAGCAGCCATCGATATCCGCATTGCTTGTGTGGAGGATGTCAACACGAAAGATATCGCGGGATCTTCTTCATGCCTTAGCGCGGGACATAAGGATTGACTGGGAAAGAGTCGAATGCAGCCGAAGAAGGGAGTCTGCCATGCGCGTAGCGCAATGCCAGAAAACCAAGGACTAGCACAATCGGAATCCACAGAATCGCGTGACGGACATTGCGCTTCTGAAATGCGACTGCCGCCAGGCCTATCGGCAAAATGGTCATCTGATAGCGTGGTTGGACATAGGCCGAGGCCGACATCAGCAGGAACAAGCCCAGCCATATCATCGACAGAACTTTGGCCAGCGCCAACGCGTCGGGTTGGGGCGGGGCGGCCGCATCGGCCTTCGTCGTCGAGACCAGCGTCAAGATGGCGCTGAGACACGCTACCAGATTGAGACAGCCGAAAATGGCATAGCTCACCCCGACCCAATAGATGGAGCCGTTCTGCTGAGTGAGCACCGGGAATAACGCAAGACTTGCCGCGTTCAAGACCAGCCGCCGCCCCCATTGCACCAGGACCATGAACATGGAGAACCAGGTGATTGTGCCGTTAGCCACTTGGGCCGTGGCGTCATGGGCAACAAGCTTGGCAACGTTCAGGTTGCGTCTTACAAAAGGTAGCCACTCGGCCAGCGTGTGCGCGAATACTCCCACTCCTGCAGAGATCACGACGCACATGAGCATGACCTTCCAGTACCTCGGAAGCGTCCATCGTTGGATGCCGGAGACGTAGTAGACGGCGACGAAGATCATCAGCAGCACGCCATAGCCATCCCGGAAAAAGATGGCCAGGCTCGCTGTGGCCATGCTTTTCCAGAGCCAGCCCGGGGCTTGGTTCATGAGGATGTAGGCCAGCAGCAAGGTCAACAGCAGGAGGGGAATTTCCTTGTTGGGGCCCGCCATATTCATCAAGAAGAAAGGATTGCCGAGCAATCCAAGCATCGCTATGGTGCGACTTCCTCCTTCAGCAAGCCGGTCAACCACCAATCGCTTGTAGATGAGCGCTGTCCCCAGAAAAAGAAGGGCATTGATCGTCGTGTAAAACGAGGGACTGATCTGATAGCCAGGGGCGTAAAGCAGCAACAATCCAGCGAGATCGTAGCGTTTGATGTACAGAAAGTTGCTCAGGTCATGGACTTCGCTCAGTGAGTGTGCGAGGGCGGAGACATCGGTCACCGTAATGCCCAGATGAAGCACCTCCTTGAAATGGACTTGTGTGAACAGCCCCAGGGCCATCCCAAGAATGAGATACAAGCCGGTGCAGGACCAGAAAACTTGATCTGCTGTTCGTTTGGGAAAAGGCATTCGTTCCTGCGCAACTAGTTGGCGGCTCTGGCCGCTGTCATTCGGGGCTTGCGCACGAATACCCAGAACAATCCTGCGATGAGCTGCACGCTCGATGCAAGAAGCCAGCCTGCGCCTCCGGCCACAATGCCCATGTGTGGAACAGCCAACAAGATGAATACTGAGACGATGAGGACATTGCATCCATTGACGCACATCACGTAGCGCCCATCTCCATAGACGAGGATCTGCTGGTAACAAATCTGATAGGCCGAATTCACTGCGATGGAAATGAGGATGAGTTGCAGCGGCAGGCTGCCCATCCTGACAATCATCGGATTGCGGATCCAGAGATCAAGCAGCCAGCCTGCGGCTGATGCCACCAGCAGACAGGGCAGCATGCTGGTTACCATGATCGCCAGAGCGAGTGTCCGCAGAGATTTCGTTTCACCGGTCGGCAGCTCCGTGGCGATACGAGGATAGAGCGCGTTGATGACCGGCGACTGGAACTGAAAAAATGCCAGTCCGAGACCCGCAACTGCGGCATATCGACCATAGTTGTCGATCGACACCATGCCTGGTAACAGCAATCTGTCCAGCTGGGAGACCAGAATTCCCAAAAGCACGCCCAGGGAAAGTGCCGCAGTCGAACGCGCTAACGCAAATAGGTCAGAGAACGGGAGCTTGAAAGTTCGCTTGGGTAGCGCGGTCATGATCAGTTTGCGATTGCATGACCATTCGAGTACTGAGCCGACAGAAAATGCCAGCAGGTAAGAATCGGCACTGGGCGACCAGAGGAGCACCATCAGCACGGCGCCGCCATGTTTCAGGCTGGCAAAAACGACCTGGCTGATATTGGACCGATGCTGCTCTTGCATTCCGTTCCAGTAACCCAGATGAACTGTGTTCCAGAATTGAAAGAAGAATAAAACGAACGCCAGTCGCAGAGCCAATTCCAGATCTGCCGGCGCGATACCGTCGAGCTTGAGCCAAGTGCTTGCAAGCCATGGGACGGCAATCTGGCCGATGGCAAATACCAAGCCGGCCAGGCACATATAGATTCGAGAAAATTTCGCGAAGGTGTGGGCGCATGACTCTGCCGAGGCACTGGCACGCGCGATGTCGCGGGGCAGGATCTGCGCCAGCCCGGCATCGACCAGAGTGAGGAAGCCCTGAAGGGCCATGCAGAATGCAACCACCCCCCACTGCCCGGAGGGGAGGTGATGGACGTAGACAGGTATCAGAAGAATACTCAGACCCGCCCGCCATATGATGCCGCCGTAATTGAAGGCCGCATTTCTCAGTACGACGTTCGGCGCTCGTGTAATCCGTCGGGTATTAATTTTTATCCCTGTTCATAGGAGGCAGCAAAGTCAAAAAGTCTAATTCATATCGTCGTGGTTAGCGAGAACAGTGTCACTCTTTATGGAAAACTTGGCCACTTTTTTAGGGCAAGCTAGCCAAGCTCATCTCCCGCCATGCGCTTCGCTAAGGTTGTCATACCTTTTTGCAGCGAATTCTTTGGTGAAACAAGAGATTAGGCAACTGGATGACTTTGCCAAAAAGAAGATTCAATATGATCATCATCATTTGGCAAGGTTCCTGCTTCAAGCGACTTCCGGTTCCAATTCTCTTTTCTGCATTCATTAAAGTGGAAATGTGTATCCTCTTTGAAAATGCCTTCCATGCAGGAAGCACATCAAGTGCTGCATCCCACTGCAGAGCTTCTCAGGCGTGATCGCTGCGCTGGCGGTCGTGTTAACATTCCCGCACCTTCATTCATGACGAAAGAGAGTCGCCCATGTCAGAACAGGATCCCTGGATCACCCGCGCTGAAGAGTTGAAGACGCAAATGGAATCGCTACTGGTCGCCCAGTTGGAAGAATATGAAAAAATGACCGCCAAGCTGGAACAGTGGAAACAGAATCCTGACGGTTCCTGGCTCACGGAAGCCGACTACCACCCCTGGCAGGAAGCCCTCAAGAGGCTGGAAGCAGCGCAGCGTGAGTTCGATGGCCACATCAGCACGCGCGTGAAGAAATAAGCGTCAACTTTCCCCCAGCATGCGTGCGGGCACAAGAAAAAACGCCGCGACCTGCGAGGATCGCGGCGTTCTTGTCGGGCCGCTAGCCATCCCCGTCAGCCTTCACCGCAGGCGAATCGCGTCGGCGCCGTCGCTTGCTCCAGCGCCGCGCACGGTCGACTACCACATCCATGTATTGCTGGGCCGTCTCGGGTTTGAGCACATATTCTACGGCACCGGCTTCCAGCAGCGCCGGCATCTCCGGCGGGTAATCACTGTCAGGAAACACCACGATCGGTACCGCGCGCGTGTTGCGGCCCGCCCTCATGGCCTCGATGAAGTCCAGGCCATTGTTCTCCATCATGCCCGGATCGAGGAAAATCATGCCCGGTAACTGCACCTGCCCTTCCTGGCGGCGTGGCAACAGTCGCTCGATGGCAGCGTCTGCTTCGTCATACCACTGCAATACACAGTGAAAATTCTGGCGCCAGAGCGCAAAACGCGCCAGCTCCACTGCTTCGCCGTTCGACTCAATCATCAATATGATCGGCGGCTTCATGGTCTTGTCCTTCTCTTGTAGTGACCCTGATCACCATTCCTGTGCTGCGGGAATCCATGCTGGCCTCTGCGGGCGCCTCTCCCGGCACAAAACTTCAGCAGCAGTCTGACAAAAATGCGCAAAAGCGCCTAGCAGGATTTTCCTGATACGGCCCGGCTTCGCGGTCGAGCAGGCCGTCCGGCCTGTTCGATGGGCCATGACAGGGCAAGCTCGCCAGCGCGCATCCCCGCCCCCAGCCGTGAAAATCCTTCATCTCTCCAACCACGCCATGTATTGCGGTGTAAGCTAAGTCCTTCACGTGCAGGGTAGCGATCCCCCGGATCAATGCCGATCCCGTCCGATGAGACGGCAGGGAGCCAGGCGCAGGGATCTGCAGCCGCGCCGTCTGCCTCGGCTGGCCGCCATGCCAGCAGGGGCAGGCCGTGGCACGCCGCTTGCTGCACTTCTGAGGGAACACCCACGCCATCTGTCCTCCTGTCCGATGGCCCGGCGTTCCGGATTTGAACAGGCAAACCATCATCATGAATGCACCACTGACATCAGCCGCTGCGGCCCCGACCCAGGCGACGCTGGATATCCTCAAGACCCTCATCGGCTTCAACACCATCAGCCGCGAATCCAACCTCGGCCTCATCGAATGGGTGCGCGACACCCTGGAGCGCCACGGCGCCACCACCCGTCTGACCTACGATGCGCAACGGCGCAAGGCCAACCTCTTCGCCACCCTGGGCGACGCTGGTCCCGGACACTACGGAACAGTCTTCTCCGGCCACACCGATGTGGTGCCGGTCACCGGCCAGAACTGGGATTCCGATCCCTTCGTGGCGCGCGTGGCCGATGGCAAACTATTCGGTCGCGGTGCTTGCGACATGAAGGGTTTCATCGCGGTCTGCCTGGCGCGCCTGCCCGCTATCGCCCAGGACAGGCTGCACACGCCGCTGCACTTCTCTTTCTCCTACGATGAAGAGGTCGGCTGCCTCGGGGTACGCGAGCTGCTGGCCGATCTGCAGCAGAACGACATCCGGCCCACCGGCGTCATCATCGGTGAGCCCACCATGATGCAGCCCGTCATCGCGCACAAGGGCAAGCGATCCTATCGCTGCTCGGTGCATGGTCATGCAGCCCATTCTTCCTGCCCGCACCTGGGCATCAACAGCATCGACTATGCCGCCATGATGCAGCTGAAGATCCGCGAGATCGCCCTGCGCGTACGCAATTCGGAGGCGCAGGATTACGACTTCGACGTACCGTACTCTTCCATCGTCACCACGCTTTCCAACGGCGGCAATGCGCCCAACATCATTCCGGACAAGGCCGAGTTCGTCTTCGAGCATCGCTTCCTGCCTGGTATCGATCCGGCGGAGGTGTTCGAGGAAGTCAGGCGCTATGCCGAGCAGGAACTGCTGCCGCAGATGCAGATCGAGGGCGCGCAAGGACGCATCGAATTCGAGACCCTCACGGCCTATCCCGGCATGAGCACGCCACCCGATGATCCGCTGGTGAGCTCGGCGTTGCGCATCCTGGGCAGCGAACGTGCACGCAAGGTCGGGTTCGGTACCGAAGGCGGGCTGTTCGGCCAGGCCGGCATGCCGGCCGTGATCTGCGGACCGGGCGACATCGTCCATGCCCACAAGCCTAATGAGTTCGTCACGCTGGAGCAATTGGCCAGATGTGAAGGTTTCTTCGACAACTTCATCGCTTCGGCACATCTGACGGCGGCTTGACGGCGCCGCTGTCGTTGCCGCAATGAAGAAAAGGCGCTTTTCCCGCGAGGGACAAGCGCCTTCTTGCTGGCGTCGTGGTTGATCAGGCCGGGGCGCGCACGCGCTTGTCCAGCGAGGCCGAGAAGGCCACCGTCAGCAGTCCCAGCAGGGCGAAGACCGAGCCGATCAAAGGTAAATCGGTCAGGGGGAGGCCCGCCGAGATCGCCACGCCGCCGACCCAGGCGCCGGTGGCGTTGCCCAGATTGAAGGCGCCCTGGTTGAGGGTGGAGGCCAGGTTGGGCGCGCCACGCGCGGTATCGAGTACGCGGATCTGCGCGCCCGGTACCACCGCGAAGGCGAAGGCGCCCCAGGCAAACATGGTGACCAGCGTCGGCCATTTGTAGTGGCTGGTGAAGGAGAACAGTCCCAGTACCACGGCGATGCAGAGGAACACGCCGCACATCACCGGCATGAGTTTCCAGTCCGCCAGCTTGCCACCGACCAGCCCGCCCACGGTGATGCCGGCACCGAAAAGCAGCAGCACCCAGCTCTCTTGCCGGGTGGTGAAACCGGTCACATCCAGCAGGATGTAGGCGATATAGGTGATCACGCTGAACATGCTGATCGAGGCCAGCGTGGAGGTCAGCAGCGAGAGCTGTACGCGGGTATCGATGATGGAGCGGAACTCCTGGAAGATATTGCCGGCCTGCATGGGGATCTTCCTGGGCAGCATGGTCCACAGCATGATGGCGGCCAGCACCCCGATCCCGGTCACCACGCCGAAGGTGGAGCGCCAGCCCGCCGCATGGCCGAAGGCCGTACCCAGCGGTACGCCAAGGATGTTGGCCACCGTCAGGCCGGTGAACATCAGTGCCACCGCCTGGGCGCGCTTGTGCGGCGCGACCAGTTCTGCGGCTACCACCGAGCCGATGCCGAAGAAGGCCGCATGGCAGAAGGCAGTGACCACCCGCGCCACCATCAGGAAGACGTAATTGGGCGCTACCGCGCACAGCACGTTGCCCAGGATGAAGAGGCACATCAGCCCCACCAGCGCCTGCTTGCGCGGCCATCTGGCGGTGAGGATGGCGAGGATGGGGGCGCCAGCGGCCACGCCCAGGGCATAGCCCGAGACCAGCATGCCGGCGGCCGGTGCGCTCACCCCCAGATCGCGTGCGACGTCGGGCAGCAAGCCCATGATGACGAATTCAGTGGTACCGATACCAAAGGCGGCAACGGCAAGGGCAAACAGGGGCCAGTTCATGCGCAGTCCAGGTGGAGAGTGGAGAGGAGGAGGGCGCGCCCGGGCAGAGCGCGCAAAAGCCACAAGTTTACCGCCGGATGGAAATCGCTGCAGGCCTTAGGCCGGATCGGCGGCCAGAGGGCGGGCGAACCAGCTCTTCAGGAACGACATCAGGGCGCCATAGGCCGGCAGGAAGAACAGCAGGCTGATGGCGATTTTGAAGCCGTAGTCGACCAGCGCGATTTCCACCCAGTGCGTGGCCATGAAGGGATCGCTGCTACGCCAGAAGGCGATGGAGAAAAAGGCGATGGTATCGCTGGCGTTACCGAAGATCATCGATACCGACGGCGCCAGCCACCAGTGGCGCGAGGCGCGCAGGCGGTTGAAGACCTGTACGTCCAGCACTTGTCCCAGTACATAGGCCGTGAAGCTGGCCGCCGCGATGCGCGCCACGAAGAGGTTGAAATGCGCCAGCGCGCCGAAGCCCTGCCACTGCCCCATGTAGAACAGCGCCGAGATGCCGTAGGAAATGAACAGCGCCGGCAGCATCACGGCAAAGATGATGCGGCGGGCCAGCGGGGCGCCGAAGAATCGCACCGTCAGATCGGTCGCCAGGAATATGAAGGGAAAACTGAAGGCGCCCCAGGTGGTATGCAGGCCGAAAATGGAAACCGGCAGTTGCACCAGGTAATTGCTGGAGGTGATCACCACCAGGTGGAACAGAGATAGCCAGGTCAGCGCAGCGTGGCGGCGCAGGTCGAGAGTCGTCATATGAACCTTTTTGATGAATGGGGGCGAGGGAACCCATGGAACACGTCCGGCCAGGTGGGTGACGGCCACTCAAGCGCGGACAGAAGGGGCAGGATTCTATCACGGCAGCGGGGGCGGGCCTTGGGTCTCCCGCCGCTGCAGGACAGGCAGCGTGGCCCATGAGGTACACTCTTGCGCTTTTGGGCAGGTGCAATGAACAGCAAGAAGGCAACCCTGATCGGACTGAGCGCCGTGGTCCTGTGGAGCGCCATCGTGGGCCTGATCCGGGGCGTGAGCGAACATCTCGGCGCCACCGGCGGCGCGGCGGCGATCTATACGGTGGCGTCGCTGATCCTGATGGTGTCGGTGGGTTTCCCGCGGCTGTCGAGCTTTCCGCGCCGGTATCTGGCGTGGGGCAGTGTGCTGTTCGTGGCCTATGAGCTGTGCCTGTCGCTTTCCATCGGTTATGCGCATGATGGCCGCCAGGCCATCGAGGTCGGCATGGTCAACTACCTGTGGCCGACCTTTACGCTGGTGGCGGCCATCCTGTTCGGCGGGCAGCGCGCCACGCTGCTGGTGGTGCCCGGGTTCATCCTGTCCATGCTGGGGATCTGCTGGGTGCTGGGCGGCGACCAGGGGCTGGATCTGCCAGGCATTCTCATCAACATCCAGGATAACCCGCTGAGCTATGGCCTGGCTTTCATCGGCGCCCTCATCTGGGCCGCCTACTGTACCGTCACCACGCGCATCGCCGGGGGCAAGAACGGCGTGACTCCTTTCTTCATGCTGGTGGCACTGGCCTTGTGGGTGAAGGTCTTGCTGGGTGGGCATGTCGATGAACTATCCTTCAGTATCCCCGCAGCAGTCTATCTGGTGCTGGCCTCGGCTGCCATGGGGCTGGGCTATGCAGCCTGGAACATCGGCATCCTGCATGGCAACGTGACGGTGCTGGCGGGGGCCTCGTATTTCATTCCGGTGTTTTCATCGGCGCTGTCGGCGCTGCTGCTGCGAGCCCCCTTGCCGCTCTCGTTCTGGGTGGGTGCCGCGCTGGTGTGTGCCGGGTCGATCCTGTGCTGGCGGGCGACGGCGGGACGCCGGGACCCTTGACGTTCGTCGCGCGGGGAGCTCCGTTGGGGAGGGGGGGCTTACAAAGTTTTACATCGGCGACGCCCTTCCTGACGCCGTTGTCACACAAGCGTAACGGCAAGGTCATCATGACTGCCTAGACTCCTGCTTTTTTCAAAGCAACGCCGTACCCTGCGGCGCGAGTCATGTTGTCATCTCTCCCTCATTTTCCTCAGCGCACCGCTGCCGGCATGGCCGTGGCAGCGGCTGCTTCACCGGCTGGGCGCGCCTGGCCAGCAGCGGACCGGTGGCGGACGGTCCGGCCGGCGCTGCTGGTGATCGCAGCGCATCTTGGTGTGCTGTGGCTGGCGCTGCAGATGCGTCCGCTGTCACCCCCTGCCATTACACCACCGGTACCGAGCACCGTGATGCTGGCGCTCTTCGAGCCAGCACCCCAGCCGGTCCGTTCTTCTGCGCTACCGGCGCCCGCACCGCCGGTACGCACCGTGCACGTGCGGCCCGCGCCAACGCCGCGCGCCCACCAGGCAGCCATGCCCGTATCCGTTCCCGTGAGCGCAGCGCCGACCTTGGCGCCTCCCGCGGCCGCCGTGACTGCGCCAGCCGCTTCTGCATCATCCTCGTCTGCGCCTGCCGCCGCGAGCGCTGCCGCTGCACCGGTAGCGGCAGTGTCCCGCCCATCCAGTCCGCCCGTCATCACCAGCGGCGTGCAATACCTCACCGCCCCGCAACCGGTTTATCCCGCCGCTGCCCGTCGTCGTGGCGACGAAGGTGAAGTGCTGCTGCGCGTGTTGATCAATGCCCAGGGCAGCGTGGAACAGATTGCATTGGAAAAATCCTCGGGCATCGCCAGCCTCGACCAGGCAGCACGCGTGGCGGTCGCGCAGGCCCGCTTTCAGCCTTATGTAGAGCAGGGCCGGGCACAGTCTGCCTATGTCGTCGTGCCGATCAAATTTCAATTGACGCAGTAATCCAGCCAGAAAGGAATCAACAATGGATGCAAGTCCCTACGGCCTCACGGCCTTGTGGTCGCAAGGCGATGTCGTCACCAAGGCGGTGGCGATTCTGCTGACGATGATGTCGATGGCCTCGTGGTACGTCATTCTGACCAAGGCCCTGCAGTTGTTGCGCTATCGCGCCCCGGCACAGGCCGCCGGTCACGCCTTCTGGCAGGCTGACAACGTCGCTGCCGGCGTCTCTTGTCTGGGGCGGGACAATCCCTTCGTCGCGCTCGCCAGTGCCGGGCAAGGGGCGGTGGATCATCACACGATCCATCAGGGCCAGTTGCAGGATCGTCTGCCGGTCAGCGAATGGGTCACACTGTCGTTGCGCCAGGCCATCGATGAGGCCTCGGCCAGTTTGCAGTCGGGCATGGCCGTCCTGGCCTCGGTCGGCTCGACGGCCCCTTTCGTGGGCTTGTTCGGAACGGTCTGGGGCATTTATCACGCCCTGGTCTCCATCGGCAGCAGCGGCCAGGCCAGCATCGACAAGGTGGCCGGCCCGGTGGGCGAGGCCCTGATCATGACGGCGTTGGGCCTGGCCGTCGCCATTCCCGCCACCTTCGGCTACAACGCGCTCCTGCGTGGCAACAAGAGCATCATCGCACGCCTGAACAAGTTCGGATTCGAACTGCATGCGCTGTTCGTCACCGGCGCTCGCGCCGATGCCTCCGGTGCCGGGCCGCAACAGTCCCATACGATGCACCTGCGCGTCCAGGGAGCAGCGTGATGGGCATGGGATCCCTGTCCGAATCGGACGACGACTTCAACCCCGAGATCAACACCACCCCGCTGGTGGATGTGATGCTGGTGCTGCTGATCATCTTCATCATCACCGTGCCGGTCATGAACAACGCGGTAAAAATCGACCTGCCGCGTACCACAGCCCAGCCCGATACGCTCAAGCCGGACAGCATCAACCTGGCCATCGATGCCCAGGGCAAGACCTTCTGGAATGACGAACCGGTCGACATGGCGCAACTGAAGGCCCGCATCGGCGCCGCGGCGGCCCGGTCGCAGCCACCGGAATTGCATCTGCGTGCGGCCCGCACCACGCCTTATGAAAAGGTGGCGCAGGTGATGGCCATGGCACAGGCTGGCGGGCTGGCCAAGATCGGCTTCGTGACCGATCCGCGGCCATAAGGTAGCCAGGCAGCCAGGCAGACAGGCAGACAGATCAGATTCAACCGATACCAAAGGCTGATCGGGCATGCCCGGATTCAGACCATAAAAAAGCAAGGCCAAATTCCTCACTTCCATCCACTGCGAGTTCAAGATGATTTCCAGACGTATTGCCACCCCCCGTCCTTCCACCATGCGGCGCGCCTTGTTGGGCGCCGGTCTGCTGCTGGGCAGTAGCGGCCCGCTGCTGGCACAGGCCGATGACAGCGTGCTGCCCCAGATCACCGTGACCGACAGCGCCGACAAGAAGAAGCTGGCCGAGCAGGTCAGCGGAGGAGCCCTCGGCGAGCGTTCCGAACTGGAGACGCCGTTCTCCACGCGCGCCGTCACGAGCGACGAGATCGAAGACCGCCAGGCCACTTCGCTGGCCGAAGTGCTGAAGTACGACGCCAGCGTCAGCAACAGCAGTCCGGTCAACGGCACTCACCCGGCCACCATTGCGATACGCGGGCTGCGCCTGGACGACCTGAACGGCTACAAGATCGATGGCCTGGCCAACATCAATCGGGGCACCGAGATGCCGCTGGAGATGTTCGAGCAGGTGGAGGTGCTCAAGGGCTTGTCCGGTTTCATGTACGGGTTTGGCTCGCCGGGGGGCATCGTCAACTACGTCACCAAGCGTCCGACCGATGACGCTTTTCTCGCTACCGATCTCGGCTATGCCAGTGGCGGGACGTGGAAGGAACACGTCGACGCCGGAGGTCGCCTGGGCGAGGACCAGCGCTTGGGCTACCGCATCAACCTGGTCAACGAGAGCGGCGATACCGAGGCCGATCACGGCAGCATCAACCGCCAATCCATCGGTGCCTCCTTCGATGCAAGGCTGAGCAGCGACCTGACCGTCAGGCTCGATGCCCTCTACCAGCGGCGCATCACCGCCGGTGGCACCGATGTCATCGTCAGCGGCTTCAAGATCCCATCGGCGCTGGATGGCAGCACGCGCCTCTACAGCAATGGCTCCTACACCAATGTGGATTACCGCCTGGTGACGCTGAGTGCCGACTATCGTCTCTCGGATGACTGGAAGGCCACCGTCGCCGTGCGTCATTCCGAATCGGTGCGAGTCTACAAGAAGGATCAGTACTACATCACCAGCAATAGCGGCAACTATCGCGACCGCCTCACATCCGAATACCATGGCTACGAATTCAACGAAGCACAGGCCATGGTGCAGGGCAAGGTGAGCACCGGCTTCCTGCAGCATGAAGTCGTGTTCGGTGCGATGGCCCAGAACCTGCTTTCCACTTCTTCCGTGACCACGCCCAAGCCCTACATCGGCACCGGCAACCTGTATGCGCCGACGATCTACTCGGCCGATAGCGTCAACTACAGCGGCGGTACCTATCGTGATGAAAGGACCACGCAGACCGCGCTCTTCGCCAGCGACACGATGAAGTTCGATGAGCGCTGGTCGTTGCTGGCCGGCCTGCGTTACACCAATTACATTGATACCGCCTACACCACCGCCAACGCCACCAGTGCACGCTTCACTGCCAGTCCGCTGAGCCCGACGGCCGCCGTGATGTTCAAGCCGCGTGCCGATACGACGGTCTACGTCAGCTATGCCGAGGCCCTGGAGCAAAGCGCCTCGGCGCCCACTACGACGGTCAATGCCAACCAGACCTTCGCTCCCATCAAGAGCAAGCAGGCAGAAGTGGGCGTCAAGACCGAGCACGACGCCTGGAACGGCAGCCTGGCGCTGTTCCGCATCGAGCGTGGCTCGCAGTACATCAACAGCGCCAACGTCTATGTGGCCGATGGTCAGAGCATCTATCGCGGGGTGGAAGTCAATGCGTCGCTACAGCTCACCCGGGACCTGAGCCTGGATGGCAGCGTGATGGTGATGGGCTCCGAAGTCACCCATGCGGCAGCAGCGGTCAATGGCAAGCGCGCCGTCGGCGCGGCAGATGTACAGGCCGGTGCGCAGCTAAGCTACCGGGTGCCGACCCTGGCAGGCCTGTCACTGCATGCCGGCGCGCAGTATGTGGGTACCATGGCGCTGGATTCGGCCAATACCAACATGCTCTCGCCCTACAGCCTGTTCGATGCAGGTCTGAACTATCGCACCCGTATCGGCGGCCACATGACCACCTGGAGCGCCAACATCACCAATCTGGCCAATCGCAAGTACTGGACCTACTATCAGGAAACCTACCTGAACGTGGGGGCGCCGCGTACCCTGAACCTGAACGTGCGCGCCGACTTCTGAGCGTGAGGGGTTCCCGACCCGGAAAGGCTGATATCGCATGATCGGTGGCATGAACTTCCATAAAACTGCCAGGGCCTGTGCCTGGCTGATCGGCCTGTTGCTGGCCGCCAGCCTGGCGCAGGCCGCTGATCGTGACGATCGCCAGACCAAGACACCTTATGCCCCGCGCCAGCCGCTCTCCAGCCTGGAACCGGTGCCTGCCGGCTATGCACCGGTGTTCACCCAGTTGCTGGCGCGCCATGGTTCTCGTGGCCTGACCGGGATGAAATCCGATCTGGCCCTCTATCGCCTGTGGCAGCAGGCCGAGCAGGAGCACGCACTGACCCCGCTGGGCCAGACGCTGGGACCGGCCTTGCAGGCCATGCTGCGGGCCAATTTTCTGCTGGGGGCGGGTGTGCCCGGAATCAGCGAGCCCGGCTATGGCAACGAGACCCTGGCCGGGCTGCAAGAGCACATCGAGCTGGCACGACGGATGGTGCAACGTCTGCCCGGCCTGTTCGACCAGGCCAGCTCAGGTGCACGCGAGGTCGTCGTGGTCAGTTCGGGCAAGGATCGCGCGGTGGATAGTGCAGAGGCCTTCACGCAGTCGTTGCTGGCCGCTCGTCCGGGCTTGCGTGGTCATGTGCAGGGGCCGTCCAAGGATGCCTATCTGCTGTATTTCCATCGTTTGCCCAAGAATCTCCCGACACAGACGACCACGCTGCGCCTGCAGACCTGGAGGGATAGCCGCGCCTACCAAGCCTATCTGCATGGGGCGGCGCTGCAGGCGCAACTGGCGCGCATCGGCCAGGATCCGCGCTTGCAGGACGCCGCCGATGCGGTCCTGTCGAGGCTGTTCAGTGCGGACTTCCTGACGCGCCTGGAGCGGGGTAGCTATCGTTTCAGCAACAGCGGCACGCTCAGCTTTACCAGCGCGGATGGGCGTCATACCAATACCCTGACCGGCGACGGCCGCAGCGTCATCGCCAGCGGCGTGCAGGCAGCCAGGGCGCTGTATGACCTCTATGCCATCAGTGCCGGGATGCGTACTGAACTGGAGCGGGCTGGTAGCAATGTGAAGGTTTTCGACAACATCATGCCTCCGATGGCGGCGCAGGTCTTCGCGGAAATCGAAGATGCTGAAGATTTCTACAGCAAAGGGCCGGCAATGGTAGAGCAGGGCGATGTGACGTCGCGCATGGGACGCATCCTGCTGCAGGATTTCTTTGATGAGGCCGACGCCATCGACCGTGGTCAGCGCCAGCATCTGGCCAAGCTGCGCTTTGCCCATGCCGAGATCGTCATACCGCTGGCCACGTTGCTGGGCCTGCCCGGTGCGGCGCAGCAGGTTGACGCGCGTGAACCCTATGCGCCGGCTCGCAATGGCTGGCGTGGCGCGCAGATTGCGCCGATGGCTGCCAACCTGCAATGGGACATGTTTGCCAATGCCGCCGGGCGTACCTTGGTGCGACTGCTGTACAACGAGGGGGAGATGGATTTCAAGTCGTCCTGTGATCAGGCCAGGATCGCGCCCCGCAGCCACTACTACGACTATCACGCGTTGCGGGCCTGTTATGGACAGGCCCGCGCAGGCGCTCAGCACTGAGGTGCTGAGGCTGGTGGCACGGTTGAGCCAACGGGCGCCGGTATGCGGCTGTACTGCTTGAGCCATGACGTAACTGATATCCACCGGTCAACAGGCCCGCCCCTTTGATGCACATCAATGCGATCCTGCAAGGATCTGTCTATTCTGCAAGCTCCAGTCAATACCAGCTCGCCCGGTGGGCTCGCGGCCCAGCGCATGTGCGCGCCGCGTCAGTCCGGCGCGGCAGCCGGCCAGGAGCATCGCATGCAAGTCGCCCATCCGTCCACCCTGCATCCTTCCGCCAGTCTCGCCGGCATGAACAAGGCCGTCCTGCGCAAAATGGACCAGCGTGGCCCGCGTTACACCTCCTATCCGACGGCAGACCGCTTTTCCAGCGACTTTGACGTCACCGACTACCTGCACGCGGTCTCCGACCGCCGCAACATGAGCGCCTGGCGGGCGCTGTCGCTGTATCTGCACATTCCGTTCTGCGACACCATCTGTTACTACTGTGCCTGCAACAAGATCGTCACCAAGAACCGCGCCAAGGCTGCACTCTATCTGAGCTATCTCAAGCGCGAGATCAGCATGCAGGGCTCGCTGTTCTCCGGCATGAACCAGGTGGAGCAGCTACACTTCGGTGGCGGTACGCCGACCTATCTGTCGGACGAGCAGATGTCTGACCTGATGGACCACATCCGCCACAGTTTCACGCTGGCACCGGATCACGTCGGCGAATATTCGATCGAAATCGATCCGCGCACGGTCTCGGTGGAGCGTGTCCACAAGCTGCGCCAGCAGGGATTCAACCGCATCAGCCTGGGCGTCCAGGACTTCGATCCGGAGGTGCAACTGGCCGTCAACCGCGTGCAGTCCGAGCAGCAGACGCTGCAGATCATCGCCGCCGCGCGTGATGCCGGCTTCCGCTCGGTCAGCATCGACCTGATCTACGGACTGCCCAAGCAGAACGTGATGTCCATGTCGCGCACCCTGGCCAAGGTCATCGCCGCCAGCCCCGACCGCATCGCCGTCTACAACTATGCGCACATGCCGGCGCTGTTCAAGACCCAGCGCCAGATCAGGGAAGAAGACCTGCCCAGCGCCGACAGCAAGCTCGATATGCTCTCGCTGTGCATCCGCCAGCTGACCGGTGCGGGTTACGTCTACATCGGCATGGATCACTTCGCCAAACCCACCGACGACCTCGCCATCGCCCAGCAGCAGGGCCGCCTGCATCGCAACTTCCAGGGCTATTCCACCCATTCGGAGACCGATCTGGTGGCCTGCGGCGTCTCGGCCATCAGCGCCGTGGGCGGCAGCTACAGCCAGAACGAAAAGACCCTGGACGGCTATTACGCCCGTCTGGAAAACTCCACCTTGCCCATTGCACGCGGGATCCAGCTGGGCATGGATGACGTGCTGCGCCGGCTCATCATCCAGCGACTGATGTGCAATTTCGAACTGTCGATCAACTCGCTGGAGATCGCCTATCCCATCGTCTTCCGCGAATACTTCGCACCCGAGATGGCAAAGCTCAAGCTGCTGGAGCAAGACGGCCTCATCAAGATCGAACCTGAATGGATCACTGTCGAGCCCAAGGGGCGCCTGCTGATCCGCAACATCTGCATGGTGTTCGATCGTTACCTGACCCAGGATCGCGAGAAGGCTGCGAGCCAAAACAAGGACGCACCGCAGCGCTATTCGCAGACCGTCTGAGCGGAGCCACGATGAACCTGCTGCCGATCTTCCTGGTAGGCCTGATGGGCAGTGTCCATTGCATCGGCATGTGTGGCGGCATCGTCGGTGCGCTCAGTTCGGCCGCGCCTGCCCGTGCTTCGGGCAGGCCTGCACAGGCGCCGGCTCAGGTCTGCGTCATGGCGGCTCAGCAGGTGCGCGGCACACCTCGCGTGATTCCTCTTCATTTCGTTGGCCCGGCGCAGCTGCGGGCCTTCGGACAAGACCTGGTACGCGTGCTGGGTTACAACCTGGGACGCCTGTCCAGCTATACGCTGGCGGGTGCGCTGGCCGGTGGCATCGCCGCCGGTCTGCTGCGCGGCGCCGATGTGCTGGGCTGGATGGCACCGGCGCAGACGGTGGCCTACGTCATCACCAATCTCATCCTGATCCTGTTGGGGCTCTACCTGACCCAATGGTGGAGCGGCATGTCACGCATGGAGCAACTGGGCAGCGGCTTGTGGGCGCGCCTGCGTCCGCACGCGGCACGGCTGGTACCGGTCGATACGCCCGCCAAGGCCGTGCTGCTGGGCAGTCTGTGGGGATGGCTACCGTGCGGAATGGTCTACAGCGCCTTGCTCACCGCACTCATGGCCGGTAGTGCCTGGCAGGGCGCATTGACCATGCTGAGCTTCGGTGCCGGCACCTTGCCGGTGCTGCTGGTGGCAGGCATGTCGGGTGCGCGCCTGCGTCAGCTGGTCGCGCGGGCCTGGGTGCGGCGCAGCGCCGGTGTGATCGTGCTGGCCTTCGGCTTGCTGGGTTTGCTGCGCGTTGCCGAAATAGGCGGCCTGGGAATCGCACGTGGCTGGATCGACGTATTCTGCGTCAGTCCGGTACATGGAGGATGACCATGCGCAAGCAGGAAAGTGACGCGGCGAATCTGTGTTTCCACTGCGGCCAGCCGGTGCCGGCGGGGGAGTCGTGGCGGCTGGAGATCGGCGGTGTTCAGCGCGCCCTGTGCTGCGTGGGCTGCCAGAGCGTGGCCCGGCTCATCGTCGAGAGTGGATGTGAAGATTTCTACCTGCGTCGTACCGTTCCCTCAGCCCGTGTCGACCCGGAACAATTGCTGCCGCCCGAGCTGGCGCTGGTGGACCTGCCCGTGCAGACAGGCGATGGTGAAGTTTCTGGCACAACCGACCAAGCGCAGGAACTGGTGTTGTCCATCGATGGCTTGCGCTGTGCCGCCTGCGTCTGGCTGATCGAAAAATACTTGGCGCGGCTGCCCGGTATCCACATGGCCGAACTCAACGTGGCCAGTGCACGGCTGCACATCCGCCGTGATCCCGCCCTTTGTTCCACTTCCACCATCCTGCGCGGCCTGCGTGGCCTGGGTTATACCGCCTATCCCTTCGATCCGCTACGCCAGGGCGAACAGGCGCGCCGCGCCGGTCGCCGCCTGTTCCGCCAGTTGTTCATCGCGGGCCTGTCGATGATGCAGGTGATGATGTATGCCGTTCCGGTCTACATGACGCGTGAAGGCATCGATCCCGACATGATGGCGCTGATGCGCTGGGCCAGCCTGTTCCTCACCATACCGGCGGTGTTCTATTCGGCCTTGCCGTTCTTCACCGGCGCCTGGGCAGGTCTGCGCGCCCGTGCGCCGGGCATGGACCTGCCGGTGGCCATTGGCATCGCCGCCGCCTTCGCCGGCAGCGCCATCGCCACCTGGCGCGGGGAGGGCGAGATCTGGTTCGACAGCGTGAGCATGTTCATCTTCCTGCTGCTGGCCAGCCGCTATCTGGAAACCGCCGCACGACGCAAGTCGGCGGCGGCGCTGGAACGCATGCAGCAGGCTTTTCCTGCGGCGGCGCTGGTGCTGCGCAATTATCCGCAGCAACGTGAGACGACGCTGGTGGCAGCCGCGCAATTGCAGGTCGGCGACGTCATTCTGGCCCGTCCCGGCGATACCATCGCCGCCGATGCCTGCCTGCTCGAAGGTCTGGCCGAACTGGATCTGGCTCTGCTGTCCGGCGAAAGTCGTCCGCAGACTTTCCAGCCCGGCCAGGAGGCGCCGGGCGGTGCCGTCAACCTGAGCCAGCCGGTGCTGCTGCGTGTACTGCGCACCACGCGCGAGAGTACGCTGGCCGCCATTACCCGCCTGGCCGAGCAAGCCGGGCAGGGCAAGCCGGCCCTGGCGCAGTGGGCTGACATCGTGGCCTCGCGCTTCGTGGTGGCCTTGCTGCTGCTGGCGGCCATCACGTTTCTCACCTGGCACCTGATCGATCCTGCGCGCGCCTGGGCCACGGCCATCGCCGTTCTGGTGGTGTCCTGTCCGTGTGCGCTGTCGCTGGCCACGCCCTCGGCCCTGGCCGCCGCGACGGATCGCCTGCTGCGTGAAGGTACCCTGGTGGTGCGTGGCAATGTACTGGAAACCTTGCAACGCGCCGATACCATTCTCTTCGACAAGACCGGTACGCTCACCCAGGGCCGGCCGCAACTGACGGCCTTGTGGAGCCGCATTCCGCAAGCACGGGCCTTGTCGCTGGCAGCGGCCATGGAGCACGGCAGCCTGCATCCACTGGCCAGGGCACTGGTGGACGAGGCGCGGCGTCAGGGTATTGCGGCGTGCGAGGTGATGCAACTGGGTTCGGTGACCGGTGCTGGCATGCACTGCCTCATCGATGGCGTACCGCATCGTCTGGGAGCGCGTCGTTTCGTGGCCGAGCTTGCCGGAGCACGGCTGCCTTCCGAGCTGAGTCATCCCGCTGCCGCGGCGGCCGGGTCGGTCTATCTGGGCAACAGCGATGGCTGGCTGGCGCGCTTCGACCTGGCTGACGCATTGCGTGCCGATGCCGAAGAGACGGTGGCCGCCTTCCGTGCGCAGGGCATGCGCGTGATCCTGCTCAGCGGTGACCAGCCTGACGTCTGCGCCGAGGTGGCGGCCGCCGTCGGCATCGATGAAGTGATTGCCGGCTGTACCCCGCAACGCAAGCTGGAGGTGGTGCGCGAACTGCAGCAGGGCGGGGCGGTGGTGGCCATCGTTGGCGATGGCATCAACGACGCCGCCATGCTGCGCGCCGGGGATGTGTCCTTCGCCATGGGCAAGGGTGCGGCGCTGGCCCAGGTCAGTGCCGATGCCGTCATCATGAGCGACCGCTTGTCTGCCGTGGCGCAGTGCGCGCAGATGGCTCGGCGCACCATGCGCATCGTGCGCCAGAATCTGGTGTGGGCCAGCCTCTACAATTTCCTCGCCATCCCGGCGGCAGCCTTCGGCCTGCTCGATCCCTGGATGTCGGCGGTGGGCATGTCGGCCAGCTCGCTGCTGGTGGTCGGCAATGCCTTGCGCCTGAGTCGGGCCACGCGCCCATCGCTGCCGGTCACGGTGCCGACATCGGCACCTCGGCCAGCACTGGCAGGAGGGGCGTGATGGAAGCGCTCTACCTGCTCATTCCGCTCAGTACGCTGCTGGTGTTCGTGGCGATCTGGGTGTTCTTCCGCGCCTCCGACGGCGGCCAGTTCGATGACCTCGAAGGCCCGGCCATGCGCATTCTCCACGACGATGACACCCCTGCGCCGCAGGGTCGGCACGATCCTTCCTGAGCCGCTCTTGCGTGCCGCGCGCTGCGGCCTGTGGCTCACGATCTGCGGCATTTCTCTGCCGCTGTCTTTCTACTTGATACACGTCAATGCCCCTGGAAGGCTTGCCCCGTAAGCTCGCATTGAACAGTACTCAACAAAGTGGGGAGAGTTTCGTGAGCAAAGAAAATAGCTACAACTACACGGTTGTGCGCCAATTTACCGTGGCGACCATCCTGTGGGGCGTAGTCGGTATGCTGGTCGGTGTGATCATCGCCGCCCAGCTGGCATGGCCCGAATTGAACATGGGGATTCCCTGGCTGAGCTTCGGCCGGCTGCGTCCCCTGCATACCAACGCAGTCATCTTTGCCTTCGGCGGTTGTGCGCTGATGGCTACCTCGTATTACGTCGTCCAGCGGACCTGCCAGGTGCGGCTGTTCTCAGACTTCCTGGCCGCTTTCACCTTCTGGGGCTGGCAGCTGGTCATCGTCGGTGCGGCCATCACGCTGCCCATGGGGCTGACCCGCGGCAAGGAATACGCCGAACTGGAATGGCCCCTGACCATTCTCATCGCCATCGTCTGGGTCGCTTACGCCGTGGTGTTCTTCGGCACCCTCGTCAAGCGCAAGGTCAAGCACATTTACGTGGCCAACTGGTTCTACGGTGCCTTCATCATCGCCGTGGCCATCCTGCACATCGTCAACGGCATGACCATGCCGGCCACGCTGACCAAGTCCTACTCCATGTACAGCGGCGCGCAGGATGCCATGATCCAGTGGTGGTACGGTCACAACGCGGTGGGCTTCTTCCTGACCGCCGGCTTCCTGGGGATGATGTATTACTTCATTCCCAAGCAGGTCAACCGTCCGGTGTACTCCTATCGCCTGTCCATCGTGCACTTCTGGGCGCTGATCTTCACCTACATGTGGGCCGGTCCGCACCATCTGCACTACACCGCGCTGCCTGACTGGACCCAGTCGCTGGGCATGGTGTTCTCGCTGATCCTGCTGGCACCGTCCTGGGGCGGCATGATCAACGGCATGATGACCATGTCGGGCGCCTGGCACCAGCTGCGTACCGATCCCATCCTGAAGTTCCTGGTGGTCTCGCTGTCCTTCTATGGCATGTCCACCTTTGAAGGTCCGATGATGGCCATCAAGACCGTCAACGCCTTGTCCCACTACACCGACTGGACCATCGGCCACGTGCACTCCGGTGCCTTGGGCTGGGTTGGCTTCGTCACCATGGGAGCGATGTATTACCTGATCCCGCGTCTGTCGGGCAAGACCCAGATGTGGAGCAAGGATCTGATCGAGATCCACTTCTGGGTAGCCACCATCGGCATCGTGCTCTACATCGCCGCCATGTGGATCGCCGGGGTGATGCAGGGCCTGATGTGGCGTGCGGTCAATCCCGACGGCACCCTGACCTATACCTTCGTCGAGGGCGTCAAGGCGACCTACCCGTACTACGTCATTCGTCTGATGGGTGGCCTGATGTATCTGTCCGGCATGCTGGTGATGGCCTACAACACCTGGCGCACCATGCGCGGCACCGAACTGGCTGTCGCACCGATTCCTGCCGTGACCAACGCTGCGCACTGATTGGGGGAAAGTATGAAGTTTTCGCATGAATGGATTGAGAAGAACCCCTGGCTGCTCATCGGCCTGGTGCTGCTGGTGGTCAGCGTGGGTGGCCTGGCCGAGATCGTGCCGCTGTTCTTCCAGAAATCGACCACAGAACCGATCGCCGGCTTGAAGCCCTACTCGGCCCTGCGCCTGGCCGGCCGCGACATCTACATCCGCGAGGGTTGCTACAACTGCCACTCGCAGATGATCCGCCCCTTGCGCGCCGAGACCGAGCGTTATGGCCACTATTCGGTGGCGGGTGAATCGGTCTATGACCACCCCTTCCAGTGGGGCTCCAAGCGTACCGGTCCGGACCTGGCCCGGGTCGGCACCCGCTACAGCGATGAATGGCATCGCGCCCACCTGCACAATCCGCGTGACGTGGTGCCGGAGTCCAACATGCCGGCCTATCCGTGGCTGGAGCAGACCAAGCTGGACAACTACGACATCGTCTCGCGCATGAAGGCCTTGAAGCGCATCGGCGACCCGTACACCGAAGAAGACATCAAGAATGCGCCGGCCGAGCTGGTCGGCAAGACCGAACAGGATGCGCTGATCGCCTACCTGCAAGGCCTGGGTGTCCTGATCAAGGCGGAGAGATAAGACCATGATTGAAATGTTGACCGATCCACGCAGCCTGATCACGCTGATCAGCTTCCTCACCTTTGCCGGCATCCTGTGGTGGACCTATGTCAGCCACAAGCCCGCTGACTTCACGCAAGCCGAGATGATCCCCTTCGCCGATGGCGACATCGGCCAGCCCGCGGCCGACAGCAGCGACAAGGAGACAAGCCATGGCTGATTTCACCAATGGTTTCTGGAATATCTGGATCATCGTCCTGACCGTGCTGGGTATCGCCGGTTGCGCGCTGCTGCTGTGGCAGCAGTCCAGCTGGAAGGTCAAGAAGGGCGACCAGCCCATCGCCGGTTCGACCACCGGTCATGTCTGGGACGAAGACCTGACCGAACTGAACAACCCGTTGCCGCGCTGGTGGATGTGGTTGTTCTATATCACCATCATCTTCTCGGTGGGCTACCTGATCGCCTACCCCGGCCTGGGCAACCTGCCCGGCACCCTGGGCTGGCGTTCGACCGGCGAGCATGATGCCGACGTCAAGCAGGCCGAAGCCAAGTACGGACCGCTCTTCGACAGCTACCTCAAGAAGGACCTGAAGGTAGTGGCCGCTGATCCGCAGGCCCATGCCATCGGCGAGCGCCTGTTCCTGACCTACTGCGCGCAGTGCCACGGTTCGGATGCACGCGGCAACAAGGGCTTCCCTAACCTGACCGACAACGACTGGCTGCATGGCGGCACACCCGAGATCATCAAGGAAACCATCCTCAAGGGCCGTCACGGCGTCATGCCACCCATGGCTGCTGCGGTGGGGACCGACAAGGATGTCGACAACGTCGCCAACTATGTGCTGAGCCTGTCCAACTCGGCGCATGACCCGATCAAGGCCGAGCTGGGCAAGTCCAAGTTCGCCGCCTGCATGGCCTGCCACGGCCCTGGCGGCGTGGGCAACCAGGCCCTGGGCGCGCCCAACCTGTCGGACAAGATCTGGCTCTACGGCGGCAGCATCGACACCATCAAGGAAACCATCAACAAAGGCCGCGACAACACCATGCCGGCGTTTGGCGAATTCCTCGGTGAACCCAAGGTGCACGTGCTGGCGGCCTATGTCTGGAGCTTGTCCAACAAGCCCAGCAATGCCGAGGCCAAGTAGGCTCCGATGAGCAGTTGAACCCGCGCCGGGGCCGACGCAGTCACAGAACTGCGCGGCCCCGGCGTTCTTCGTGATGGCCATACCGGCCGCGCCCGGCCAAGGGGCGCATGACAGAGAGCGAAAGCAGAGCAGGCAAGACCATGAACAAGGCCGCAATGACACCCAGGCAGGGCAAGGAAGAGGGCCCGCCATCCCAGGAGGAAGCGCCCCGCAAGGACGGCAAGGATGAATATGCCGTCATCCGCATGTATGCCGCGCGTGAACCGATCTACCCGCGCGAGATTCAAGGACGCTTCGCCAGCCTGCGCTGGCTGTGCGTGTTCCTGACGCAGCTGGTGTTCTACGGCCTGCCGTGGCTCAACTGGAACGAGCGCCAGGCCGTGCTGTTCGACCTGGCCTCGCGCAAGTTCTACCTGTTCGGCCTGGTGCTGTGGCCGCAGGACTTCATCTGGCTGGCCGCATTGCTGATCATCTGTGCCTTCAGCCTGTTCCTCTTCACTGCCATCGCCGGCCGCGTCTGGTGCGGCTATGCCTGCCCGCAGACGGTCTACACCGAGATCTTCCTGTGGATTGAACGTCGTATCGAAGGCAACCGCAGCGCCCGCATGCGTCTGGACCGCCAGCCCTGGTCGTTCGACAAGCTCTGGCGCAAGTCGGCCAAGCACCTGGCCTGGGGCAGCGTGGCCCTGTGGACCGGTATCAGCTTCGTCGGCTACTTTTCGCCCATCCGCGACCTGCTGCCTGAAATCGGGCAGTTCGCGCTGGGCCCGTGGGAAAGCTTCTGGATTGTCTTCTACGCCTTCGCCACCTACGGCAATGCCGGCTGGATGCGCGAGCAGGTGTGCAAGTACATGTGCCCGTATGCGCGCTTCCAGAGCGCCATGTTCGACCGCGACTCGCTCATCATTACCTACGACGACACCCGTGGCGAGCCACGCATGCCGGCGGCCAAGGCGGCCAAGCTGCAGGAGGGCAGCAAGGCGGGCGATTGCATCGACTGCACCATGTGCGTCCAGGTCTGCCCCACCGGCATCGATATCCGCCAGGGCCTGCAATACATGTGCATCGGTTGCGCCGCCTGCGTCGATGCCTGCGACAGCGTGATGGACAAGATCGACCGTCCGCGCGGCCTGATCCGCTATTCCACCGAGAACGCCATCGAGCAGGGCTTCTCGACGCCGGAAATCCGGCGCCGCCTGTTCCGTCCGCGCATCCTCATCTACACCGCCATCCTGGGGGCGGTGATCGCGCTGTTCCTGGGCTCGCTGGTGGTGCGCACCCCGCTGAAGCTGGATGTGATCCGCGACCGGGGCTCGATGGGGCGCGAAGTGGAAGATGGCATCATCGAAAACGTCTATCGCCTGCAGGTCATCAATACCGACGAGCGCGGCCATCGCTACCGCATCAGCGCCACCGGCATCGATGGTCTGACGGTCGATCCAGTCGGTCCCATCGAACTGGCTGCGACCCAGACCCTGATGGTGCCGGTCAGGGTGAGGGCACCGCACGGGGCAGGCGAGTCCGGCTCCAACAAGATTCATATCGAATTGCAGGCCGAGGACCAGCCCGCGCTGCACGTCAGCGAGAAGGCGGTCTTCCTGGTGCCGCGCCGCTGACGGCAGAAAATGGCGCAGCTCACATGAACCCAACGTCATATCGAGAGGAAACCATGCAGACCGTCTCCCCCAAGCTTGGCAACACCCTTCCCTGGTACCGTCACCGCTGGCCCTGGCTGTTGATGTCCGGCCCGGCCGTGGTGGTGGTGGCCGGCATCTTCACCGCCTGGCTGGCCATTTCGCGCGCCGATGCGCTGGTGGCCGACGATTACTACAAGCAGGGCAAGGCCATCAACAAGGACCTGCGCCGCGATCACGAAGCGCAGCGCCTGGGCGCCTCCATCGGTATTGCCTATGATCCGGCCAGCGCGGTGCTGCGGGGCCGCTTGCAGATGCGCCAGACGCCTGCTACCGGCGAAGAAGGGCAGACCCTGGTACTGAACCTGGTGCACCCGACGCTGCCCGCCAAGGACAGGACGCTCATGGTCCACCCCGCCGCCGATGGCAGCTTCTCGGTGCCGCTGGCGGAGATGGAACAGGCGCGCTGGCGCCTGGTAGCCGAAGATGGCAGCCACCGCTGGCGCCTGCACGGTACCTGGGTGTGGCCGCAACAGCGCAGCATCGAAATGAATGCCGAGGCCTACGCACCGGCCGAATAATGCGCTAAGCTGGAGTGAAGTCGGCTTCAAGACCGGCCCTCTACGGATGAAACTTCCTGCATCAAGGAGACAGTCATGCGCAAACAACAACGCAATCTCGCCATCGTGGGCTGGGTCGCCTTCCTGATGGCCATCGCGGCCGAAGGAATGTTCTTTTCCCTGTTCAATCCCGAGGAGCTGGCCATGGCAGCCGGCCATGAGTGGGAAGCACTGGCGGCCTACACCGTAGGGTTCTTCTGTTTCTGGGGAAGTTTTGCCGCATGTGGCCTGCTGGCCGTACGGCTGACGCGGGCGCTGCCAAGAGAGCGCCTGCGCCATTTCGTCCAGGGCTGAGCACTCCGGACGCTTTTCGGGCCGCTAGCGCTTAGCTGCCCGAGCGGGCGGTTGCCGCCGCCACCGGAGTGCAGGCATCCATGCCCGCAGCCAGGCGCTTGAGCGCGGCCAGGTCGACCACTTCCACATCGCGCTGTTCCACCGCCAGCAGACCCTGCTTGCGGAACTTGGAAATCAGGCGACTGATGCTCTCGATGGTCAGGCCGAGATAGTTGCCGACGTCCTGGCGCGTCATGCGCAGCTGGAAGCGTGTGGAGGAATAGCCGCGTGCAGCGTAACGTGAAGACAAATTCACCAGAAAAGCGGCAAACCGCTGTTCCGCACGCATGTTCCCCAACAGCATGATGACGTTCTGTTCGCTGGTGATCTCGTGGCTCATCATGCGGTGGAAATGACGCAGCAGATGCGGAATCTGGCCGAACAGCTGTTCCAGGCGTGCAAACGGGATTTCGCAGACTTCGCTGTCCTGCAGGGCCACCGCATCGCATTGATGCTGCTCGGTGCTGATGGCATCCATGCCCAGCAGTTCGCCGGGCATCTGGAAGCCGGTGATCTGGCGGTCGCCGTCGAGGTTTTCCTGGTAGGTCTTGAAGTGTCCCACGCGCACTGCATAGAGTGCCGTGAAACGGTCGCCGATACGGTACAGGAAGTCATCGCGTGCGACCTTGCGGCGGCCGATGATCTTGTCCAGGCGTTTCATGTCGGATTCGTCCAGACCCATGGGCAGGCACAGCTGGTGCATGCCGCAGGCGGTGCAACTGCGCAGCGCGGAGCTGGCAGCGGCTTCACGCGCGGCCGTCAGCGGCGAACATGAGGTCAGGGAAGCGTTGGCGTTGGTGGCGCCAGCGGCGAGCGAAGTGGAGTGGCAAGGCTGGTTCATACGATGTTCCCGGCGGACTTGTGGCAATCGAATGACTCGATTTTAAGTGCGCGGAACGTAATAGGAAGCACAGTATTCCCGTATCAGACGGCATTTCTTGTCCCAGATCAAACATGGTCGAAGTAATCGCCGAAATCGACTGGCGAGGCCGCGTCGTCACGCGCAATTTCACTGCAATCCGTCACAACTGACGGTGCCTGAGCGGCACCGGAAAGCGCGCACAGCGCAGTGTAGAGAAGCGGCCTTGATGGGGGAAAGTGGGCGGTATCGCGGGGTTACCGGGGACCCGCGAATGCCCTTCCATGCGACCGTCTTGTTATTGAAACTTCAGTATCTTCGTGGCGATCTGAAGGCGTTGACCGGCCACTGCCGGATCAGGCTTCGGCCGTCGCCTTGTTGACTTCCGGCAGCGGCAGCGGCGTGCTGGTGGGACGACCGCGATAGTCGGTCCAGCACAGGCGCTTGAAGTCGTACAGCTTGCAGCGACGTGCGGTATCGAAATACCAGCGCCAGGAGAAGCGCTGGATCACGATGCGGCCGGGCAGCATGGTTTCCAGCTTCTTCTGGGCCTGTTTGAGGCGATACAGCGGCACGCTCATGTCCACGTGGTGCGCGGTGTGTTCCATGATGTGATGCAGCAGCGCGCCCCAGTAGCGGCCAAAGGTCAGGTGCACGGTGGTGGAGACGAAGGGTTGCGCAGCAGCCCAGGTGATCTTGTCTTCATACCAGGCCACTGAGGTATGCGTATGGTGCACATACACCACGAAGCCGATCATGGCCTTCCAGAACAGCAGCGGAATCGCAAAACCGGTCACCAGCAGGGTCCAGAAGGATTGTTCGGTGGCTTGCGCAGCCCAGGCCAGGCCGGCGATCCAGACAGCCGCCACGGCCGTCACCAGCACGCCATCCCACATGAATTCGGCACGACGGGTCGGCATCTGCTTCCTGGAGGGGAAGTACATGCGCTTCCACCACATGTCGACCATGTAGTACAGACCCGGAGCGAAGCCGCTGCGATAGAGGCGCTCCAGGCGCTGGCGCCAGCGCGGCAGGGCGCGGAACTCTTCCAGCGAGCGCGGCTGCCAGACGAAATCAAAACCCTTCAGGTTGGTATAGCCGTGGTGCACCACGTTGTGGCCCACGGCCCAGAGGCTATAGGGCGTGAGCGAAGGCATGAACAGCAGGCGGCCCAGCCAGGTATTGAGTTTGCGGCTGGGCGTGAAGGCCTGGTGGCAGGCATCGTGGCCGAGGATGAACAGGCGTCCGATGATGAAGCCATTGACCACGCCCAGGGCGATCTTGGCCAGTAGCCAGGGGGCCCAGACGATGGCCGCCAGGCTGGCGCCGAACAGGCAGAAGTCCAGTACCGACAGCGCCAGGGCGATGGCCGTGCTGCGCTGGCTGATGGGGATCACCCAGGAGCGGATGATCTTGCGATGGGGCATCGGTGCGCCAGGCGCGACCGGGGTGTGGGGGTGCGAAGTCGTCGACATCGTAATTACCTCTTCCTACTATCAAACGGTGGACGGGGGAGCATGCCGCAGGAGACTGCTCCAGCTAACGCTGCAAGGGGCGGATGGCATTGCAAGACATGGCGGCCGGAAAACCGGTGGCGGGACGTTAGCGCGGATCCCAAAAAACAGCGCGACCGGTCATCATCGATGACGGATCGCGCCGTTTGGGTGCGGCAAGAATACCTTAGAAACGGTAACCCACGCCAACGCCGATCAGCCACGGATCAATCTTGACGTTGCTGACCTTGGTGCCGGCAGCGGTCTTCACGTCGCTGGAGATCTGCACCTTCTTGATGTCGAAGTTGATCAGCCAGTTCTTGTTGATCTTGTAGTCGGCACCGATCTGCAGGGCGCCACCGACGCTGCTGCTATCCAGTTGCAGGCCGTTGGCGAGGCTGACGCTGGAGATGCGGGTGTAGTTGATGCCGGCGCCGATGTAGGGGCTGAAGGCCGCTTCAGGCATGAAGTGGTATTGCAGCGTCAGGGTCGGCGGCAGGTGCTTGAAGGTACCGATCTTGGTGCCGTCCAGGCGCACGTCCTGCTTTTGCGGATAGGTCAGCACCAGTTCGGCAGCGATGTTCGGGGTGAAGAAGTAGCTGATGTCGAACTCGGGAATCACCTTGTTGTTGATGGTGATGCGGTCCGAGGCGCCGGTGCCGCCGACCGGGTCGGACTTGTTTTCCGGGCTCAGGTTGACGGCGCGTACGCGCACCAGCCACGGGCCTTGGGCTTCCTGTGCGAACACGGGAGCAGCAGCAAAGGAGGAGGCCAGGGCGGCCACGGCGGCAGTGAGGGTGACGATTTTTTTCACGGTGTTTTACCTGTCGAGTGAGGATGTCCGAAAGGTACGCGTGAAGCTTTCTGCGGGCTTTGATGCCGATCAAGCGGGCAGGCACATGAAGAAAAAATGAGCCGGCCAGCGGGAACTTGCGCCCCAAAATGACACAAGCCCGGCCTGCTTGAGCAGGCACGGGCTGGATGTGCAGCGCGCCGATGCGTCTGCGCGGAGCGCTCCGGCTTACTCCTTGTAGCGTGCTTCGCGCGCCAGCTTGGTGAGGTTTTCCGGATCTTCGAAGGCCTTGTAATAAGCGTTCAGTGCCGGTGCGCCACCGAGGTGGGCATACAGTACACGCTGGCCCTTGAAATGGCCCTTCTTGGCCATGTCGATCAAGCCGTCGATGGATTTTCCTTCATACACCGGATCTGTCAGCATGGCTTCCATCTCGGCCGCGGTACGGATGGCGGCGATGGTCTGCTCGCTCGGCAAGCCATAGGCCGGGCCACTGTAGTCGGGAATGATCTCGATGTCGGCATCGCGCACCACGACGCGCTGGCCACCCTTGGCGGCGATCAGCTCGCTGGTGTCGTTGGCGATCTTGGTGACGGCGCGGCGGGTCATGGCTTCGTCATCGGCGGTGTCGATGCCGATCACGCGGCGACGCTTTTCCTGGGCGGCGAAACCGACCACCATGCCGGCCTGGGTGGAACCGGTACAGGTGGCCACCACGATGTTGTCGAAGAAGATGCCCAGCTGCTGTTCCTGCATTGCGACTTCATCGGCGAAGTTGGCATAGCCCAGGCCGCCCAGCGGGTGGTCCGACGCACCGGCCGGAATCGCATAGGGCTTGCCGCCCTTGGCGCGCACTTCTTCCAGGGCGCGCGCCCAGGTGTCCTTCTCGGTGGTGGAGTAGCCATAGCCGCCCATGATCGGGTTGCCGCCCATGATGCGGGTCAGGAGGATGTTGCCGACCTTGTCGTAGACCGGGTCATCCCATTCCAGCCAGGTTTCCTGCACGGTGTAGGACTTCATGCCCACGGCAGCAGCCGCTGCGCAGACCTGGCGCGTGTGGTTGGACTGGATGTTGCCGATCGAAACCAGGGTGTCGCAGCCCTTGGCCAGGGCATCGGCCACCAGCCATTCAAGCTTGCGGATCTTGTTGCCGCCGAAGGCCAGGCCGGAAGAGACGTCATCGCGCTTGGCCCACACTTCCACGCCCAGCATGGCGGACAAGCGTTCCAGCTTGTGGATGGGGGAGGGGAAGAAGCCCAGGGTCTTGCGAGGGAAGAGTTTGTCGAGTGCCAGCATGGAGTGCTCCGGTTCAGGTGGATGGTCGAAAGGGGTCCGAATCTGGTCCGATTCATGGTGAATCGCCGGGATCAACTTTACGCCGGAGGATTAAAATGGTGCTTCCGAATTTATGGCATTATTCGTGATGAAAAATCGATGTAAATTATTTCATGCAAATAAAATTGCGACAATTTGTCATTTAAGGAAAGAATCATCATGACGCTCGACCGCATGGACAAGCGCATCCTCAAGGCGCTGCAGAAGGATGGCCGCATCGGCAATGCCGAGCTGGCCAAGAAGCTCGGCATGAGTGCCACGGCCTGCTGGAACCACACCAAACGGCTGATGGACGAGGGCTATGTGAAGGAAGTGCGCGCCATCCTCGATCCCGAAAAACTAGGTCTGCCGGTACTGGTGACGGTGGGCGTGGTGCTGGACCGTTCCACCCCGGAGAGCTTCGCCGAATTCGAGAAGGCGGTGCGCGAGATTGCCGCCGTCCAGGAGTGCCTGCTGCTGGCCGGGGAATTCGATTACTGGATCAAGCTGCGCGTGAAGGATCTGCAAGCCTTCAATCGCCTGCATGCCAACACCCTGCTGCGCTTGCCGGGGGTGCGGCAATTGCGTTCCTTTTTTGTCCTCAACGAAGTGAAGAACAATCCGGAACTCGTGGTGGAATGAGGAATCTGCATTCTCATCCTGCCCACCCTATACTGCCTCTTTTGTCTTCATCCCCAAGGATCTGCTGATGACCACTTCCGCCCCTGCCAGCCTGCGCGGCCTCTATCCCCCCATTGAACCCCATGAGCACGGCATGCTCGACGTTGGTGACGGTCACCAGGTCTATTGGGAAGTCTGCGGCAACCCCAAGGGCAAGCCGGTGGTCTTCCTGCATGGCGGGCCCGGTGGCGGTTGCGGCCCCTCGCACCGGCGCCTGTTCAATCCGGAAAAATACCGCATCGTCCTGTTCGACCAGCGCGGCTGTGGCCGCTCGCTGCCGCATGCCAACCTCGAGGCCAATACCACCTGGGACCTGGTGGCCGACATCGAACGCCTGCGCGAACTGCTGGGCATCGCCCGCTGGCAGGTCTTCGGCGGTTCCTGGGGCAGCACGCTGGCGCTGGCCTATGCCGAGACCCATCCACAGCGCGTGACCGAGCTGGTCCTGCGCGGCATCTTCCTGTTGCGCCAGGCCGAGCTGGATTGGTACTACCAGGAGGGAGCTTCGTGGATGGTGCCGGATCGCTGGGACCAATTCCTGGCCCCGATCCCGGTGGCCGAGCGCGGCAATCTGGTGCATGCCTATCGCCAACGTCTGACCGGCAACGACGAAGCCGCCAAGCTGCAGGCCGCGCGCGCCTGGAGCCGTTGGGAAGCCAGCACCATCACCCTGGTAGCCGATGAGGGCCTGATCGATTCCTTCAACGATGCGCAATTCGCGCTGGCCTTTGCGCGCATCGAGAACCACTACTTCTTCAACAAGGGATTCATGGAGGAGGGCCAGCTGCTGGCCAATGCCGCGCGCCTGGAAGGCATTCCCGGTGTGATCGTGCAGGGTCGCTATGACCTGGCCACCCCGGCCAAGTCCGCCTGGGACCTGCACCAGGCCTGGCCCGGTTCGCAACTGCACTTGATCGACAGTGCCGGTCACGCCTACAACGAACCCGGTATTCTCGACCAGCTCATCGCAGCCACCGATCGTTTCGCGGATCGGTGATGGCCCGGCGCTGAGGGCGGTCTCACCCCTCGCCATACCGCATGTTCTGGCGCTCCCCTGGCGGGAGCGTTTTTCTTGTCTGTTCTGCCGTGTCAGCTTTTCTTTCGACCGCGCCTGGCGGGTACCTCATCCGTTGCAACGGCTGTCGCAGAGGGGGGCGCGGAATACACTTCTTCCAGTTCCGCCAATCGATGGTTGAGCTTGCCCAGGACAGTGGTCAAGCTGGCGATCTCCTTTTCGCTCAAGGCAGCGAACAGTCCATCGATGAAGGTTTTCTTCACCGGCTCCGAGGCCCGCAGCACTTCCTTGCCCGATGCGGTCAAAGCGATGTATTTGACCCGGCGGTCGCTGGCGTCGCCACTGCGCCGGACCAGTCCGTCGCGCTCCAGCGCATCGATGGCCTCGGTGATGGTGCGCGGTGCAAAACCGAAGGCCGTCGCCAGATCAGCCGCGCGCACCGGGCTGTTGCGCTCGATATGGCCGAGCATCTTGTTGCGCGCCAGCGAGGCGCCTTCACCGGCCATGAGCTTGTCCAGCGTGCGGTGCGAGCGAATGTAGAAGTCGCGCAGTGCCTCGGCGGCACTGCTGCTGTCATCGTTTGTAAAGCTTGTAGACATGATTTTTCCAGATACCATATCATATGGTACCTCATTAATTATTGCCTTGGTTTGCGCACAACCGTACTGACGCTGTATCGCCACTGTCTTGGCACTGTATTGGCACTGTATTGCTCCCCAACGGCCAAGTGTATTGCCAGTCACCAACACTGTACTGGCACCGTATGGATTCCGTTTGAAACCTTCCGCGCCCCGATATTAGGATAAAAAAGATGACCGACGCCACACCCGGCAAACCAGAAGCCAGTCCATCCCAGCCAGATTCCTCCTCTCCCGGTAACGACAAGAACAGCGCTCCCAAGAAACGCATGAGCCCGCGTGCCCGTTTCATCCTGCGTACGCTGGGTTTGCTGGTGCTGGTCATCGTAGCGGCCTGGGTGCTGTACTACCAGTTCCGTGGCAAGTATCTCGAAAGCACCAATGATGCCTTCGTCCAGGCCGACAGCGTGACGGTCTCCTCCAAGGTCACCGGTTATGTCGACCAGGTGCTGGTGGCCGACAACCAGATCGTCAAGGCCGGCCAGGCACTGGTACGCATCGATGCCCGTGATTATTCCGCGCAGGCGGCCCAGGCCAAGGCCCAGATCGATGCCGCCGCCGCCAGCGAGGAAGCTGCCAAGGCGCAGCTGGCCGAGCAGCAGGCCGCCATCGCCCAGGCCAAGGCACAGCTGGCCTCGGCGGACGAGGATGCCCGCTTCGCCAGCGCCGAAGTGGAACGCTACACGCCCCTGGCCGCCTCCGGCGCCGAGACCCGCGAACGCCTGACCAGCCTGCGCAACCAGCAGGCCCAGGCGCGCAGCACCGTGGCGGCGCGCCGTGCGGCGCTGGATGCGGCCCAGCTGCGGGTGCGCTCGCTGCAGGCGCAGGTGCGCCAGGCCCAGGCCCAGGGCGAAACCGCCCGTGCGCAGTATGACGCCGCCAGCGTCAACCTCGGCTACACCGAGATCCGCGCCAGCGTGGATGGCCGCATCGGCGACAAGCAGGTGCGGGTCGGCCAGTTCGTCTCGCCGGGGACGCGCATGATGACCGTGGTGCCGACACACTTCTACGTCTCGGCCAACTTCAAGGAAACTCAGATCGGCATCATGCGCATCGGCCAGCCCGCCATCATCAAGGTCGATGCCTTGCCGGGCGTGGAGTTCCACGGTCATGTGGACAGCCTCTCGCCGGGCACCGGTGCGCAGTTCTCGCTGCTGCCGCCGCAGAACGCCACGGGCAACTTCACCAAGATCGTCCAGCGCGTGCCGGTGCGCATTGCCATCGATGCCACCCCGGAAGAAACCCGCGCCTTCGTGGCCGGCCTGTCGGTGACGGTGGAGGTCAACACCATCGCCGCCAAGGATGAACTGCGCGATCTGCGCGAACGCAACAGCGAGATCAACGCCACCCGCAAGGAGCCGCAGTGAGCAGCGCCGCGCGCGCCGCGTCGCCAGGGCAGGGCGTCCAGGGAGAGAAGGCCGATGCCGCTGCCTGGCTGGCAGTAGCCGCCGGTACGCTGGGCGCGCTCATGGCCACGCTGGACATCTCCATCGTCAATTCCTCGCTGCCCACCATCCAGGGCGAGATTGGTGCTTCCGGCACCGAAGGTACCTGGATCGCCACCGCCTATCTGGTGGCCGAGATCGTCATCATCCCCATGTCGGCCTGGCTGGAGCGGCTGCTGGGGCTGCGCGTGCTGCTGCTGACGGCAGCCAGCCTGTTCACGATGTTCTCGGTGCTGTGCGGTCTCTCGACCACGCTGCCGATGATGATCGTGGGGCGGGTCGGGCAGGGCTTCACGGGCGGTGCGCTCATTCCGACCGCCATGACCATCATCGCCACCCGGCTGCCGCGCGCGCAGCAGCCGGTGGGCAATGCCCTGTTCGGCGCTACTGCCATTCTCGGGCCGGTGCTGGGGCCGGTGATGGGAGGCTGGCTCACCGAGAACGTCAGCTGGCACTACGCCTTCTTCATCAACCTGCCGGTGGGCGCGGCCCTCATCACCTTGCTGCTGGTGGCGATCCCCTATGAGCGTCCCAAGTTCGAGCAGTTCGGCCAGGCTGACTGGTTCGGCATTGCCGGACTGGCGCTGGGGCTGGGCGGGCTGACGGTGGTGCTCGAAGAGGGCGAGCGCGAGCAGTGGTTTTCCTCGCCCGACATCCGCTGGCTGGCCGCCACTTCCGTGCTGGGTTTCATCCTGCTGGCCATCGGCCAGGTGCGCTCGCGCCATCCGGTGATCCAGCTGCGGCTCTTGCGTGACCGCCAGTTCGGCTCGGTGGTGATGATGGCCATGATCGTGGGCGTGGCGCTGTATGGCACGGCCTATGTGATCCCGCAGTTCCTCTCCGGCATCGCCGGCTACAACTCCTTGCAGTCGGGCTGGATCGTGCTGCTCTCGGGCGTACCGATGATCCTGATGATGCCCTTCACGCCCTTGCTGATGCGGCTGGTGGACATCCGCATCGCCGTCGGCACGGGCTTCCTGCTGCTGGCGACATCGGCCTTCATCGAGACCGACCTCAGCCCGCTCTCCTACGGCGGCTCCTTCGTGGCCTCGCAGCTCATGCGCGGGGTGGGCACCGTGCTGGCGATGCTGTTCCTGAACCAGGCGGCGATCCGCTCGGTGCCCCCCTCGCAGGCCGGCGATGCCTCCGGACTCTACAGCGCCGCGCGCAATCTTGGCGGCTCGCTGGCGCTGGCTGCCATCGCCGTGATCCAGGACCAGCGCCTGTGGCTGCACAGCCGCCGCCTGGAAGAAAGCCTCAACGCCAATTCCGAGCTGGTGCAATCCACCATCGCTGCGCAAGGCCATCTGCTGGGCGGCCAGGATGTGGCCATCCGGCTCATGGGCAGCACCATCCAGGCCCAGGCGCTGACCATGACCTACGCCGACCTGTTCTGGCTGCTGGGCGTGGCCATCCTGTGCGTGACGCCGCTGGTGCTGTTCCTGCGTCCCTTGCCGACCCATGCCGCACCGGTGGCTTCTCATTGATGAACAACATGGACAAGACCTCTTCTTCCTTTCCGGCCACGCGCCTCATCGCCCTGGCCGCGGCAGCTCTGCTGGCCGGCTGCGCCCTCGGTCCGGACTATGCCGGCCCGCCCGAGGCCGCCCCGCAAGCCGCACACACCAGGCAGTTCGTGCGCGGCGGCGACACCGTGACTACCACCGCGCCAATCAACCAGTGGTGGCAAGCCCTGGGTGATGCCGAGCTCACCAGTCTCATCGAACGCGCCTTGCAGGCCAACCCGAATCTTGGCGTGGCCCGCGCCCGCCTGCAGCAGTCGCGCGGCGGGCTGGCGCTGGAGCAGGCCAACGCCGCGCCCAGCGTGGGCGCCTCGGCGCTGGCGGCGCACGCACGCCTGCCACCGGCCAATCTGGGGGCGCTGACCGGCGGTTCCAGCTCCGGCAATGGCTCGGCCACCAGCGCCAATCTCTACAGCGTGGGCTTCGATGCCAGCTGGGAGATCGATCTCTTCGGTGCACACCGCCGCGCCGTCCAGGCAGCCACGGCGACGGCGGACGCCGCGCAAGCCTCGCTGGCCGATGTACAGGTCAGCCTGGCCGCCGAAGTGGGCAACGCCTATATCAGCCTGCGCGACCGCCAGCAGCGCCTGGCGCTGGGCCGGCAAGCGGTGCAGGCGCAGGAGCAGATGCTGCAGCTGACCGATCAGCGGGTCCAGCGCGGCACCGCCTCGTCGCTGGATCAGTTGCGTGTCCAGAACCAGCTCGATGCCAGCCGCGCCGACCTGGTCCCCTTGCAGGCCGAGCGCGATGCCTACCTCAACCAGCTGGCCACGCTGCTGGGGCAGGAGCCCGGCACGCTCGATGCGGAACTGGCCGCGACCGCACCGGTGCCGCTGCCACCGCAACAGGTCGCCGTCGGCGATCCGGTGTCGTTGCTGCGTCGCCGGCCCGACGTGCGTGCGGCCGAGCGCACGCTGGCCGCCGATACCGCCAGGATCGGCCAGGCCGAAGCGGCACGCTATCCCAGTCTCAAGCTCTTTGGTGTCATCGGGCTGGGCGGCACGCATCCATCGGACCTGACGCGCCTGGATGATTTCGCTGCCATCGGCGCCCCCATGCTGAGCTGGAATTTCCTCGACTTTGGCCGCGCCAGGGCGCGCGTCACGCAAGCCGAACGGGTGCGTGACGAAGCCGAGATGAAGTACCGCCAGGCCGTGCTCGAAGCGCTGCGCGATGCCGAGGATGCGCTCTCGCGCATGCGCTATGGTCGCATCAGCGTGGCCACGCTCGCACGTACCAAGGTCTCCGCCGACCGTGCGCTGGCGCTGGCGCGGCAACGCTATGAGGCCGGTACCGGCACGCTCATCGAGGTGCTCGATACCACCCGCCAGCAACTCACCGCGCAACAGAACCTGTTGCAGGCCGAGGCCAATCTCACGCGCAGCTTCGTGGGCATCCAGAAGGCGCTGGGACTGGGCTGGTCCGACCAGCCGGGCTGAATCCGCCCGAGCGCACCCCCACGCCGGCAGCGCCTCGATGCGCTGCCGGTTTTTTTGCGCCATTGCGACAGAAGATTCATCTTCCGGGTGGGTGAGCTTACGAAAAATAATTCACATATTCTTTACGGAAGCTGCACCAAAAGACAGTGTCCAGAATCGCCCAGTGCTCCGACAATACGCGACATAACAAGCGGTGAGCAGCGTCCCTCCGGGGATGAAAAAAAACGAGGACGGGGCATCCGGCATGGTGGTTTGCCCTGATCGATTCCGCAGCGTCGAGGTGGGCAAACAGATGAGCAATCGTGAGAACCTGAGCAAGCATGGCGTGCCGCATGTTGCGGCGATCTTCCTTTCCTATTGGCGCAATGCCCTCATGCTGCTGGTGCTGGGCCTGATGCTGGGCCTGGCCGCCAGGGCCCAGCACCGGGTCAGCGGCCATAGCTACAGCCTGGCGTCCACGGCCGGCATCGTCAATCTGGCGGCGGGCCTGGGCCTGGTTCCGGGGACCTTTGATCTTGGCCTGCAGCTTGGTACTTCGCGTCGGCAAGACACATTCTTCGGCACCGCTGGCGTGGCTGATCTGGATCTGTCCCTGCCGGGCCAGCCTGGTCAACGGTCATTGTCAGGCGTGCTCTCGCAGCTGCATTCCGGCGGGCGTGCGCTGCCGCCACGCAGTCACCATCCGGCCAGTCGCTTCGAGCTCCTTGCCGAGCGCGACGGCCTGGCCGCCCTGACCGAGGCCGTGCCCGGAACGCCGCGTCCGCCCTGGCCATTCAAGGCCAGCGTGAGCTATCGGATCCGCGCCAACTGGCGTTTCTGAAGCAGGTTGCGGTCAGCGCGGCTGAGCTGGCTTGCGCTTCTTTTTTGTCTTTTCCTTCCTCTGATCACGCCCTGGCGTGATGCTAAAAACAGCACATTGTCTGCGTGCAAACAGCACCAAAAGACAATGTGCAGAACCTGGTCGGCCCCCGACAATTCGCCCCTACAAAAAGCCGGTATCAGCCGGCATCCGGGGCGACGACACGCAGCGCGGGGGCGGGCAAGCATTCCCGATCTCCTGGCCAATTCCACACGATCGACCTAGGAAGGGAAGATGAAGAAGAACAAGAAGTCGCTACATCAAGTCGCGCCGATGCCACCGGCCGTCTTCAAGAAAAAAGCCTTGTATGCTGCCGTATTGCTGACCCTGGGCCCGGCCCTGAGCGTGCCGGCGATGGCGCAGAGCTATGTCAACTATGACGGCAGCACCAGCACCGATGCGGCAGCGGCCGTGGCCAGCTGGGCCGACAACAAGGAGTTCAAGACCAACTGGGGCCTGGGCGCCATGAATGCCCAATATGCCTATGCGGCGGGCTACACCGGCCTGGGCATCAAGCTGGGCTCGGTCGATTCGGGGCTCATGCTGACCCATGCCGAATTCGTCGGCCGCAACGCCACGCCGCTGGCCGTCGTGGGGACCTATGCCAACGATGGATCGCAATACCAGGATGGCAAGCAGCCCTGGAAGGCTGGTGACGCCTTCAGCACCACCGGTGCCCTGAGCTCCCTCAACGACAAGCACGGCAGCCATGTCTCCGGCACCATCGCGGCATCCAAGAATGGCGCCGGTTTCCTGGGCGTGGCGTTCGACAGCGACTACTACATCACCAATACCAACGGCACCGACAGTTCGGTCTATGGCGTGAACGTGGACTACAACTACTTCAAGGCGGCCTACGGCAATCTCGCCAGCGCGGGTGTGCGCGTGATCAACAGCAGCTGGGGAAGCCCCGATTCACGCGATGATTTCGGCAGCATCGGCGGCGTGGCGGCCTCCTACCAGCGCCTCCAGGGCGGCGGCAAGAAGAGCTGGCTGGATGCGGCAGCCGACGTCGCGCAAGAGTCCAATGCGCTCATGGTCTGGGCCGCCGGCAATACCGGCAAGGCCAACGTCAACATCCGCTCGGCGTTGCCGTATTTCAGGCCGGAGCTGGAGCAGAACTGGATCGCGGTGGCCGCGGTCAATGCCAGTTCGGCGCTGCCCAGTTTTTCCAACCAGTGCGGTTTGGCCAGGTACTGGTGCGTATCCGCACCGGGCTCGGCCATTCCCAGCCTGAACATTACCTCCGACACCGCCCTGGTCAACGCCTCCGGCACCTCCATGGCGGCCCCCCACGTGACCGGCGCGCTGGGCCTGCTGATGCAGCGTTATCCGGAGCTGGACAACCAGGCCATCCGCACCATTCTGCTGACTACGGCCAAGCATCTCGGCGATGGTCCGGCCGATGCTCCCAACGCCATGTTCGGCTGGGGTTTGCCGGATCTGAACAAGGCCCTCTACGGCCCCGGCCAGTTGCTGGGCGTCTTCAATGCCAGGATCGGTGCAGGCAAGGCCGATACCTGGAGCAACGACATTTCCGAAGCCGCGCTGATCCAGCGCAAGAGCGAAGAGAAGGCGCAACTGGCCGCCTGGGAGGCTTTGTCTCCCTCCACATTGCAAGCGACGCTCGACAGTGCCACTGCCGTCGTCACGGCGAAGGTCGACAGTGACTACGATGCGGCCCTGGCGCTGGTGCAGACGCGGGCCCGACTCAACGCCGCCTATCAGGCCAGCAAGAGCAAGGCCGACAATACCGCCTTCCAGAACGCCGACAAGGCCGTGACCGCCAACACGCTGGCGGCCGCCATTCTGAAGCAGTCCGGCAGCGGGCCTTTGCTGAGCAAGGAGCAATTGCTGACCTACATGCTCTCCACCGATGCCAATACCGTCGCGGCCAACCTGGCCCTGGGCAACTACAACGGCCAGACCGCCTACCTCGACGCCGTGCGCAAGAAGACCGATGCCGACTACGTGGGCAGCCTGGTCAAGACCGGCGAGGGCAGCCTGACCCTGTCGGGCAACAACAGTTATTCGGGCGGCACCCGCCTGGAAGGCGGCACGCTGGGCGTGGCCTCGTCCACCGCGCTGGGCAGCGGCGCGCTGGTCATGGGCGATGGCACCACCCTGCGCGCCGCCGCTGACAGTCTGACCCTGGCCAATGCGGTGCGCATCAGCGGTACGGGCAATATCGATACTCAGGCTTTCACCTTCACGCTCAACAACGGCATGGCCGATGGCAGCGCGCCGGGCAGCCTGGTCAAGCAGGGCGAGGGGACGCTGCGCGTGCTCGGTACGGTGAGCTACAGCGGCAATACGACGATCGCGGCCGGCACGCTGAGCGTGCCAGGCTACGTCCAGACGGCGGGACAGACCCTGACGATAGGCGTGGCCAGCGCCACCCAATACGGCAAGCTGGTGGTGACCGATGCGGCCAGCTTCGCCTCGGGCGCCGCGATGGCGGTCGATGTGGCCAAGGCTGCGACGCTGAACAACGGTCAGAAGCTGGCTGGCGTGGTCACGGCCGGCAGTCTCAGCGCGCCGCGCCTGAACGTTTCGGACAATTCGCTGCTGTTCGACTTCCACCCCGTGGTGACGAGCAACGCCGTGGACCTGGATATCGTCACTGCGGTGAGTATCGACAAGCTGGTCCATGACACGCTCGCGCCGGCCGCTACGCCGGCAAGCACATCTGAATCCGGTACACCGGCGGCGAGCGCAGCGGTGACCAGTACACCTGCCTCCGCTGCTCCTGTCACCAACACATCGGCCACCACTACACCTGCCGCAAGTGTAGCGGCGGAGAGCACGCCAGTGTCCAATACACCAGCCGCAAGTACACCGGTAGACAGCGCGCCGGCTTCCAGTACGCCTGCCGCGAGCACGCCGGTAACGAGTGCGCCTGCTACCAGTACGCCTGCCGCGA
>NZ_JBMDJS010000017.1:0-98750 GCF_057809315.1 Herbaspirillum sp. FG34 | reverse complement strand
TCGCCTTCTTTTGCTTACTTTTCTTGGCGAGACAAGAAAAGTGAGCGGCTGCCGGCAGAAGCAGTGCTTCTGCCCCCCGGCGCGTCCTCCCGACCGGAGAAAGATAAGCATTAAGCTAGAGCGCAGGAAAGAGGCCCGTGCAGACTACCCAAAACCGTAAATCATCAAAACAGCAAAACAGCAAAACAGCAAAACAGCAAAACAGCATCAAAGCCCATCAATAAACCCACAAACCAATTCAGCAAACACAGCCGGCTGCTCAACAGCACTGACATGCGAGGCTTCTGTAATGACCTCCAGCCGTGCACCAGCAATCCCATCCACCAGCGCCTGCGCCATGGCCACCGGCGTCCCCTGATCCAGTTCCCCCGCAATCACGAGGGCAGGCACGTGAATAGCCCCCAACCGGGAAGAAGTATCGACAGTCCCGACAGCATGACAGCACCCCACATACCCCACCGCATCGGTCGTGACCAGCCGATGCCGATAGCGCGCAACAGTGGCCGCTTGTGCAGCACGGAAGCCCTCGTGGAAATACCGCCCCATGACCGCATCGGCAATCACTTCGATCCCTTGAGCCCGCACGGTAGCAATCCGCTGCTGCCAAACCTCGCGCGCCGCCTCAGGATAGGCAGACGTGGTATTGGCCAACACCAGCGATCGCACCAGCCCCGGATGCCGCAAGGCCAGCTCCTGCCCGACCATGCCGCCCATGGACAAACCGACCCACACCACCGGCCCTGTATCCAGCTCGCGCAACAAACGGGCCGCATCATCGGCCAGATCCGCCATGCTGTAGAGCCCATCGATCTTCTCCGAACTGCCATGCCCACGATGATCGTAAGCAATCACCCGACAATCGGCCGCCAGCAGATTGGCCAGCCCGTCCCACATCATCAGGTCGGTACCCAGCGCATGCGAGAGCACCACTGTATGACGCGGCGCCTTGCCATTGCGGGGTTCGCGCAAGGTGTAATGCAAGGCCGGTGACGAAACGGTGCGGCCCTCGTGCCCCACACCCGGATGCACGCTGCCAGCAGGCGCCTGCGGTACCACGGCATAACCGATCTGCTCACCCACTTCACGCAGGATTTTCTGCGCATGCGTGAAAGCCGTATTGCCCGCCGGCACACCCGCATAGACCGCCGCCTGAATCATGACTTCCTTCATCTCGTCCGGGCTGAGCCGCGTGGTCGCATCACCGGTCAGCCCGGCGCGTACGTGCAGTTCGAATTCTTCCCAGCGCCCCAGCGCAATGGTGATGGCCAGCACGATGATGCGGCGTGTCTTGTGGTCCAGCCCGGGACGACCCCAGATCTCGTTCCACGCAAAACGCGTGATCAGGTTCTGAAAGTCGGCGTTGAAATTGGTGGCATTGGCCACCGAACGGTCAACCCATTGGTCGCCCAATACACTGCGGCGATTGCGCATGCCGCGCTCGAAATCATGGTCCAGCGGATCGTAGCTCATGTGGTGCTCTCTTTGTCTCGGTGTGATGGGTGGAGGTGGAGAATTCAGCAGATCAGTGCGCCAGCTGGGCGCGCAAGTGTTCAAGCCGCCCTTCGGCAATGCGGCGCGCAGGGCGGGTGGCTTGCACCGGATCGAACAGGCCACGCAACATGCCCAGGTCGATTTCCTGGCGCAACTGCGCATCGCCCTCTACGGCATCGACCAGCACGTCAACCAGCTGCGCGCCATCGGCTACAGCCTTGCGCGTGAGTTGTTCCAGCAGACTATGTGCCCGTGGGCGACCGATGACGCCAGCCAGCGCAATCGAGGCCGACTCGGCAAACACCAGACCCTGCAAGGCATCGATGTTGCGCAGCATGCGCGCCTCATCAATGACCAGCCCGGCAAAGGCATCATTGAGCGCGCGCAGTGCACCGTGCACACCAAGGAAGAGCCCCGGCCATTCGGCCAGTTCGGCCTGCCAGTTGCCCAGCCCGCGTTCATGCTGCTGCGACATCGCACCCAGCAGCGCGGCGGCTTGCTGTGGCGCTCGGGTAGCAGCGGCCAGGGCGATCATGGACGACACCGGATTGCGCTTGTGCGGCATCGCCGACGACCCGCCACGACCATTGCCGGAGGGCTCGGCCAGTTCGGCAATCTCGCCCTGTGCCATCAGTGACAGGTCGGTGGCGATCTTGCCCAGGCTGCCCGCCAGCACCGCCATCTCGGTACCCAGGCGTATCCACTCGTCACGCTGGGTATGCCAGGCCGCCTCGGGGGTCTTCAAATCGAGGGCCGCAGCCATGCGTGCCGCCACCGCTGGCCCTTTGTCACCCAGCACCGCCAGCGTACCGACCGCACCGCCCAGTTGCAGTTGCAAGGCGCGCCCGGCCAGCGCCTGCAATTGCGCGCGCGAACGCAACAGGGGCGCGGCCCAGTTGCAGAACTTGAAGCCCAGACTGGTCACCTGCGCCGGCTGCATCAGCGTGCGCGCCAGCACCGGTGTATCCAGATGGGATTGCGACAAGTCCAGCAGGCGGCGCGCCAGCTGATCCAGTTCGCCATCGACCAGCCGCAAGGCTTCACGCGTGACCAGCACCATGGCCGTATCCAGCACATCCTGGCTGGTGCTGCCCCAGTGCACGTGGGTGGCGGCTTCTTCGCTGTAGAGGGCGACCGTGCGTTGCAATTCCTTGACCAGCGGAATGGCCAGCGCACCGGCGCGCCGACCGGCTACGATGAGGGCGTTGATGTCGTAGAGCGGGGCGCGGCAGACGCTGGCAATGGCACGCGCGGCGGCCTCGGGGATGATGCCCTCGGCGGCTTCGGCCTCGGCCAGAACCTGTTCGAAGCGCAGCATGGCTTGTACCACCGCCTGGTCGTCGAACACCGCAATCATGTCCGAAGTGGTGAGGAAGCTGTCGAAGATCGAAACGCTCATGAAGTCTCCAGTGCTTGCCCTTGCGGCGCGATCCAACGCAAGCGGGATCCGGCAAGCAGATGCTTGCGGATCCCCATGCTCGTCACGCCGAAGAGGGCGTTCAGATGTAGTCGAAGAATACCGTCTCGCGCGCACCCTGCATGTGGATATTCCACAGGTAGCTGCCGTCAGGCTGCTTGCGGGCAATCAGGGTGTCACGACGGTCGGCCGGGACCTGCTCCAGCAGGGCCGATTGCGCCAGCGCCGGGTCGTCCTCCAGGAAGACGGCCGTGAACTGGTGCTTGACCAGGCCGCGCGCAAACACGGTCACGTAAGCAACCGGCTTGCCAGCTGGCGCCTGGGGCTGCGAAATCGAAAATGTGAACCCGCCCTCCTCATTGGTGGGCACGCGGCGATATCCGGGAATGGCATGTGAAGTTTCTGACGCAGCGCTGCCCGGCAGCCAGGCTTCGGCCCAGGCGTCATTGATGGGAACGCCATCGCCATCGAGAATGGCGCCGCTGATCTTGACCTGCGGTGCACTGCTCTCTACGCGAGAGGTCAGTTCCACGGCCCAGGCCCAGGCTTCGTGCGGGAAGGGGCCGATGGTTTGCGAAGTGGTGATGTTGCTCATGTGGTCTCCTGCCTTGTGTTCAGATGCCCATGGGCGTGGCGTTGCGGCCGCGCAGGACGATGTCGAATTCATAGCCCAGCATCTTGTCATCGACCGTCTCCTCCAGCGAGAAGCGCGAGATCAGGCGCTGGCGGGCAGCCTCATCAGGGATGCTCTGGAAGATCGGATCGTAGGCGAACAGCGGATCGCTGGGAAAATACATCTGCGTCACCAGACGCTGCGCATAGATGTTGCCGAACAGGGAGAAGTGGATGTGCGCCGGACGCCAGGCCTTGTGGTGATTGCCCCAGGGATACGGACCGGGCTTGATGGTGACGAAACGATAGCGGCCATTGTCATCGGTGAGCATCTTTCCAAAACCGGTGAAGTTGGGATCCAGCGGCGCATCGTGCTGGTCCTTCTTGTGGAAGTAGCGCCCGGCTGCATTGCATTGCCAGACTTCCAGCAGGGAGTTGCGCACCGGCTTGCCATCTTCGTCCAGCACGCGACCGGTGACGACGATCTTCTCGCCCAGCGGCTCGCCCTTGCCCTGCGCGGTCAGGTCCATGTCGTGCGGCAGGATCAGCCGGGGCGAGGCGAACAGATTGGTGCCGGTGGCGGTCTCGTCGCGCACGCGCAGCGGTGCTTGCGTAGGGCCGCGCTTGACGGTGGACTTGTAGGGGGGATAGATCAGTTCCGGATAGACTCCGGGTTCGATGGCATCGAATTGCATGAGGTCTCCTCAGGTCGACGGGGATGAATGCGGCGTCGTCCTCGAATTCCTTGCCTACCGGAATGGGCGATTGGCGCGCCGTGCTTGGGTGTGGACAGATAGTAGGCAAGCCCGACACCGCTCTCAAGGCCAACGCAGCGCAGCATATTCGCCATGCGCCCGCTTTGTGCGAGAATCGCACAAATGGCCGATTTTCTGCATCCACGGGAAAACGGTAGAGATCAGCTTGTTTTATCCACAGGGCGGGGAATCCATGCAGCAACAGCCAATCGATGACGAGCCGGAGGCGAGCGAAGACGGCCCCCTCAAGCGTGACCTGGTGGCAGGGCTGGAAAAAGGCTTGCAGGTCATCGAAGCCTTCGACCAGGAGCGTTCGCGCCTGACCATCGCCGAGGTGGCGCAACTGACCGGCCTGACCCGCGCCGCCGCCCGTCGCTATCTGATCACGCTTGCGCACCTGGGCTACATGCGGCACGACAACAAGACGTTCTCGCTCACGCCGATGGTGCTGCGGCTGGGACAGTCCTATCTGCATTCGGCGCGGCTGCCGCGCATCGTGCAGCCGCTGCTGTACCGGCTGGCCTATTCGCTGGGCGAGGCGGCTTCCTGCGGGGTGCTCGATCATGACCAGCTGGTGTGCGTGGCCGCGGTCAGCGCCGGGCAACTGGTCTCGACCACTCTGCAGCCCGGTACGCGGGTGCCGGCCTACTGCACCGCCAATGGCCGCATCCTGCTGGCCAACCTGGCCCCGGCGCAGCTCGATGCCATCCTCGCGCGTGCCCAGCCGGAGGCCATTACCGCCCATACCATCACCGATGTCGAACGATTGGGACTGGAAATCGCCCGCGCCCGCGCGCAGGGTTATGCGCTGGTGGACCAGGAACTGGAACTGGGCCTGCGCACCATGGCCGTACCGGTGCGCAACTTCCGCGGTGAGGTGGTGGCGGCGATGAATATCAGCGTGCATGCGGCCCGCATGAAGCTGGAAGACATGGTGGAGCGCTGCTTGCCGGCCATGTTGAAGATACAGGTGGAGCTGGGGGCGCTGCTGTGAGGCGTGGCTGAATTTCAAAGATGGCGCACCGGTTTTTGTTTTTGCGCCATTGCCGGAAACGGCATGCGAAATACTCATTGCTCCACGTGCGTACGCCGATATTGCTTGGGCGTCACGCCCATGTGCCGTTTGAAGAGCCGGCTGAAGTACGCCGGATCCTGAAAGCCCAGTTCATAGGCAATCGTCGAAATCCCCGAAGGCACATAGGTCAGCTTGCGACAAGCCTCCAGAATCAAGCGCTGCTGCGCCAGGTCGAAGGCTGAATGCCCGGCCAGCTTCAGGCACAGGCGATTGAGCCGGCTGGGGGTGATGCGCAACTTGTCGGCATACACCGCCACCTGCCACTGCTGCTTGAAATGCTGCTCCACCAACGCACGAAAGCGCGTGAACAATTCAAAGTCGCCGCGTCCGGACAACTCCGCCGAGCGATGATCCGCTTCCAGTCGCACCAGCAGCAGCATGACGCTGCGCGCCAGCCATTCCAGCATCAGCGTGTGACCGGTGCGGGGCGCAGCGGACTCGGCGATGAGCAGGCGCAGCAGGGTTTCCATGCGTTCTCGCAGCTCCGGCACACGCGCCAGTTCGATGGCCATCGGTCGCAGGAACAAGGGCGAGAACAATTCTCCATGCGCCTCGCTGCCGCCGGCCGAAAACACGACGTGCGGATCGACCGTGAGTACGAAGCCGATCGCCTGTTCCGAAAAATCGAAACCGTGTACCAGCGAGGGATGAATGGTAATGACCACCGGTCCGTCGGCCTCCCAGACTTCCTCTTCCATCAGCGCGCTGACATGACCGGACATTAAAAAAAGTACCTGAAAAAGCCCGGCATGCGTGTGCGGTGCAATATGCCAGTCATGCACACGGCTGCGTGTCTCGATCAGTTCGATATGGACAGACTCTGCGTCCTCCTGCCGGGAAGCCTCGCCATACAAGGAAAATTGCGGTACGTCGGCGGTGCGGGGTTTGCTTCGGGGCAAGGGCATAGGGTCTCCATCTTCTACGTCGCGATCAAGCGTTGTGATTGTGCTCTGTAAAAATAGTACAAGTAATTGGCGGGATCATCCATTTTTTATTCGTCCACCGCCGTCTAAGATCGCTCTCACATCAAGAACAAGAACAGATGACATGCCACCCGCTTCGGGCGCGCGCCACGGTGCGCCTGCAACGAAAACGGTGCCTGACCTTTACACGGAGACCTCCACCATGCGTACCCAAGTCGCCATCATCGGCGCCGGCCCGGCCGGTTTGTTGCTGTCCCATCTGCTGCATCTGAAGGGCATCGAATCAGTCGTGCTGGAAACGCGCAGCCGCGAAGACATCGAATCCACCATCCGTGCCGGCGTGCTGGAACAAGGCACGATGGATATCCTCACCGAGACCGGCGTGGGCGAGCGCATGAAGCGCGAAGGCGCGCTGCATCACGGTATCGAGCTGGCCTTTGGAGGGCGTCGCCACCGCATTGACCTTACCGAGCTGACCGGCCAGGCCATTACCGTCTATGCCCAGCATGAAGTCATCAAGGACCTGGTGGCCGCCCGCCTGGCTGCGCAGGGGCAGTTGCTGTTCGGTGTGAGCGGCACCAGCATCGAAGGCATCGAGACCAGCAAGCCGCGCGTACGCTTCATGCACGCGGGTGAGCAGCATACGCTGGAGGCCGATTTCGTGGCCGGTTGCGACGGCTTCCATGGTGTCTCGCGCCCGGCCATTCCCGAGGGCAAACGCCAGGACTACCAGCGCATCTATCCCTTCGGCTGGTTCGGTGTGCTGGTGGAAGCACCGCCCTCTTCGGATGAGCTGATCTATGCGCAGCACGATCGTGGTTTCGTGCTCGTCAGCACACGCTCGCCGACGGTACAGCGTCTGTATTTTCAGTGCGATCCCAAGGACAGCGTGGACAACTGGAGCGATGACCGCATCTGGAATGAATTCCATACCCGCCTGGAAAACGGCGATGGCTGGCGTGTCAAGGAGGGCAAGATCTTCCAGAAGGGCATCATCGGCATGCGCAGTTTCGTCTCCACGCCGATGCAGCATGGCCGCTTGTTCCTGGCTGGTGATGCGGCCCACATCGTGCCGCCCACCGGAGCCAAGGGGCTGAATCTGGCCGTGGGCGACGTCAGGCGCCTGGCCCAGGGCATCGAGGAGTTCTATCGCACCAACAGCGAGCAAGGGCTCTCGTCCTATACCGAGCAGGCCTTGAAACGCATCTGGCGCGCCGAGTATTTCTCCTGGTGGATGACCAGCATGCTGCATACCTTCGAGGATGCCTCGCCCTTCCAGCGCCAGATCCAGCGCGCCGAGCTGGAGAACGTGGTCAATTCGCGCGCACTGTCGACGGCACTGGCGGAGAATTACGTCGGCGCATTCTGAAGCGTTGGCGCCCCGTTGCAGCCACAATCCGGAACGCCCGCGCAAGCGGGCGTCGTCATTGCCGGAGCATGGTCCCGACGGCATCCGCAGCACGCACCCGCCTGCGCGCGAGGCTCTACAATGGCGGCATGAACCTGCCCGAACTCCACACCCTGATCTGGGACGAATTGTGCCGCGGTGCCAGTCCCGCACGTTCCCCGTTTACCATCTGGCAACTGGCCACTGTGGGCCTGGACGGTGCGCCCCAGTTGCGTTCCATCGTCTTGCGCGAGGCCAATATCTCTGCCGGGACGCTGTGCTTTCACACCGATCTGCGTTCACCGAAGCTGGCCGAGCTCCGTGCCGATGGCCGCGTGGCGATGCTGGCGGTTGACCTGGATCGTCATCTGCAACTGCGCCTGAACGGCGTGGCGCAGGTGGTGCAGGATGCCACGCGCATTCGGGGCATGTGGACCGGGTCCAGGCCGCATACGCTGATCCTGTACAAGACCCCGCATGCACCCGGCACACCGATTGCTCAGCCCGAAGAGGGGCATGTGCGGGAGCAGGACAGGGGCGATGGCTTCGAAAATTTTGCCCTGGTGGAAGTGCGGCTGGAGCGCATCGAATGGCTGGACCTCACACCGAACCAGCATCGCCGCGCGCGTTTTGAACGTGGGCAGGTGCCATGGCAAGGGCAGTGGATTGCGCCCTGAGGGTGGCGCGCATCAGGCCAGTGCGGGATAGGTGAATCCGAGGAAATGCACGGCATTGAGCATGAAGTGCAGCAGGATCGGCGCCTCCAGACGTCCGGTGCGCCGGAAGACCCACGCATAACCGAGACCGGCCATCCCGGCCATGACCGCATAGCTCAGGCCGCCGCCAAGATGGGCTGCACCGAAGAGCAGCGCGGAGGCCGTCATTGCCAGCCCTGTCCCGCCGCGGATGTGCAGCAAGGCGCTTTGCAGCCGATGCTGGATGACGCCACGGAAGAAGGCTTCCTCTGCCACCACCGTCAACAGCAGATTGATGGTCAGGAACTCCACGGTAAAGTCCGGCCACTTCAGTGCGGGCCTGACCAGGCCCGCCACACAAGCCGCTCCCATCACGAGCGCGATCGTCACGGCACCCGGCAGCAGCGTCTTGCAGAGCATCTCCCGCCATTCCCGCCACGCATGGCAGCGTGGCGCCAGCAGTGCCAGCAACAGCAGTCCGGCGCTCCCTTTGTCGAGATTGGCAAAGAGCATGAAGGGCCGTGCATCGGCAGTCATGGCCGCTGACGGCAGCACCAGCACATTGTGGAAGCCCGGCCAGCGATGCAGTGCCAGCAGCAGGGCCAGCAGCAAACTCAGCGCCAGCAGACTGCGGCGTTGCCATGCGTTGGACGCATGGGTCGTTCCCAGGGCGGTGACGCCCAGCAGGACGATGCCTGTGGCGGCGCCGGCATCGAGTCGGCCATCCTGCAGGCCCATGGCCACGGCCAGTGTCAGCAGCGGCAGCCACGGTGCAAGGGTCCAGCGGCCCGGCAGCCTCAGGGAGGGCAGCCAGACGCTGCAGATGGCGAGCATCAAGAGAACAGCGGAAGGCATGGAGAAAAAGGCAGAGTGCGACCAAGCCAGTGTTTTAACATGGCGACCTGTCAGAGGGCCAGAGCTTGAGGCCTCTTCACGATGCGCAATTTCGGTCAGGATTTGTTCCGCTCTTTCTTGCACAGTATGTCCCGTGAACCGAGGACCCGATGAACGACGACCGCCAAAAGACCAGCCAGGCCCGCTATCAAGCCCGCTTCGAACGTGTGCTCGATCATATCGAGGCGCATCTCCATGGCCCGCTGGAGATGGAGCAACTGGCGGCGGTCGCCCATTTTTCACGGTTCCATTTCCAGCGGCAGTTTGCTGACTTCACCGGCGTCGGGGTGGCGCGCTACATCCTGCTGATGCGTCTGAAGCATGCCAGCCATCAACTGGCCTTTCAGCCAAAGCGGCGCATCATCGACATCGCCCTCGAAGCCGGTTTCGAAAATCCGGAATCCTTCACGCGCGCTTTCAGAAGTGTCTTCGGCCAGTCGCCTTCGCAGTTTCGGCGCGCACCGGACTGGCCTTCATGGAACGAGCGTTTCGTCTTCCGCATCCCTGAAAGGAAAGTGCAAGTGCAAGTAGAAATCGTCGACGTCGAACCCATCCGTATCGCCCTGCTGGCGCATCGCGGCCCCGTCAACCAGCTCAACGCCAGCGTGGCGCGCTTCATCGAATGGCGCAAGGCGTCCGGCCTGTCGCCGGTGGAGCGCAGCCGTACCTTCGGTCTGGCCTGGGATAATCCCGACACCACGCCCCCGGAGCAATTCCGCTTCGGCATCTGCGGCGAAGTGGACGCACAGGTGCCGGGCAATGCGCAAGCCGTGGTGAGTTCCCTGATCCCGGGCGGGCGCTGCGCGCGTGTGCGTCATGCGGGCGCGCATGAACGCCTGGGAGAGAGCATCTATCCGCTGTATCGCCAGTGGCTGCCGGAGAGTGGTGAGGAGTTGCGCGATTTCCCGCTGTACTTCCACTATCTCAATCTCTTGCCCGATACACCACCGGGCGAGTTGCTCACGGATATCTACCTGCCCTTGAAATAGGCAATGCAGCGAGGGGGAAACGGGAAGAAGACTTCACGCCACCAGGGCGTGCGAGAAGTGTGCCATCTGGTGCGCGGGCACCAGCAGCGGCACGAAGGAAGCATTGTTCACGGCGAGCCAATAGGGCAGGTGCGGGCCGGCATCGAAGCCGTAGTTGCTGTCGTCGAGCTGCCAGAAGCGTGGTATCGCCAGCGGCGGCGGTACCCGATGTTTGAGCTGGTCGAGGCTGACCAGGCGCTTGGGACAGGGCTGGAAGCGGGCCAGCGCGCTCTTTTCTCCACCGGGCGCAAAGCCGGAGCTGGCAAACCATTCCAGCACCTTGCGCGGCGTGGCCTGCAGGCTGGCCCAGTCGTGCAGGGCATCGGCGCGCTGGCCGGTGCTGCGGGTGCAGGCGCTGACATACAGCTCGACCATGCCCAGCAAGGCGGTGGGGACGGGGACTCGGACTTTGGCAAACGGCAACATCGGCGGGGCTTCCTGGCTGTACAGATGGGCAGATCCTGCTGGAGCGGATCATCGAGCCTGTCACTGTAGTCATTCTTGCTACTGTCGGCGATCGGGGAAATCCTGACCGTCTGTCTCCCTCTTGTCTGGCGCAGTCAGGAATTTCCCGATGCCGGGCGCCGCGCCAGTCCTGTAAAACGTGTGCTGTAGCCATTGTCGGCTTGTGTACTCTGACAGGATGTTCTCTCGCAGCATGAATTTCCCCAGCATCATCATGATCGACCCCAGCCAGGAGGCCGCCGAGCTGGCGCGCTTCGCCTTGTGGCGTGCGGGACTGCATTGCCTCTTCCGGTCCTGCCCGGACCTGGCGACGGCGCGTCGCTGCCTGCTGCAGGGGCGCCGCCAGAGCGATGGCGGCGCGCCCAGCCTGATTCTGCTGGAGTCCGAGATGGAGTGCGGCGACGGCCTGCAGCTTTTGCGCGAGTTGCGCGCGAGCAAGCATCTGGCTGCTGCCCCGGTGGTGGTCTTTCCTTCCCACGAGACCGAGGGCGAACGTGCGGCACTGGAGGCCGGTGCGACCGAATACCTGCCCAAGCCGGTCGATGGAGAACACTATGCGCGTTGCGTGGTAGCGATGGTGGAGCGCTGGTGCGATGTCAGCGAGGCAGCCGCACCGCTGGCCGAGGCCGCGGTGCAGGATGCGCTGGCAGGCGAGCCCGCGCATCCGCAGCGGCGCCAGGAGGATGGCTTGCCGCGCGGCGGACGGTCGCACTGAGTGAGGCAAGGTGGGGCGCAGCAAACAGCAAAGGGCCGCAAGGCCCTTTTTTCATGTGCGCCGTAGCGCCTATCGCCGCGTCTTGATCTTGGGCGTGGGCAGGGCGGTCTTGTACTTGATCTGCTTGAGGGCGAAGCTGGAGCGGATGTTCTTGATGCCGGGGATCTTGGTCAGGTGATCGACGATGAAATGCTCCAGCGTCAGCAGGTCGGGCACCACGATGCGCAGCAGGTAATCCTCGTCGCCGGTCATCAGATAGACTTCCATGACCTCATCGAAGGCACTCACCGCCGTCTCGAACTGGGCCAGCGCTTCGGCACCCTGGCGCTCCAGGATGACTTTGACAAAAACGTTCACCTTCAGGCCCAGCAGGTGCGGATCGGCCAGCGCTACATAGCGGGAGATGATGCCTTCGGTCTCCAGACGCTTCACACGGGCCAAAGTCGGCGAGGGGGAGAGGTTGATGCGGCTGGCCAGCTCCAGATTGCTGATCGAACTGTTCTCCTGCAGGATGTTCAGGATGCGCAAATCGGTGGTGTCGAGTTCCATTATCGAAATTTAATTCTGTCAGTTTCAGTTTCGCAGCACTGGATGCTGAATATTGTACGGCAACTTCCCATCTTAAGTGACTCATGCCGGGACATAGGGCGTATCGTAGTCCGGTGCTTCGATCACAGTAGCCCTCAACGACAACAAGGCCGAAAAGGCGTCGGGTGCTCGGAGACGGATGGCGCGGCCTGTGTTTTACCGGCTTTTCGTCTCTTTGCATAGAGCAGTGATGCACCCGGCCCGGCGCACCCAGACAGGAGAACAGGAAGTGGACATGTCCCGCCCCAGCGACAGCGATATTGCCCGCGATATCGACCTCGACACCCAGGAAACCCAGGAGTGGCTGCAAGCGCTGCACAGCGTGCTGGCCGAGGCCGGTCCGGAACGCGCGCGCTTCCTGCTTTCGCGGCTGTCGGCAGCGGCTCAGCAATGGGGCGTGAACTGGCGCGATGCGCGCAATACCCCTTACGTCAACACGATCCGCCCGGAACAGGAGCCGCCCTTCCCTGGTGGCTCCGATGCCCAGGCCATTGAGGAGCGCATTGCCAGCATCATGCGCTGGAACGCACTGGCCATGGTGGTGCGCGCCAACCGCGCCTATGGCGAACTGGGCGGGCATATCGCCAGCTATGCCTCGGCGGCGGACCTCTTCGAGGTCGGCTTCAACCACTTCTTCCGCGCCCGCGATGCGCAATTCGCGGGCGATGTCGTCTACTTCCAGCCGCACTCCGCGCCCGGCATCTATGCGCGGGCCTTCCTCGAAGGCGCCCTCGCCGAAGAGGATCTGGCCTACTACCGGCGCGAGATCGAGGCCAAGCGGGTGGGGCGCCAGGGTTTGTCGTCCTATCCGCATCCCTGGCTGATGCCGCAGTTCTGGCAGTTCCCGACCGGTTCCATGGGCATCGGCCCCATCAATGCCATCTACCAGGCGCGCTTTTTGCGCTACATGGAGCATCGCGGCCTGTTGCAGGACCAGGGGCGCAAGGTGTGGGGCGTCTTCGGCGATGGCGAGATGGACGAGCCCGAATCGCTGGCCGCGCTCTCGCTGGCCTCGCGCGAGAAGCTGGACAATCTGATCTTCGTGGTCAACTGCAACCTGCAGCGGCTCGATGGGCCGGTGCGCGGCAATGGTCATATCGTCGATGAACTGGAGACGCTGTTCGCCGGTGCCGGCTGGAACGTCATCAAGCTCTTGTGGGGCTCGGACTGGGACGGGTTGTTTGCGCGTGACCGGGACGGCGAACTGGTCGATGCCTTGAATCGTACGGTGGACGGGCAGTTGCAGACCTTCGCCGCCAATGATGGTGCTTTCAATCGCCAGCATTTCTTCGGCCAGACGCCGGGCACGCGCGCCATCGGCGCCACCCTCACCGATGAGGAAATCAATCGCCTGCGTCGCGGTGGCCATGACATGAAGAAGATCTTCTCGGCTTACCAGGCGGCGGCCAGCCATCGTGGCCAGCCCACGGTGATTCTGGCGCAGACCAAGAAGGGCTACGGCATGGGCGCGGCGGGCGAAGGCAAGATGACCACACACCAGCAGAAGAAGCTGGATGAAGAAAGCCTGCTGCAGTTCCGCGACCGCTTCAAGCTGCCGCTCACTGATGATCAATGCCGTGAGCTGGCCTTCTACAAGCCGGCCGATGACAGTCCGGAGATGAAGCACCTGCATGCCCGTCGCGCCGCGCTCGGCGGCTATCTGCCGCGCCGCCAGGCCGGGCAGGCAGGGCGCTCGGTGCCGCCGCTGGAGGCGCACGCCCGGTTCGCGCTGGAGGCCGACGGCAAGGAGATGTCCTCCACCATGGCGCTGGTGCGTCAGCTCGGCAATCTGTTGAAGGACAAGGATTTCGGCCAGTATGTCGTGCCCATCGTGGCCGATGAGGCGCGCACCTTCGGCATGGCCAACCTGTTCCGTCAGGTCGGCATCTATTCGTCGCAAGGGCAGTTGTATGAGCCGGAGGATATCGGGTCCATCCTCTACTATCGCGAAGCGAAAGATGGACAGATTCTGGAGGAGGGCATCACCGAGGCCGGCGCGATTTCTTCCTGGACCGCAGCGGCCACTGCCTACTCGGTGCATGGCACGCCGATGCTGCCCTTCTACATCTACTACTCGATGTTCGGTTTCCAGCGCATCGGCGATCTGATCTGGGCCGCTGCAGACCAGCGGGCGCGCGGCTTCCTGATCGGGGCTACCTCGGGGCGCACCACACTGGGCGGCGAGGGCCTGCAGCATCAGGATGGCAACAGCCTGGTGACGGCAGCGTCGATTCCCAACTGTGTTTCGTACGACCCGGCCTATGCGTATGAGCTGGCGGTGATCCTGGATGAGGGCATGCGCCGCATGATGGAACGCGGTGATGACGTGTTCTACTACATCACTGTCACCAACGAGAACGAGGCTCAGCCAAGTCTGCCGGACGGCGTGCAGGAGGGGATCCTGCGCGGTTTGTACTGCCTGGGTAGCAAGGCGGGTGCGCAGGTGCGCTTGCTGGGCTCGGGCCCCATTCTCAAGGAGGCCGTGGCCGCAGCGGCGCTGCTGCAGCAGCACTGGCAGATCGAGGCCGAGGTGTGGAGCGTGACCAGCTATACCGAGCTGGCACGTGATGGCGTGGCGGCGCAACGTGCACAGCGCCTGTCGGCCAGCCCGGCCCAGCCCTATGTAACGGCGCAATTGCAAGGCAGCGCAGCGCCGGTGATCGCGGTGAGCGATTACATCCGCAGCTTGCCCGAGAGCATCCGCGCGTTCGTGCCGGCGCCGTATGTGACCTTGGGTACGGACGGGTTTGGTCGCAGCGATACGCGGGTGAATCTGCGTGACTTCTTCGAGATCGATGCGCGCTGGATTGCGTATACGGCCTTGTGTGAAGTGTGGGGGGAGGATCGTGCGCGCTTGGAAGACGCGGCGCGGACCTTGGGTATCGATACCGGCAAGCCCCTGTCTTCCACGGTATGAAGCGTGAGAGGCAACAGATGAATGCCGGGCCGCCGGATTGAAAATCTCTCATCTGGCGCGACCCCGTGTTTGCTATAGTGAAAACCGCCCGTGCATCACGGGCGGTTTTTTATTGCGCCGTGATGCGCATCGTCCATGACATACCGTGAGTGAGGAGTACACACGATGGCTGCACCCAAACGTATTGCGCTGGTGACCGGCGCAGGTTCCGGCATCGGCCGGCAGATCACCCTGGCGCTGCTGCGCGAAGGCTATGGCGTGACGCTGGCCGGACGTCGCCAGGAGGCGCTGGAAGAGACGGTCAGGCTGGCCGCTGAACACGCTGCCCATGCGCTGGTGGTGGCGGCCGACGTGACTGATCCGGCGTCGGTGAAGCAGCTCTTCGCCAGGACGCGCGAACGCTTCGGGCGGCTGGACATGCTGTTCAACAATGCCGGCATCTTCGCCCCGCCGGTGTCGCTGGAAGAACTGAGCGTGGAGCAGTGGAAGGCGGCCGTGGACATCAACCTGACCGGGGTTTTCCTCTGCACCCAGGAAGCCTTCCGCATCATGAAGGAGCAGTCGCCGCGCGGTGGCCGCATCATCAACAATGGTTCGATTTCGGCGCATGCACCGCGTCCGTTCTCGGCATCCTATACCGCGACCAAGCACGCCATCACGGGTCTGACCAAGGCCACCTCGCTGGATGGCCGCGCCTATGACATCGCCTGCGGCCAGATCGATATCGGCAATGCCTCCACCGACATGACCACCCTGATGAAGAAGGGGACGCTGCAGGCCGACGGCTCCACCAAGGTCGAGCCGACCATGGATGCCGAACACGTGGCCCGGGCCATCCTCTACATGGACAGCCTGCCGCTGGAGGCCAATGTGCAGTTCATGACCGTGATGGCGACCAAGATGCCCTATATCGGGCGGGGTTGAGCCGGCTTTCCTTTGCCAGATGAAGAAATGGCCGCAGTGATGAGCTGCGGCCATTTTTCTGAAGCGGTGAAAGGCTTGATCCTCTAGCCGATGAACAGCGCAGGACCCACGCCAATCTGAGATATTTGCAATCCGGCGTCGGAAGAGATGTTGCGGGACACGAAGAGCGTCAGCCCGGATTGCCCTTCATGCCCTGCCACTCCGGCGTCAACTGCATGGAAATCCCGAACATGTCCAGCACGCGCCCCAGCGTGTGATCCACCATTTCTTCCATGGACGCAGGGCGCTGGTAGAAGCCGGGCAGGGGCGGGAAGATCACGCCGCCCATTTCCGTGACCGACGTCATGTTGCGCAGATGGGCCAGATTGAACGGGGTCTCGCGCACCATCAGCACCAGTCGGCGGCGTTCCTTGAGCACCACATCGGCTGCACGGGTGATGAGATTGTCGGAGAGGCCATGCGCCACGGCGGCCAGGGTCTTCATCGAACAGGGCGCCACCACCATGCCGGCAGAGGCGAACGAGCCACTGGCGATGCACGCGCCGACATCGCGCACGTTGTGCACCACATCGGCCAGCGCTTCCACATCCTTGCGCCGCATGTCCAGTTCCTGATGCAGATTGAGCACGCCGGCTTCGGAGACCATCAGATGCGTCTCGACCTGACCATGCTTGCGCAGGTGTTCCAGCAGCCGGACACCATAGATGGCCCCGGTGGCCCCGGTGATCGCAACGATCAGGCGCTGGCGGGGCTGACTGGAAGAAGCACTCATGCGCGCTCTACAGGGCAGGGCAGACTCAGCCCTTGATCAGGGTCTGCAGCTCGCCCGAGGCGTACATCTCGCTCATGATGTCGGAGCCACCGACGAATTCACCCTTCACGTACAGCTGGGGAATGGTCGGCCAGTTCGAGTATTCCTTGATGCCCTGGCGCACGTCGGGGCTTTCCAGCACGTTGACGGTGACGATGTTCTCGGCGCCGCTGGCCTTGAGCAGCTGGATGGCCTTGCCGGAAAAGCCGCATTGCGGGAACTGTGCAGTGCCCTTCATGAACAGCACCACAGGGTTTTGGGTCACGGTTTCTTTGATCCAGGATTGGACGTCGCTCATGGCTGTGCCTTTAAAAATGGGATTGCCCGACATTATAGGGAAAAGCCGGCAGGCGCGTTGAAATCGGCAGCACGCCATTCGTCCGTCCGAGCCGGCGGGAAATTGCATCAAGGAAATGATTTATACCGTATGCAGTTTGCTCTGGGTAGCAGATGAGGGTGCTGCGCAAGACATTCAAGCAGAGCGATGAACAATGTTCACTGCGGTTTTGCCGGGAAGTTGCCCGGCGTAATGATTTATATTTTTTCCACAGGCATCGCTAGATGCTGTGGCCCCAATGAAAAAGGGCGCTTGCGCGCCCCTTCCTCGTGAAATCCGGCTGGCTTTCTCAGCAGCCCTGCAGGCTGCGAGGTGGCTTGCCGTTGGTGTCCTGGCTTATGCCGCTCCGGCTACCGCATCCTCGGGCGTGTCGTCCGGCAGGCGCTTGGCAGTGGAGTGATGCTCCTGCAACTTGTCCTTGTGCTTGATGACCTGGCGATCGAGCTTGTCGATCAGGGTGTCAATGGCAGCGTAGAGGTCGTGTGCGATGCTTTCCGCATGTAGATCCTTCCCCTTGATGTGGACGTTGATTTCCGCTTTTTGGCGCTTTTCCTTTTCTGTGAGTTTATCTACGCTCAGGATCACGCTGACGTCGATCACGTTGTCGAAATGGCGCTTGATACGCGAGAGCTTGCTTTGCACGTATTCCCGGATGGCGGGGGTCAGTTCGAGGTGGTGTCCACTGATGGTCAGATTCATACAAGACTCCTATCGTGAAGTCACTGGAGGTTCGTGCAATCGATCCTGCTGCAGCTGTACCACGGGCACGGTCTTCGTGTCGGATGGCGTGGGCATCAGTCGGGATGCTTGCCTGAACACAGCAACGGTACTGCAGAAAAACTGAGGAAAAACTCAGAGGGACTTGCGGAGATTGACTGGCGGAATCTTCAACACTTCGCGGTATTTGGCGACTGTGCGTCGCGCGACCACCATGCCTTGTTCTGCCAGCATATCCGCAATCTTGCTATCGGATAATGGGGTCTGCGGGTTTTCGGCTCCTATCAACTGTTTGATCAGCGCCCGTATCGCGGTGGAGGAAGCTTCGCCTCCGGTTTCAGTCGCGACGTGGCTACCGAAGAAGTATTTCAACTCAAACATACCATGCGGAGTGAGCATGTATTTCTGAGTCGTCACGCGAGAGATGGTGCTCTCGTGTAGACCCAGTGTATCAGCAATTTCACGCAGCACAAGGGGGCGCATGGCCACTGCACCATGGGAAAAGAAGTTTCTTTGACGTTCCACAATAGCCTGCGCGACGCGCAAAATCGTATCGAAACGTTGCCGCATGTTCTTGATGAGCCACTTGGCTTCCTGCAACTGCGAGGACAGCGAACCTTCGCCCTTGGCCTGCTTCAAGGCACTGGCGTACATCGCATTGACGCGCAGCTTGGGCATGACCTCATGGTTGAGCATGACCTGCCAGCCGTTCTTTGTCTGCTTGACAATCACGTCCGGCACCACGTAGTCCGAGGCGTCACGCGCGAATTCGGCACCCGGATGCGGACGGCACTGGCGGATCACGGCCTGGGCTTCACGCAGGTCTTCGTCGTCACAATCGAGGGCCTTCTTGATCTTGTTGAAGTCGCGCTGGGCGAACAGCGGCAGGTAATCCTCAACGATCCTCAGCGCCAGCTTGCGCGTGACAAAGGGGATCTTGGGCAGGCGGCGGATCTGCAAGGCCAGGCATTCGCCGGCACTGCGCGCGCCCACGCCGGCCGGGTCCAGGCTCTGCAGCAGCTTGAGCGAAATCGACAGCTCTTCCATGTCGATACCCAGCTCTTCAGGCAGGCGCGCGAGGATGTCCTCCAGCGGTTCTTCCAGATAGCCGCTCTCGTCGAGCGCATCGGTGAGCAGTTCCAGCAGCGCACGATCGCGCAGGGTGCGCGCAGTCACGCGGATCTGTTCCAGCAGGTGTTCGCGCAGGGTCAGTTCATGGGCTTCCAGCTGCGGGCGGGCATCGTCGTCATCGGGTGACTTGCCGCTGCGGGCGACGTCATCGAAGCTCCAGTCGGCATCACCGGTGACACCGGTGTCCGGATTGTTGTCCTGGTACTCGAAGCTGGAATCGCCATCGCTGGCAGCGGGCGTCGCTTCGCCGCTGTTTTCATGAGGGGTGTCGGCCACGCCACTGGAAGGCGAACTGGAGACGGCACCGTCGGCCAGCAGACGCACCGAATTGTCGAGAGCGTCATCGAGACGCTCCAGCAGGGGATTGTCGGAGAGGATCTGTTCCAGTTCCTGGTGCAGTTCCAGCGTCGACAGTTGCAGCAGCCTGATCGACTGCTGCAGTTGCGGCGTCAATGCGAGGTGCTGCGAGGTACGTAACTGGAGCGACTGTTTCATCTGTCTTTCTGAAAGCGGCGTGGCCCGCGGGTTGCTGTGCCTGTCGTTGCGTGATGCCTGGGTGTCGGTGATGCTCGATACGTAGGGCGACTGTGCTGCTTACATGCGGAAGTGCTCGCCCAGATAGACGCGGCGTACCGACTCGTTGGCAATGATCTCTTCCGGATTGCCGCTGGCCAGCACCGTGCCCTGGTTGATGATGTAGGCGCGATCGCAGATGCCCAGCGTCTCGCGCACGTTGTGGTCGGTGATGAGCACGCCGATGCCGCGCTCCTTGAGGAAGCGCACGATACGCTGGATCTCGATCACCGCAATCGGGTCGATACCGGCAAACGGTTCATCGAGCAGCACGAAGCGCGGATCGGTGGCCAGCGCGCGAGCGATCTCGACGCGTCGGCGCTCACCGCCCGACAGTGACAGGGCCTGGCTTTCGCGCAGCTTTTCGATTTGAAGTTCGTGCAGCAGGTTGTTGAGGCGGCCCTCGATTTCATCGCGCGAGAGCGGCTTGCCGTCTTCCTGGCGCAGCTCCAGCACGGCGCGGATGTTGTCTTCCACCGTCAGCTTGCGAAACACCGAGGCTTCCTGCGGCAGGTAGGACAGGCCCATGGTGGCGCGCTTGTGAATGGGCATGCGCGAAATGGGCGCGCCATCCAGGTCGATCTCGCCGCCATCGGAGGGTACCAGCCCCACGATCATGTAGAACGAGGTGGTCTTGCCGGCACCATTGGGGCCGAGCAGGCCGACCACTTCGCCGCTGCGCACTTCCATCGAGACATCGCGCACCACCTGGCGCGCGCCGTAACTTTTCTTCAGGCCGCGAACGACCAGCGAACTGGCTACCATCCTTACTGGTCCTTTCCGTTCTGACGACGCGCTGCCGGCTGGGCCGGTGCTGCGGGCTGGGCGTCCGTGGCCGGCGGCGGGTTCTTGGGCTGGATCACGGCCGTGATGCGGCCCGCGCCCGGCTTGCTCTGGCCGCTGGCAGTGTTGTTGACCGAATAGAATTCGGCGCGGCTGTCATAGGAAATGAATTCGCCGTTGACTTCATCGGTGATGCGGTCGCCGTCCATGCGCTGGATGTGGGCGCGCTGGAACAGCTTGGACACTTCCGTCTGCTCCGAATACTCGATGCGCTCGGCCTGGCCTTCGATCCACAGATTGGGGCCGCCGTCACGCTTCTGGCGGAAGGTTGCCAGCGCACCAGGCGCGGCATACAGCACCGCATTTTCATAACCGTACTGATCGGTCGTCAATACCACGCGGCCGGCCTTGATGATCAGGGTGCCACGTGTCATCACGACGTTGCCGGTGAAGGTCTTCACCTGGCGCACGTCGTCATAGACCATCTGGTCTGCCTCGATGTTGGTGGGCTTGGTGGAGTCCGCCTTCTCGGCGTTGGCCACACCGCACACGGCAGCCAGCATCAGCATCGGCAGTAAGAGTGAGCGTTTCATTGGTTTCCTGTCTGTTCGATTCTTGGCGTTCTTGTGCCGGACTGAACCGGCTTAGCGTTTCTTCGGTGCGGGCTCGTAATAGCCGCGTACATTGCCGAGCAGCTGCACCACCTGCGTCGCATTGTTGGCCACCATGCCCACCCCATTGAGGCGCGTGGTCCCCATGGTCATGGCGACCGGCTTGTCGGTCTTGACGATTTCATCATCGGGTAACAGCAGCAGGTATTGCGAGACCAGGTGCATTTCTTCGCGGCCCTTGTAGGGCGCGCGGATTGCATTGGCATTGCCGTACATGTGGATCTGGGTCTGGTCGTCGGTGACCCGTGCGGTATCCGAATAGAGCTGCATGGGCGCCTGATTCTGGTCCAGGTTGTGCACCACCGGCTTGGTGATCTCGAAGGAGTCATCGCTGGGGAAGTGCACCATCTTGACGCCGGAAACGTCATAGCGCGGCAGGCCGGTCGGACCCATCTTCACGTAGCTGAAGTTTTCCAGATAGTAGTCGGGTTTGCCGCGCGGACGCTGCGCCGGCTGCTGGTCGCCGGAGGCGCGCATGACCTGCATGACCCAGAAGCTGCCCAGGGCCGCCGCGATCAGGATCACCAGGATCACCGCCAGGCGGATGCGTTCGGCCTGGCGTTCGCCGCTGCGCCCGCTCATGCCAGGTACGGCGCCAGCGCCGCCTCGTAGTTGCCTTGTGCGGCCAGCACCAGGTCGCAGATCTCGCGCACCGCGCCATGGCCGCCGGCGGCCTGCGTGACATAGTCGCTGCGCGATTTCACCTCACGATGACCGTTGGCCACGCAGGCCTTGAAACCCACGCGGGTCAGCACCGGCAGGTCGATGATGTCGTCACCCAGGTAGCCGCACTCCTGCGGGGTGAGCTGTACTTGCTGCAGCAATTGCTCGAAGGCCTGGCGCTTGTCATGGATGCCCTGGAACACATGGGCAATGCCCAGGTCGCGCGCACGGCGCAACACGTAGGGAGACTGGCGCGCGGTGATGATGGCGGCGGCAGTACCGTACTGCTGCATCATCTTGATGCCGTGGCCGTCGAGGGCGTTGAAGCGCTTGAAGACTTCCCCCTCGTCGCCGTAGTACAGACCGGCATCGGTCAGTACCCCGTCGACGTCGAAGATCATCAGGCGGATCGCGGCCGCCTTGGCGAGTGCAGCAGCGGGCAGGGTGCTGGCGAAGGCTGGCGCGTTCATCAGATCACCTTGGCGCGAGTCAGGTCGTGGATGTGCAGCGCGCCCGTGAGCACGCCGTCCGCATCGGTGACCAGCAGCTGGTTGATGCGGAACTGTTCCATGAGCTGCACCGCGTCCACCGCCAGTTGGTCCTGCTGGACGGTCTGCGGATGGGCGTGCATGACATCGGCGATACGGAATCTGGTGAAGTCCGTACCGCGCTCCAGCAGACGGCGCAGGTCGCCATCGGTGAACACGCCGATGGGCCGGAATTGCTCATCGACCACGGCGGTCATGGCCATGCCCTTGCGCGTGATTTCCATCAGCGCGGCCGAGAGCGACACATCCGGACGCACGGCGGGAATCGCTTCGCCGCTGCGCATGACGTCGCGCACGTGGGTCAGCAGGCGCCGGCCCAGCGCACCACCGGGGTGGGAGCGGGCAAAATCCTCCTCGACGAAACCGCGTGCGTCCAGCAGCGACACCGCCAGCGCATCGCCCATGGCCAGGGTAGCCGTGGTGCTGGCCGTCGGGGCCAGGTTGAGGGTACAGGCTTCCTTGGCCACGCCGACGTTGAGGTGCACGGCGGCCAGCCTGGCCAGGGAGGAGTCGTCGTTGCCGGTCATGGCGATGATCACCGTGCCCATGCGCTTGATGATGGGAACGATGGCCAGCAGCTCGGCCGTTTCGCCGGAATTGGAAATGGCGATGAAGACATCACGTGCCGTCACCATGCCCAGGTCACCATGTGCGGCCTCGGCCGGGTGCATGAAGAGCGCGGGGGTACCGGTAGAGGCCAGCGTGGCGGCCATCTTGCGGCCGATGTGGCCGGATTTGCCGATCCCCGAGACGACGGCGCGGCCTTCGCATTGCAGCACGGCTTGCACGGCCCGCGCCAATGGCTCGGCGCTGTCGTCGCGCAGGCGGTCTTTCAGTGCCAGGATGGCATCGGCTTCGATCTGCAGGGTCTGGCGTGCCAGGTCGATGGCGCGACGGGCAGCCCCGGCCGAAAAAGATGCAGGCGTGGTTTTGTCATCGGTTACACTCATAACCGAAGTATAAACGAATTAGCAAAGCAAAAAACTTGCCAGATGTAAGGGAATGCTGCCGGATTTGATGCCAAGCGCCGCGTTGCGTCGCACCGCAGCACCGCAGCCACGGGGGATTCCCGGCCAGGACGGGGATGGCGAATGGCATCGCAACAGGGGCAGAGGGTACTCTGCGGTAGTGAATAACTCTGCTGTTGTGGCGCTACACGTATGAATTCTACGGCGTTTCTTCTGGTCGCCGCCCGGTATTTTCCTTCACTCTGCACGCTGGCTGGATGAACTGCCATTTGCTGGTGCGTTGCCAATTTATTCACATCGAACCCCGCCGTCTGCGGCGGCTTTTGACAAGAAACCCAACAGCAATGTTTTCCGGACTGGAACTGACCCTTTTCCTTCTGGCTGCGGCGGTGCTCGGCGTGGTCGCCTTCCGCATGATGCAGCTGCCGCCCATGCTGGGCTACCTGGTCGTGGGCATCATCATCGGCCCGCACGGTCTGGCCTTTGCCGAGGACAATGAAACCACCCATGCCCTGGCCGAATTCGGCGTGGTATTTCTGATGTTTTCCATCGGGCTGGAGTTTTCGCTCTCCAAGCTCTCGGCCATGCGCCACATCGTCTTCGGCCTGGGCGTGGCGCAGGTGGCCGCGACCATCGCCACCACCATGCTGCTGGGCTGGGGGGCGGCGATGGTGTTGCCGCAGTTCGCCAACGTGAGCTGGCAGGCGGCCTTCGCGCTGGGCGGGGCGCTGACCATGTCCTCCACGGCCATCGTCTCCAAGCTGCTGACCGAACGGCTGGAACTGGAAACCGAACACGGTCGCCGCATCCTCGGCGTGCTGCTGTTCCAGGACCTGGCGCTGGTGCCGTTGCTCATCGTGGTCCCGGCGCTGGCCAACAATTCCGGCAACATCATGGTCACGCTGGGCTGGGCGGTGGGCAAGGCGCTGGTGGTGCTGGCGCTGCTGCTGTTCTTCGGCAGCAAGCTCATGCGCGGCTGGTTCCGCATCGTGGTCAAGCGGCGCTCGCAGGAATTGTTCATGCTCAACCTGCTGTTGATTACGCTGGGTGCGGCATGGATCACCGAGAAGGCCGGCCTGTCGCTGGCCCTGGGCGCTTTCATCGCCGGCATGCTCATTTCCGAGACCGAGTTCAAGCACCAGGTGGAAGAAGACATCAAGTCCTTCCGCGATGTGCTGCTGGGCCTGTTCTTCATCACCATCGGCATGTTGCTCAATGTGCGTACGCTGGTCGATCACTGGTTCCTGGTGCTGCTCCTGCTGACCGGACCGGTGCTGCTCAAGTTCGCCCTCATCGCCGGACTGGCGCGCCTGTTCGGTTCGACCACCGGCGTGGCGCTGCGCGTGGGCCTGGGCCTGGCGCAGGCGGGGGAATTCGGCTTCGTGCTGTTGAGCCAGGCCGGTGGTCTCAAGCTGGTCGATCCCATGCTCATTCAGGTGATCCTGGCGGCGATGGTGCTGTCGATGCTGGCCACGCCCTTCATCCTGGCCAAGTCCGATGCCATCGTCATGAAGTTCTCCGCCAATGAATGGATGTTGCAATCGCTGGCCCTGACGCAACTGGCGACCCGCACCATGGGTGTGCAGAAGCACGTGATCATCGCCGGCTTCGGCCGCAGTGGCCAAAGCCTGGCGCGCCTGCTGGAAGAGGAGGGTATTGCCTATCATGCGCTGGAGATGGACCCGGAACTGGTGCAGGACGCCCGCAACGGGGGCGCCAATGTCTCCTACGGCGATGCGGCACGGCGCGAGAGCCTGGTCGCTGCCGGCATCCACCGCGCGGCGGCGCTGGTGGTGACCTATGCCAGCACGCCCTCGGCGCTGAAGGTCCTGCATCACGCCCACGAACTGGAGCCCGAGTTGCCCGTCATCGTGCGCAGCCACGACGATGCCGACCTGGAAAAACTGCTGGCCGCGGGGGCCACCGAAGTCGTGCCGGAAGCACTGGAAGGCAGCCTCATGCTGGCCTCGCACGCACTGGTGATGCTGGGTGTTCCGCTGCGCCGGGTGGTGCACCGGGTGCAGGATGCGCGCGATGAACGTTACGCCTCGCTGCGTGGTTATTTCCACGGCATGTCGGACGCCGAGGCCGATGGCGTGGGCATGAACGTGCGTCTGCAATCGGTGACGCTGATCGGCGGTGCCAGTGCAGTCGGTCATACCCTGGCCGAGATCGACCTGCCCACCCAATGCGGTGCCGAAGTCGCCATGTTGCGGCGCGGAAAGCAACGCCTGGAATCCGCCGAGAATACCGTTCTGATGGCGGGCGACATCGTGGTGCTGCGCGGCAGTTCCGAAAGCATCCTGCGGGCCGAAAAGCGCCTGCTCAGCAAATAGCCGATCCGGCGGACTTCAGCAGGTCAGCTCATCATTCCAGCCTGCCAAAAATAAATATTCACTTGCGCCTTCGCACACCTGTTCCCCTGGTACGGGAAATGCTAGTGTTTCCGGGCGGCAGGGAAGCGACCATATCGCTTCCCTGCACGCATCAGGACTACGGGTCCACACAATGAATCCGTTGTAGAGAAAACAAAAGTGAAGTCCGGGAGGAACATGTTCAGCAAACTCACCATCAGGGCACGCCTGATTTTCGTCATCGGTTTTCTGGCGCTGCTGCTGGTCGCCTCGGGCGTAGTGGGCCTGGTCGGTCTGCGCTCGACCAATGCCCAGATGCGCTCGCTCTATGAAGACCGACTGGTCGCCTTCTCTCAACTGGAGCGCATGTCGGCCGCACTGGATGCGGCGCGCAACGGCATCTCCACCTCCATCGCGGGCGACTCCGGCGACATCGACGCCAACATGGACAAGATCGAGAAAGCCCTCAAGGCCAACGACGCCGTCCTCAAGCAATATCAAGACACCCAGCTCAACAGTGATGAGCGCGCACTGCTGGAGAAGCTCATACCCCAGCGTCGGAAGTTCGCCACCGATGGCGTCAAGGCCGCCGCCGATGCCTTGCGCAACCGCGATTTCCAGGGGGCCATCGAACTGTCTGGTGGCGCCATGCTCAAGCTCTATACCGATGCGCACGCCACACTGGCACAACTGATGGACTTGCAGCGCACCGTGGGCCGCGAGCTGCATGAACAGGCACAGCAGCGCTACCAGACCTTGCTGGTCGTGATGGGCGTGACCATGGGCGCCGGTCTGATCGTGGCACTGCTCATGGGCGTACTGCTGGTACGGGCCATTTCACGTCCCCTGCAGCGGGCCGTGAAGGTGGCGCAGGCGGTGGCAGCGGGCGATCTCACGCAGCAGATCGAGGTACACAGCCAGGATGAAACAGGCCAGCTGATGCAGGCGCTGCGGCAGATGAACGAAAACCTGCAGGGCATCGTGGGCCAGGTACGTCTGAGTACGGACACCATCGCCACGGCCTCCAGCGAGATCGCACAGGGCAATCTCGACCTCTCCTCGCGCACCGAGCAGCAGGCCGGTGCACTGGAAGAAACCGCCTCCGCCATGGAGCAACTGACCTCCACCGTGCGCCACAACGCCGACAACGCCCAACAGGCCAAGGAACTGGCGCAGTCCGCCTCCGCAGTGGCGGTGCGCGGCGGGGAAGTGGTGCGTCAGGTGGTCGATACCATGAGTTCCATCAACCACTCGTCCAGCAAGATCGTCGACATCATCAGCGTGATCGATGGCATCGCCTTCCAGACCAACATCCTGGCCTTGAATGCCGCCGTGGAAGCGGCGCGAGCCGGTGAGCAGGGGCGCGGGTTTGCGGTGGTGGCTTCGGAAGTGCGCTCGCTGGCCCAGCGTTCGGCAGCGGCCGCCAAGGAGATCAAGGTCTTGATCGATGATTCGGTGACCCGCGTGGGCAGTGGCAGCGCGCTGGTGGCGCAGGCCGGCCAGACCATCGATGAGGTCGTCAGGAGCGTGCAGCGCGTGAGCGAAGTGGTCACCGACATCAGTGCGGCCGGACAGGAGCAGAGCCAGGGCATCGAGGAAGTCAACAACGCCATCACCCAGATGGATGAGACCACGCAGCAGAACGCCGCCTTGGTGGAGCAGGCCGCAGCGGCGGCCCAGTCGATGCAGGAACAGGCGGCACGGCTGACCGAGGCGGTCAGCGTGTTCCGCTTGGGAGGTGCGGTAGTGACCGGCGCAGCGGCATCGCCGACGCTGGCATCACGTACGGCTGTCACGGGGGCGGCACCGGCAGCGGTCGCCTTGCCGGGTACGGGTGGCTTGCTGCTTCGCTGACAGACCTGTTACAGCGTCTTACCGTACCGGCAAGGTTTTCCAACCTTGCCGGTACAGTGATCAATTTTCAACCAGTACAGTCGTATCAACTGTCCAGGGCCACATCCTCGGACGCCGCCGAACGGGTGCCCGGCAAGGGCGGGTTGCTCTTGCCGTGATAGGCGAACACGGCCGAACACTTGACCTGTTCGCTATCGTTGCGTCCGGCGGCATGGAACAGGCCGCTATGGAACAGCACGACGTCACCGGGCTCCAGTGACAGCGCGATCCCTTGTGCAAACAGGGCCTGGTTGGCCGGCACGTCCGGGCGCAGGAAATCGAGTTCGTCCATCTGTTGCGGCTGCAGCTTGAGCTTGTGTGAACCGGGGATGAACTTGAGTGCGCCGTTTTCCGGTGTTTCCGCGCCTAGCGCCAGCCACACCGAAATCAGGTCATTGCGCGGGAAGGACCAGTAGCGGATGTCGCGATGCCAGCCGGTGGCGGTGCCGAAGGCCGGATGCTTGGTCATGATGCAGTTGTGATGCGCCAGGGTGAGGCACACCGGTTCCTCGAACAGTTGATGCAGCATGGCCACCAGTTGCGCATCGGCAGCCCATTCGCGGTACACCGGATCCCGCTGCCAGGCTGCGCGCAATCGGCGGGCGGTACGGCCTCCTTCGGCTTCCAGCGAAACGGGAGCGCCTTCGTAGCCGACCTCGGCCTCATACTCCAGCGGGGCGACGGCACGTTGCAGATGATCCTGGGTGACGGCGAGCAGGCGCTCGCGCAGGGCGTCAGGGACCATGCCCTTGAGCAGGAGATAGCCCTGTTCGCGGAAGAAGGCGACCTGGGCGGGTGACAGCGGGTTCGACATGATGGACTTTCGGGGTTGCACGGCCGCCCGTCCATGACGGACGGGCCAGCCTTCATTGTGCGCCGGATGGCGACCAGGTGCATGACTGTATGCCATGGCCGGCGCAGCGCAAGATACAGATGCGCGCCATTTCTGTATCGTTTGCGCGGGCGCAATTCCGGACTTCTTTTTTACTTCGACTTCTTCTTCAGCAGCGGGCCCAGGTACTTGCCGGTGACGCTGGCAGGATTCTTGGCCACGTCCTCAGGCGTGCCTGCGGCGACGATGCGGCCACCGCCGGCCCCCCCTTCGGGACCGAGGTCGATGATCCAGTCGGCGGTCTTGATGACGTCCAGATTGTGCTCGATGATGGTCACCGTATTGCCCTGGTCGCGCAGGCGATGGATCACCTTGAGCAGCAGGTCGATATCGTGGAAGTGCAGGCCGGTGGTCGGTTCATCCAGGATGTAGAGCGTGCGGCCGGTATCGCGCTTGGACAGTTCCAGCGACAACTTCACGCGCTGCGCCTCGCCCCCCGAGAGGGTGGTCGCGCTCTGGCCCAGCTTGATGTAGCCCAGGCCCACATCGAGCAGGGTCTGCAGCTTGCGCGCGATCAGCGGCACGGGTTTGAAGAATTCGTGCGCGTCTTCCACCGTCATGTCGAGGATCTCGGTGATGTTCTTGCCCTTGTATTGCACTTCCAGTGTTTCGCGGTTGTAGCGCTTGCCGTGGCAGACATCGCAGGGCACGTACACGTCCGGCAGGAAGTGCATTTCCACCTTGATCACGCCATCGCCCTGGCAGGCTTCGCAGCGGCCACCCTTGACGTTGAAGGAGAAGCGCCCGGCGCTGTAGCCGCGTTCCTTGGCCATCGGCACGGTGGCGAACAGGTCGCGGATCGGCGTGAACAGGCCCGTGTAGGTGGCCGGGTTGGAGCGCGGGGTGCGGCCGATGGGTGCCTGGTCCACCGCGATCACCTTGTCGAAGTGTTCCAGTCCGCCGATGGCTTCGTGCTCGGCCGGTTCGGTCTGCGAACCGTACAGGTGGCGTGCTGCCGACAGGTACAGCGTGTCATTGACCAGCGTCGACTTGCCTGAACCGGATACCCCGGTCACGCAGGTCAAGAGACCCACCGGCAGTTCCAGATCGACATTCTTGAGGTTGTTGCCGGTGGCACCGGTGATGGTCAGCATGCGCGATTCATCGCAGGGCGTGCGCTTCTTGGGCACGGCGATTTCCAGCGAGCCGTTGAGGTACTTGGCGGTCAGCGACTTCTTGTTCTTGAGGATGTCCGGCAGCGAACCATGGGCGATCACGTCGCCGCCATGCACGCCCGCGCCGATGCCCATGTCGACCACGTAGTCGGCGGTGCGGATGGCGTCTTCGTCGTGCTCCACCACCAGCACGGTATTGCCGATGTCGCGCAGGTGCTTGAGGGTTTCGATCAAGCGATCATTGTCGCGCTGGTGCAGGCCGATGGAGGGTTCATCGAGCACATACATCACGCCGGTCAGGCCCGAGCCGATCTGCGAGGCCAGGCGGATACGCTGGGCTTCGCCGCCCGAGAGCGTGTCGGCGCTGCGTTCCAGCGAGAGGTAATCGAGACCGACGTTGTTGAGGAAGGTCAGGCGCGAGACGATTTCCTTGATGATGCGGTCGGCGATTTCCTTCTTGGCGCCGGTCAGCTTCAAGGTCTCGAAGAAGGACAGGGTCTCGCGCAGCGGCGTGGCGGCGACTTCGTAGATGGCACGCTGCTGCTTGCCGCTGCCCACCTTCACATAGCGCGCTTCCACCCGCAGGCGCGCGCCGTGGCAGGACGGGCACTGCTTCTCGTTGATGAACTTGGCCAGCTCTTCCTTGACCGCCATCGAATCGGTTTCGCGATAGCGGCGCTGCAGGTTGTTGACCACGCCTTCGAAGGTATGCTCCTTGACCACGGTGCGACCACGCTCGTTGACGTAGGCGAACGGAATGGTCTGGCGGCCCGAGCCGTACAGCACCACTTGCTGTGCCTTGTCGTCGAGCTGCTCGAAGGGCACATCGAGGTCGAAATCATAGAAGGCGGCGATGCTGGTGAGCATCTGGAAGTAGAACTGGTTGCGGCGGTCCCAGCCCTTGATGGCGCCCGAGGCCAGCGACAGGTTGGGGAAGGCGACGATGCGCTTGGGATCGAAGAACTCGATATGGCCCAGGCCATCGCATTCGGGGCAGGCACCCATCGGGTTGTTGAAGGAGAACAGGCGCGGCTCCAGCTCCTGCAGCGAATAGCCGCAGATGGGGCAGGCGAACTTGTTGGAATACAGGTGTTCCTTGCCGCTGTCCATTTCCAGCGCAATGGCCCGGCCATCGGCCAGGCGCAGCGCGGTTTCGAAGCTTTCGGCCAGGCGCTGCTTGATCTCCGCCTTGACCTTGACGCGGTCGATGACGACGTCGATGGTGTGCTTCTCGGTCTTCTTCAGCTTGGGCAGCTCGTCGACTTCATAGACCTTGGCCGTGCCGGTGCCGCTCTGGATGCGGAAGCGCACGAAGCCCTGGGCCTGCATCTCCTCGAACAGGTCGGCATGCTCGCCCTTGCGGTTGGCCACCACGGGGGCCATGATCATCAGCTTGGTGTCTTCCGGCAGGGCCAGCACGGCATCGACCATCTGCGAGACCGACTGCGCCTCCAGGGGATGCTCGGGATGGTCGGGGCAGTAGGGCGTACCGACGCGGGCGTACAGCAGGCGCAGGTAATCGTGGATCTCGGTGACGGTGCCCACGGTGGAGCGCGGGTTGTGCGAGGTCGCCTTCTGTTCGATGGAGATGGCCGGGGACAGACCTTCGATCATGTCCACATCGGGTTTTTCCATCAGCTGCAGGAACTGGCGCGCATAGGCTGACAGCGACTCCACGTAGCGGCGTTGCCCCTCGGCATACAGCGTATCGAAGGCCAGCGAGGACTTGCCCGAACCGGACAGACCGGTGATGACGATGAGCTTGTTGCGGGGGAGGTCTAGGTTGATATTCTTGAGATTGTGCGTGCGCGCGCCGCGAATGCGAATTTCTTCCATGGATGCCTTCAGCTAGGGGTTGCCTGCCCCCGCATGCGATGACGCCTTGTGCGGAGCAGCGATGGGACAACATGTAACTATAACAGGACTGCGAAGGGCCGGCAGGCAGGGCTGCAGCGGCAGAAAACGCATGTGGGCATGGATCGGCAGATTAAAAGCGCGACACTGCAACAAGCCCGGACGTGTAGCGCCAATGCCGCAGGAAATCGCAAGCGGCAGGTTTTCGGCGATGGATGCAGGACATGAAAGTACATCAATCCCGCCAGCCGGGAATGAATCGGCCTTGCGCTGCTGCCGGTGGGCGGGACTATCCTGTTACCATAATGCTTTTGCCTCGCAGTCCGGCTCCCATGTCGAGCCGGGCGCCGCCAACGCCAGCCACGAACCGTATGTCCCACCACACCCGTTCCACCGCACAGCCTGAAAAATCCGGCATGTCGCGCGCCGAGGTGCGCGCCAGCGTTTCTCTTGCCTCCATTTTTTCCTTGCGCATGCTTGGCCTGTTCCTGGTCCTTCCGGTGTTTGCGGTGCACGCACACAGCCTGCCCGGCGGCGACAGCGACACCCTGGTCGGCATCGCCCTGGGCATCTACGGCCTGGCTCAGGCCTGCGGGCAGATTCCCTACGGCATCGCCTCCGACCGCTACGGACGCAAGCGCATCATCGTCATCGGCCTGCTGCTGTTCGCCCTGGGGTCCTTCGTGGCCGCTGGTGCGCACAATGTGCTGTGGTTGCTGATTGGCCGTGCGTTGCAGGGCTCGGGGGCGATTTCGGCGGCCATCACTGCCTTCATCGCCGATTCCACCCGGGAGGAACATCGCACCAAGGCCATGGCCATGGTGGGCGCTTCCATCGGGGTGACCTTTGCCGTCTCGATGGTGGCCTCGCCGCTGCTCTACAAGTCCATCGGCATGGGCGGCATCTTCGGCCTGACGGGCGTGCTTTCGCTCATCGCCATTGCCGTGGTGATCTGGGTGGTCCCGGCCGCGCCGATGATGCAGGCGCGCCGCGTTCCCCTTGCCGAGGTCTTGCGCCATGCCGAACTGCTGCGGCTCAATTTCGGCGTCTTCACGCTGCACCTGACCCAGGTCGCCATGTTCATGGTGGTGCCGGCGGCCCTGGTGCAACTGGCCGGCATACCGCTGGGGGAACACTGGAAGATCTATCTGCCGGTGGTCCTGGCCTCCTTCGTGCTGATGCTGCCCCCCATCATCGTGGCCGAGAAATATGGCCGCATGAAGCCAGTTTTCGTCGGCGCCATCAGCCTGATGCTGCTGGTGCAGCTGGGCTTCTGGGCGGTGCTCTCGCATCCCCTGGCGCGGGTGTGGATGCTGGTGGCGCTGCTGTTCCTGTTCTTCGTGGCCTTCAATATTCTGGAGGCGGCCCAGCCTTCGCTGGTGTCGCGCATTGCGCCGCCGGCAGCCAAGGGCGCGGCGCTGGGCGTCTACAACACCTTGCAGGCGCTGGGACTGTCCTGCGGCGGGGCGCTGGGCGGCTGGCTCAAACAAAATGTGGGGAATTCCGCCGTATTCCTTCTCTCAGCCGCCCTCACGCTGACCTGGCTTATAATCGCGGCTAACATGAAAAACCTGCCGCGCCGCGCTGCGCAGGCGGCGGGTGCAACAGCCTAAACGTATTCAGGAGAAACAATGGCATCGGTCAACAAAGTCATCATCGTCGGCAATCTCGGGCGCGATCCGGAAACGCGCTACATGCCCAACGGCGAAGCCGTCACCAACATCGCCGTCGCCACGACCGAAAGCTGGAAGGACAAGAACACCGGCGAAAAGAAGGAACTCACCGAATGGCACCGCATCACCTTCTACCGCAAGCTGGCTGAAATCGCCGGCCAGTACCTGAAGAAAGGTTCGCAGATCTACGTCGAAGGCCGCCTGCAGACCCGCAAGTGGCAGGACAAGGAAGGCGTGGAGCGCTATACCACCGAAATCATCGCGGACACCATGCAGATGCTGGGCGGCCGTCAGGGTGCCGGCGGCGGCGGTGGCGGCATGGATGAAGGTGGTTATGGCGGTGGCGGCGGTGGTGGCAGCTACGGCGGCGGTGCGCCGCGCCAGAGCGCCGGCGGTGGTGCAGCAGCTGGCGGCGCACCGCGCCAGCAGCCGGCCCAGCGCCCGGCAGCGAACTTCTCGGATATGGATGACGATATCCCGTTCTGAACGGCCCTCGTTTTCTGGCACCCGACAGTCGACAGGCTCGCTCCCCTTGGGAGCGGGCCTTTTACTTTGCAGGTCCCGCTCACTGACATTTCTCGTTGAGCCCCGCCCGGTGTGGAAATACGCTCACCTGGTGCCACTGTCCCTTGTTCTGATACTCATACCGATACAGCCTGAAGCGCGGCGCCGCCTTGGCGCCGCTGGCCGTAAAACTGATCGGCCCGCTCAGGCCCGCATGGCGCATGCCGCGCAAGCTGGCGGCGATCCGTTCGCCATCGGTCGAGTTGTTCTGCAGGATGGCTGCGGCCAGCATGCTGGCGGCGTCATAGGCATAGTAGGAGTAGGGACTGGGCGCCTCCCTGAACCGATTCACATACGCCTGGGTAAAGCGTTTCCAGCGCGGGCAATGTTCGGGCGCCAGTTCATATTCCAATACATACGCCTGTGGCAGGGCGGCCTGGCCGAATGACAGCGTGGATGCGCCGCCCACCAGCAGCATCCGGGCCTGCAGCCCGGCGCGCCGGACCTCCTCCACAAAAGCCGACGCCTGCGGAAACAGTGCCAGGAACACGATCACATCGGCCTGAAACTGGCTGGCGGCCTTGATGGCGGCGTTGAAGTCGGTGCTGCGGCGCCCGACCAGATAGCGGGTGGTCGTCAGTGCAGGATGGTTGACCAGGCGGGTCGTCAGTTCATCGGTAAGTGCATTGCTGTAGGCCGAGTCGTTGTGGATCACGAAGATCCGTTTCCCTTTCAGCGTGTTGACCACCACCTCGGCCATCGTCGCGCCCACGTCGGCGGTACCGCCGACCACCCGGAACGGCATGCGGTGGCCCTGGCTGGTCCACTGGCTGGTGCCGGCCGTAAAGCCGATCTGCGGGACGCGGGCCGCCTCGTAGAGTTCGGCCGCAGCCATGGCCGCATCGCTGCTCCATGGGCCGATGACGCCGGCGACTTTTTCCTTGATGAAGTAACGGGCAACGTTGACCCCGAAATTGGCGGTCCCCTGATCATCCTGGGCCAGCAGGCGGAAACGATAGGAAGATTTCTTCCTGGCCGCCAAGGCATTGGCATCCTCGATGGCCAGCTCAGCCCCATGCCAGGCACTCTGCACAATGGGTTGCGTCAGCCATGCACTCAATCCCAGCGTCACCGGCCTGAGCTCTTCGGCGCCAGCGGGCGCAATCGTCCGCGGCAGCAGGAAGACGAGCAAGGCCGCCCTCCTCACGATGTTTCTCCACATCTCATCCCCCTTGGTCCGGCTGGACCGGTAGCGCCCCGTGTTCTTGTGGTGTTCTTGTCGTGGTTTTGCCTGCCTGCGCAGGTACGAGATCAAAATATACACATCCCTGTGCACTTGAACCATGCGCCAGCACAGCTTCCTTCCACTATTCCCCTCCGCGCCTTCTCTGGCAGGCCGCCCGCCCGGCTTTGTGGCGTCCCGTGGCAGCGGCGTCAATCAGGAAAATCCTTGTTCTTTTCAGGCAAAAAACACCGAGCTCATCATTGAATTTCTCTGAGTCGCCAAATATATTTAAAAAACCGATTTAGGCATTTTATTGTAATTGTTCATCAAATTAATTGATTTAGGTAAATATGCAATAAATCTCGGCAAGATCAATTCGGAACGCTGGTGGCTGCCCCGTTCCGATTGCGCTCACACTTTTCTACGGAGCTTTCATGTACATTTCTCTCATAGGGCGCTTCACCATCCGCCAGATCTTCATCCTGCTCACCGCCGTCATCAGTGCCCTCATGCTGGCCATCGCGCTCGTGGCCATGGCGCTGGAGCGCAGTGACGCCAAGCTCAATGCGGCCAATGAAAGCCGCTACGCATCCTTCCAGCTGGCCACCGAGCTGCGCCAGAGTTCGGACGATCTGACCCGCCTGGCGCGGACCTATGTCGTCACTGGCGATCCCTCCTACGAAAAGCAATACGAAGCGATCCTGGCCATTCGCAACGGCACCCGGCCCCGTCCCGAACACTATGGCCGCATCTATTGGGATTTCGTGGCGGCCGACGGCAAGCCGCCGCGCCCCGACAGTAGCCGTAGCGTGGCCTTGCTGGACCTGATGCGCCAGGCCGGCTTCTCCGAGGCCGAGCTGGCAAAGCTGGCCGAGGCCAAGGCCAATTCGGACGCCCTGGTCAAGACCGAGACCGTGGCCATGAACATGGTCAAGGGCCTCTACGAAGATGCACAGGGCAACTTCACCAGGCGCGCTGAACCCGACCTGGCACAGGCGCGCCAGCTCATGCACGACCATGCCTATCACGTCAACAAGGCCAGGATCATGCGCCCGGTCGACCAGTTCTTTGCCATGCTCGATGCACGCACCCTGGCGCAGGTCGAGCAGGCCCAAGCCCATTCGGCAAGGATGGCCATGATCTTCTACACCCTCATCGGCGTGGCGCTGGTGGTGCTGGCCTGTACGCTCATGCTGGTCTACAAGGCCATCCGGGATCCGCTGGCGCATGCCGCCATGGTGGCGCGTCAGGTGGCGCAGGGCGACCTGACCGCCGAGATCCAGGACAACATCCGGGGCGAGACCGGCGAATTGCTGGACGCGCTGCGCAGCATGCAGGCCGGCCTGCAGACCATCGTCACCGATGTGCGCGACGGCGCCTACCGCATCGACAATTCGGCCACCGAGATCGCTGCCGGCACGCTGGACCTGTCCACCCGCACCGAGCAGCAAGCCAGTTCGCTGGAAGAGACCGCCTCCTCGATGGAAGAGATCACCTCGACCGTCAAGCAAAACGCCGGCAACGCCCGGCTGGCCAGTGAACTGGCCAGCGCCGCCTCAGCGGTGGCACAGCGCGGCGGGGTCGTGGTTTCCCAGGTGGTGGAGACGATGGGGGCCATCAATGCCTCGTCGAGGAAGATCGTCGACATCATCGGCGTGATCGATGGCATCGCCTTCCAGACCAACATCCTGGCCCTGAACGCGGCCGTCGAAGCGGCCCGTGCCGGCGAGCAGGGGCGCGGCTTTGCGGTGGTGGCCAGCGAGGTGCGCAGCCTGGCGCAACGCTCGGCGGCGGCCGCCAAGGAAATCAAGGAACTCATCGACGACTCGGTCAGCAAGGTCGATGCAGGCAGCACCCTGGTCAACCAGGCCGGCAGCACCATGGACGAAGTGGTCAGCAGCGTGCAGCGGGTCAACGAGATCATTGCCGACATCAGTTCGGCCAGCCAGGAGCAGTCTGCCGGCGTGGAGCAGGTGCAGCAGGCGATCAGCCAGATGGATGACGTGACCCAGCAGAATGCCGCCCTGGTGGAGCAGGCATCGGCCGCCGCCGAGTCGATGCAGGGACAGGCGCACAAGCTCAGCGAACTGGTCGGGGCGTTCAAGACCAGGGCGGTCCCAGGCGCGCTGGCGACGTACTAGCGGGGCCGCGCCCGTGCCCACCGGGAGGGGGCTGGAGGGCGATATGAAGCAGCGTTCAGGCGGGTGCCGACAATGCGGGCAGGTCAGGCGCCCGGTCTGCGCGAGGATGAAGCTTCTGGCGATTTTCCGCGACCGCTCGTTTCATCTCGGCCAGCGCAACCGGAAGCAGGCACCGCCCAGGGAGGAGGCCATGCAATCGGCCGTGCCGCCATGTGCGCTGGCAATGGCGCGGACCACCGCCAGTCCCAGCCCGCTGCCTTTGGCGGCGACCTGGTCCTCGCGCGGCCCGCGCTGGAAGGCATCGAAGATGCGCTGCGCATCGGCGGCTGCCAGCCCCGGCCCGCTGTCTTCCACCTGCAGGCAGTGCTGGCCATCCAGATCCGAGGTGGTGATGCGCAGGGGACCAGGGGTGGCATGTTGCAGGGCGTTTTCCAGCAACGCCAGCAGCGCCTGGCGAATGCGCACCGGGTCGCAGAGCGAGGCGTGCGCACGGAGGTCGAGGGTGAGGGTGAAGCCCTTTTCTTGCAGTGCCGACTCGCAGGCCTTGAGTACCGTCATGATTTCCTGGCGCAGATCGCTCTGCTGCAACTGGATGCGCAGGTGACCGTTCTCGGCCAGACCGACGATGCGCAGGTCCTCGATGAGCCGGCCCAGTCCTTCCACCTGCACCAGCAGGCTGGCAAAGAGTGCCGGATCGGGCTGGAACACGCCATCGGCCAGGCCCTGCAGACGACCGCGCAGAATCGTCACCGGGGTGCGCAGCTCGTGCGCGATGGCGGCGTTCCAGAAGATGCGTTCCTGCTGTACCCGCTCCAGGCGTTCGGCCATGGCATTGAAGTCGCTGATGAGTTGCGAGGCTTCATCCAGCGGTTGCCGGTCCGCCGCCGCGCGCGCGGCCAGGTCGCCCTGCGCCACCCGGCGCAGACTGGTGGCCACCGAGTTCAGGGGCGTGAGGATACGGCGCGACAGGCGCATCGCTACCCACACCGCGATGGCCACGCCGATGAGCGTGGTCGCCACGATCCAGCCCCATTCGACCGGCGAGGGCAGCCAGCTATCCGGCGCCGAAGCCGCCGTGGGCAGGAAGATGAACAGAGTCGAATAGAAGGCGTAGGAGCCCAGCAGCACCATGAGCATGATGCTCAGCGCCAGGATGGCGATGGAGCTGATGATCTGGCGCGCCAGGCCCTTGCCGCGCCAGAGCGTCAGGAGATCGATGCCGGGTTTCATGGCTGGCCTCGTTGCGATGTCACTCAACTGCCCTGCTGGAAGCGGTAGCCGACCCCGCGAATGCTCACCGGAATGCCGCCTATGTTCAGGTCTTCCAGTTTCTTGCGCAACTTGCTGACATGGCTGTCCACGGTGCGTTCCAGGGTATCGCCCTCGGGCAGGCAGGTGGCCAGCAGTTCAGCGCGGCTGAACACGCGGCGCGGCGCGCGCGCCAGTTGCGCCAGCAGCTTGAATTCGGTCAGCGTCAGCACCAGCGTGTGGCGCACGCCATCGATCTCGGCCACCACCTCGTGCTGTTCGAAGTCGATCACGAACGGAGGCACCCGCAGGATGCGCCGGTCTTCCCTTTCCTCGCGCGGCAGGCTGCGTCGCAGCACCGCTTCCACGCGCGCCACCACCTCGGCCGGATTGAAGGGCTTGACCACGTAATCATCGGCGCCGATACGCAGGCCCGTGAGCTTGTCCACGTCCTGGTCGAGCGCGGTGAGCAGGATGACCGGCGTGTTGTCGCGCTGCCGGATCTGCGCCAGCACCTGCCAGCCGTTGACCTGCGGCATCTGGATATCCAGCAGCACCAGGTCCGGCTTGAGCGAAAGATGCAGCTCCAGCGCCCGCGCGCCATCGGCGGCATGCACGCTGCGCATGCCGCTGCGGGCCAGGTAGGCCGCCAGGATCTCGGCGATCTCGGGCGCGTCCTCGGCAATGAGCACCAGTGCACCGCTGGCCGGTGCGGCCTCGCCGGCTTTCGCGGGGATTGCCGTCATGCTTGCCTTCTCCATCAAAACTCCATCGTTGTACCGCGCAAACCTCACGCGCATGGCCCAGACTCCGCCTTCGCTCGCGATTGTACTGTCGGGCAGCCCGTGCGGCAAAAAACGCGGGCTGTGCCAGCCACCGACGTGTCTCGCGTGTATCCCCGATGGAGTTTCTGCATGCCTCGCTTCTTTATCGACCGCCCCGTCTTTGCCTGGGTGGTCGCGCTGTTCATCGTGCTCTTCGGCGTGATTGCCATGAGCCGCCTGCCCATTGCCCGCTATCCCTCGGTGGCCCCACCGAGCGTGACGATCAGCGCCACCTACCCGGGGGCTACGCCGCAGACCATGAACGATGGCGTCATCAGCCTGATCGAGCGCGAGCTCTCGGGCGTGAAGAACCTGCTCTATTTCGAATCCTCGGCCGACACCTCGGGCAGTGCCCAGATCACCGTGACCTTCAAGCCGGGTACCGATCCGGAACTGGCCCAGGTCGACGTACAGAACAAGCTCAAGGCCATCGAAGCCCGCCTGCCACAGGCGGTGCGGCAGAACGGCGTGAGCGTGGAGTCGGCGGCCTCGGGCTTTCTGCTCATGGTCAGCCTGACCTCGACGGATGGCCGCTATGATGAAATTCGTCTCAACGATTATCTGGCCCGCAACATCGTCGAAGAACTGCGCCGCGTGGATGGCGTAGGCCGCGTGCAACTGTTCGGTGCCGAACAGGCCATGCGCATCTGGATTGATCCCTTCAAGCTCAATGCCTTCGGCTTGACCGTAACAGATATCAGTACAGCGATCAGCCAGCAGAACGCACAGATCGCTCCCGGACGCCTGGGTGATACGCCAACTGTACCGGGCCAGCAGATCGCCGTTCCCCTGACAGTACAAGGACAGTTGCAGTCACCGGACCAGTTCGCTGCCATCGTACTCAAGGCCAAGCCTGATGGTTCGCGCGTACTGCTGGGCGATGTAGCCCGGGTCGAACTGGGTGCGCAATCCTATGCCTTCTCCAACCGTGAAGACGGCAAGCCTGCGGGCGTGGCCGCCGTACAGCTCTCGCCCGGTGCCAACGCGGTACGAACGGCCGCGGCGATCCAGGCGCGCATGGAAGAACTGCGTCCCGGCCTGCCGCAGGGCATGCAGTTTTCGTTGCCTTACAACACGGCCCCCTTCGTCAAGATCTCGATCCAGAAAGTGGTGCAGACCCTGATCGAGGCCATGGTGCTGGTGTTCCTGGTGATGTACCTGTTCCTGCAGAACGTGCGCTATACCGTCATCCCGGCCATCACGACAAGCGCGGCTTCTTCGGAGCCTTCAACCGTGCCTTTGCACGCCTGACGCGCCGCTACGAATCGCTGCTGGGCCGCGTGATCGCGCGCGGGCTGCGCATGATGCTGCTCTATGGGGCGCTGTCGCTGTTGCTGGTGCTGGGTTTGCGGGCGCTGCCCTCGGCTTTCCTGCCGGAGGAAGATCAGGGCTATTTCATGACCAGCTTCCAACTGCCGGCCGATGCCACCACCGAGCGCACCGCGCGCGCGGTGGATCAGTTCGAACGCTATCTGAAAACGCGCCAGGATATCGGTGCCAACCTGTCAGTGCTGGGTTTCGGTTTCTCCGGTTCCGGTCCCAATGCGGCGATGGCCTTCACCGAACTGAAGGACTGGAAGGAGCGCAAGGGTTCCACCGCAGCGATCGAGGCCCAGCATGCGCAGGCGGCCATGGAGAAGGGCGTGGACGGCATGGTGATGAGCCTGCTGCCACCGGCCATCGAGGAACTGGGCAATTCTTCCGGCTTTGCCATGCGTCTGCAGGATCGTGCCAATCAGGGATATGCCGCGCTCAAGGCGGCCGAGGCGCAACTGCTGGCGCTGGCTGCAAACAGCGACAAGCTCACCGGCGTCTATTCGGATGGCCTGCCTTCGGGCGCCAGCCTGCATCTTGAGGTGGATCGCCAGAAGGCGGCCGCACTCGGGGTGTCGTTCGCCAGCATCAGCGATACGCTCTCGGCGGCGGTGGGTTCTCTTTATGTAAATGATTTCCCCAATGACGGTCGCATGCAGCAGGTCATCATCCAGGCCCAGGCCCGTTCCCGTATGCAGATCGAGGACGTGATGAAGCTGCATGTGCGCAACCAGAGCGGCGGCATGGTGCCGCTGTCCGAGCTGGTGCAGGCGTCCTGGCAGGTGGTGCCTACGCAATTGCAGCGCTACCAGGGCTTCCCGGCGGTGCGCATTTCCGGCAGTGCCGCAGCGGGCGTGGCCAGTGGCGATGCCATGGCCGAGATGGAGCATCTGGCCCGCCAGTTGCCGCCCGGCTTTGCCGTGGCATGGACCGGGCAGTCGTTGCAGGAACGCCTGTCGGCGGCGCAGGCGCCGATGCTCATGGCCTTGTCGATGCTGGTGGTGTTTCTGGTGCTGGCGGCCTTGTATGAGAGCTGGCGCATTCCCCTGTCGGTCATGCTGGCGGTGCCGCTGGGCCTGGTCGGCGCGGTGGCTGCCGTGATGTTGCGGGAGATGCCCGATGACGTCTTCTTCAAGGTCGGCATGATTACCGTCATCGGGCTATCGGCGAAGAATGCCATCCTGATCGTCGAGTTCGCGCGCCAGCTGCATGTCGAAGGCGCCGGCCTGGTGGAGGCGGCGATCAAGGCGGCGGTGCTACGGCTGCGTCCCATCCTCATGACCTCGCTGGCCTTTGCCCTGGGCGTGGTACCGCTGATGTTGGCCTCCGGCGCCAGCGCCGAGACGCAGCGTGCCATCGGCACGGGCGTCTTCGGCGGCATGATCAGCGCCACGCTGCTGGCGGTGCTGTTCGTGCCCTTGCTGTTCGTGCTGGTGGCGGGGCCGGGGCGCCGCCGTAGCGGCTGCGTGTTTCGTGGATGAGCTGCGGAGCCGGTCTGCGTTGCTCGCTCCGTTTCCGACAGCAGAAAACAAAAAAGGGCCCATCTTGCGATGGACCCTTTTTTTACTACATATGGTGCGGCTGGCAGGAATCGAACCCACGACCCCTTGGTTCGTAGCCAAGTACTCTATCCAGCTGAGCTACAGCCGCGAAAGAACGAGATTATAAGGAGCTTTTCAAAAAAGTACAAACATTTTTTCCTCACCCCGCAAAAAATCTTTTCCGCCGCACTTCAATAGACTTCCCGTGCGGCAAACGGATGGTATTGGAACAACCAGGTTTCACTCAGCGCCTGGCCCTGATGGCGCAGGAACAGGCGCAGTTCGACCGGCTCCTCGCCGCTGGCCGCAAGATCGAACTGCGCGCGCCAGTGGCCGGGCACGCCATTGGGCAGGGCTTCGGTATAGACATAGGAAATGCTGCCGCGCGAGGCCGTGATGACCGCTTCCGGCTTCACCCCAAAGGGCAGGGCAGCCAGCGGCGGGCCCTTGAACTCGACCATGAACTTGCGTACCTGCGGCGGGCGCGGTTGGCCCGGCTGGCCGCCGCGCCCCAGGCGCGTGGCTACGCAGCGCGCCAGCGGGGTCGGGAAGGGTTCGTCGTGCTGCCAGTAGAGACGATAGCGCAGGCGATACGCATCGCCCGCCCGCGCTGGCGCCTTGGGCACCCACATGGCGACGATGTTGTCGTGGATTTCGTCATCGGTGCGCAGCTCGATCAACTGGACTTCGCCCTCGCCCCAGTCGCCCAGGGGTTCCACCCACAGGCTGGGGCGGCGTTCGTAGTGCACGCCGTCGAGGTAATGATCAAAGTCGCGGTCCCGCTGCAGCAGGCCGAAGCCGCGCAGGTGCCGGTCGCTGAAGGCCGATGACACCGTGCGCGGCGGATTGTTGAGCGGTCGCCACAGGTGTTCGCCCGCGCCATTCCAGATCGCCAGTCCGTCCGAGTCATGCACCTCCGGCCGCCAGTCCGCGCCGGTACCCTTCACGGTCTCCGAAAACCAGTACATCGAGGTGGCCGGTGCCAGGCCCAGTCGCGCTACGTCGCGGCGCAGGAACAGGGACTTGTCGATCTCCATGTTCACGCCGCCGCCCTGCTTGCGCTGCATGGCGAAGCGATAGGCGCCGGTGATGCTGGGGCCATCGAGCAGGGCGTACACCACCACCGTATCACTGCCGGCGGTGCCGGGCTCAAAGAAGAATTGCGTGAAGTCGGGAAATTGCTCGGGCCGGTCGGCCTGGGCCACATCGATGGCGATGCCGCGCGCCGACAGACCGTACTGGTACAGATCCCCGATGGCACGGAAATAAGAGGCGCCGAGGAAGGCCACCCAGTCATTGCTGCGCCAGTCCTTGAGCTGCTGGTCGGCCAGGCGACTCTCCTGGAAACGGAAACCGGCAAAGCCGCTGTCGGGCGGCAACTGGTGGGCGGGGCTGTCGGCGGGCATGTCGAAGTAGTCATCGCGGTAAGACACTTCACGGGACTGGACCGGTACAGTGCCATCGCCCTGACCAGCAAGGATGAACATCCGTACCGGTACACGGAAGAACTTGCCGAGATGGAAGAAGGTCACCGGAAACGCGCCGGGCCCCTGGGCGAAGAGCGCATCTGCGGTCTTGAAACGGATCTGGCCATGCGCCTCGTAGTCAATGCGGTCCAGCACCGCAGCCGGTGCGGCGGGCGGGGCCTGATAGGGGGTGCGGGCCATGTCGCGTGCGCGGGCGATGAGCGTGTCGAAGGAAAACGGCTGCGCGCGACCCAGGCGCAAGCCCTGCGCCGCCAGCGCGCGCGGTGAGAGGCCGAGGGCGGCCAGCGCCGAGGCGGCACTGGCGGCGGCGAGGAAATGACGGCGGCTGGGCATGCGGTGTTCTCCTGTGAGGCGCTCGCGGGGAGGGGCGAACTCTACAGAGTCGGTGCGAACCGGCTTGGTTCCGCCCATGAAAAAGCCCGCTGCAGGAGCAGCGGGCTTGAAGGGATACAGGGATACGCATTGCGGCGGGCAGGATCTGCCCGTCCGCGCCGATCAGTATTCCCAGAACATCTTCTGGATTTCCTTGGTGTCGGTGGTCTTGGTCAGGGCCAGCATCAGCAGGATGCGCGCCTTCTGCGGGTTGAGCGTGTCGGAGACCACGAAGTCCAGCTTGTCGTCGTCGGCTTCGCCGTTGCGCGCCACGATGCCCTGGCCGACGCGGCTGGAACGTACGATCACCACGCCCTTCTTGCGGGCTTCGGTCAGCGACGGCACCACGGTGTTGTTCAGGCTGCCGTCACCCACGCCGGCGTGGATGATGCCCTGTGCGCCAGCGGCCACGAAGGCGTTGAGCGCGATCGGATTCATGTTGGCGTAGCCGTAGACGATGTCCACTTGCGGCAGCTTGTCCAGGTTCATGATGTCGAAGGGCGTGTCGACCGTGTTCTTGCGGGTGGACTGGCGATAGAAGTAAGGCTTGCTGCCCTGGATGTAGCCCAGGAAGCCCAGTTCCGGCGTCTTGAAGGTGTCCGTGGTGGAGGTGTTGGTCTTGGTCACTTCACGGCCAGCGTTGATCTGGTCGTTCAGGGTCACCAGCACGCCCTTGCCGACGGCTTCCTTGGAGCCGGCCAGCAGCACGGCGTTGTACAGGTTGATCGGGCCGTCAGCGCTGATGGCGGTGGAGGGACGCATCGCACCCACGATCACCACCGGCTTACGGCTCTTGACCACCAGGTCCAGGAAGTAGGCGGTCTCTTCGATGGTGTCGGTGCCGTGGGTGATGACGATGCCGTCCACGTCACTCTGCGCCAGCAGGGTGTTGACGCGCTTGGCCAGCTTGAGCCAGGCGTCGTTGTTCATGTTCTCGCTGGCGATCTGCATGACCTGCTCGCCGCGCACGTTGGCGACCTTCTTCAGCTCGGGAACGGCGGCGATGAGCGCATCCACGCCGACCTTGGCTGCGGTGTAGCCGACGGTAGTGGTGCTGGTGGCGCCAGTGCCGGCGATGGTGCCGCCGGTGGCCAGGATGACGACGTTGGGGAGTTGTTGTGCTTGCGCGGCAGCGGCTGCGGCCAGGCAGAGCAGGACCAGCATTTGCTGGAAGATTTTTTTGATGAACATGTGTGCCTCTGAACGAGTAGTTGAATTATTTTTTTATTAGTTTTATGGGATGCCCTGCAAAGATGTCTCACGTCTTGCCGCGCGATGTCATCCCCGCAAAAGCGCCGACACGATAGCACCAGCTCGCGTGGCAATCAAAGGTTTTTTTATCGGATGAGAAGGCCGCATGGCTAGCGGCTTTGCGGCAGTGTTTTACGCACATTTGGTGCGTTTTTATGACTTGACAGCAAGCGAAGGAAGAAAATCGACTCGCAACTGACGGCGCGCTGACACCCCTGCCGGGGCGGCGCGGGAAGCAGGCGCGAGGGGCGGCCAGTGCAGAGGAAAAAATAAGTAAATCGCGCGGAAGAAGCTGGACGATATCACCGAATCCGCGAGCGGCAAAGCCGGACAAGCGCGACATTGTCCTGCCTGATCCCGGGATGGGAAGGCCGCATGGAATCCTGCGCTCTCAGGTAAGATGGTGCTGCGCACAAGCAGAACCCATTTCGATGAATGACCGGTCCAACCGGCCGCGCCGCTGCCGCGCATTGGCTTTCAGACCGTTGCGGCGCGCGGCAATGATGGAGAATCATGATGTTTGCCACAGAAAAATTCACCAACCCCGAAGCCGCCTATGCGCGCGTGCTGGCGATCTACGAGCACAACACGGCCATCCTGCGCGATGCCTTCCGCCAGTTTTCCAGCGGCCAGGCAATGCCGCAGCGGGTCCGTGCCTGTTATCCCTTCGTGCGCATCACCACCGAGAAATCCACCCACACCGATACCCGCCAGTCCTTCGGTTTCGTGGCCGGCCCCGGCTGTTACGAGACCACGCTCACGCGCCCCCAGCTGTTTCATCAGTACCTGCTCGCGCAGTTCAAGCTGGTGCTGCAGAACCATGACGTACCGCTGGAAGTGGGCGTAAGCGAGCTGCCGATCCCGGTGCACTTTGCCTTCCCCGAGGGGATCCACGTGGAGGGCAGTCTCGATCCGGAACATCTGCGCACGCTGCCCGACTGGTTCGATCTGCCCGATCTGGCAACCATGGATGACCGCATCGCCAATGGCACCTATGAAGTGGACAACGGCGCCTGGCGCGAAGGACCGCATCCGCTGGCGCTGTTCACCGGTCCGCGCATCGATTACTCGCTGCATCGCCTGCGCCACTATACGGCGACCTCGCCAGATCAGTTCCAGCGCTACGTGCTCTTCACCAACTATGCCTTCTATGTCGATGAATTCGTGCGCCTGGGCCGACGCCTGATGGAGCCGACCGACGATCCGGACGAGCTGGCCTATCGCCGCCAGTACACTGCCTTCGTCGAGCCCGGTAATGTCACCACCTGGAGTGCCAACCAGACCGGTACAGTGACCAGGCCAGTTTCCGGGGTGGCACCGGCACGGCAGCCGCAGATGCCGGCCTATCACCTGCAGCGCGCCGATGGCAGCGGCATCACCCTGGTCAACATCGGCGTGGGTCCGTCCAATGCCAAGACGGTTACCGACCACGTGGCGGTGCTGCGTCCGCATGGCTGGCTGATGCTGGGTCACTGCGCCGGACTGTCGGCTTCGCAGCGCATGGGCGATTACGTGCTGGCCCATGCCTATGTGCGCGATGATCACGTGCTCGATGATGACCTGCCGCTGTGGGTGCCCATCCCCGCCTTGGCCGAAGTGCAGCTGGCCTTGCAGGATGCGGTGGCCAGCATCACGCGGCTGGATGGCTATGAGTTGAAGCGCATCATGCGCACCGGGACGGTGGCTTCGGTCGATGACCGCAACTGGGAGCTGCGCGACCATCGCATGCCGCTGCTGCGCTTCTCGCAGAGCCGCGCCATCGCGCTGGACATGGAAAGCGCCACGGTGGCGGCCAACGGCTTCCGCTTCCGGGTGCCCTATGGCACGCTGCTGTGCGTCTCCGACAAGCCGCTGCATGGCGAAATCAAGTTGCCCGGCATGGCCAATACCTTCTACGAGCAGCGGGTGGCGCAGCACTTGCAGATCGGCATACGGGCACTGGAGCTCTTGCGCAACAACGGCATCGAACAGCTGCATAGCCGCAAGCTGCGCAGTTTTGCGGAGCCGGCGTTCCGCTGATCGCCACGCCGTCGCCAGCGCTTGCGTTACCAGCGACAACGCCCGCGACAGAAGATGTCGCGGGCGTTTTTGCCTGGCGGTACAGGAAGATCAGCGCGGCAGCCGATGCGTGATCGTCAGGCGATAGTAGAGTCCGGCGCCGATCAGCAGGGTCAGCGCCGCCACGCACAGCGAGGGCGTGAAGGAGCCGCTGCCGTGCACCAGGGCCGTAGCCAGCGGCGGACCTGCGATCTGGCCGATGCCATAGGCGGCGGTCATCAGGGCCATCAGGCTGCTGGCCTGCTCGCGGCGCAGGCGGCGTGCCTCGCGCATGCCAAACAGCGTGATGGCCGTGAAGGGCAGGCCCAGCAGCAGGCAGCTCAGCGCAAAGCCGGGTGCGCTGGGGAAGAGGATGGAGACCAGTACCCCTGCGGCCTGCATCAGGTAGGCTCCGGTCAGCAGCAGGCGCTGGTCACCCTGCACCGATAGCCGGGTGGCGCTGAAGGCCCCGGCGGCGACCGACAGCCCGAAGATGGGCCAGAAGTAATCCGGCCACGCCGAGCCCGGCAGCGCCTGGCGCGCGATCACCGGCAGGAAGGTCGCGGTGATGATGTAGCCGAATCCGGCGATGCCGTAGGCAATCACCTGGATCAGCACTTCACGCTTCTGGCTGGGCGATTCGGGTGCCGACGCATGGGCCGCAGGGCCGTCATGGGGATGCACATTGAGACCATGCCCGGCATCGAAGCTGAAGGCCTTCCACACCAGTGCCGTGAGACCCAGCGCGATTACGCCGAAGGCGATCCAGCCACCGGCGGCCAGCCAGCCGGCAGCGATCATCGGGCCCGAGAGCAGGCCGGTCAGTGCAATGCCCAGGCCGGGGCCGCAGAAGATCACGCCGCCCAGTTCGGGGCGGCCCAGTTGCGTGAGCTGTTGCAGGCACCAGCCGGCGGTGTAGACGAACACATAGGCGCTGGCCACGCCCGAGAGAAAACGCATCCACAGCCAGGCCCAGTCCTGATGCAGCACACCCATGCCCAGCGTGAGCAGGATGGTCACCACCAGACCGGCACGCAGCATGGCCACGCCGCGCTTGCTGCGATGGAAGGCACACAGCATGGCACCGGCGAAGTAGCCAAGATAGTTGGCCGTGGCCAGCCAGCCGCCCATCTGCAGCGAAAGACTGCCCTCATGCAGCATCATCGGCAGCAGGGGCGTGAAGGCGAAGCGGCCGATGCCCATCGCCACCGATAGCGCCACCATGCCGGACAGGCAGACTTTCCAGGCCAGCGCATGGAGGGAGGTGGCGGGGCGGGTGGCGGCGGGCTGGGTCATGGGCAGGTGCAAAGACATGGAGGTGAACAGGGGTCTATGCTATCGTCTTTCGGTCATTCCAAAAAATGAATAATCGGGATGACTTCATCTTGATTCAAGAACATCCATCGAGAACCTCGCCCGGAGCATCCCATGGAACTGGCCGAACTGGAAATCTTTCGCACCGTCGTCGCCGAGGGCGGCGTGACCCGTGCCGCCGAGCGGCTCAATCGCGTGCAATCCAATGTCACCACGCGCATCAAGCAGCTGGAAGAGTCCGTCGGGATGCCGCTGTTCGTGCGGGACCGCCGCCGCCTGGTGCTCACGGCGGCCGGGGAAGCATTGCTGGACTACGCCGAACGCATCCTGGACCTGGTGCAGGAGGCGCGCGAGGTGGTAGCGCCCCAGAATCCGCGCGGACGCCTGCGCATCGGTTCCATGGAAAGCACGGCGGCCAGCCGCCTGCCGGCACCCCTGGCCGAGTTTCACCAGCGCTGGCCGGAGGTGCGGCTGGAGCTCTCCACCGGTCCGACCGACGTGCTCATCGCCGGGGTGCGCGCCTGCAAGCTCGATGCCGCGCTGGTGGCCGGGCCCATCGATGATCCGGCCTTCTCGGCCACCCCGCTCTACAAGGAAGAACTGCTGCTGGTGACGCCGCGCAGCCATCGGCGGGTGCGCTCGCCAGAGGATGTGATGCTCGATACCCTCATCGTCTTCGAGCAAGGCTGCGCCTACCGCCGCCATGCCGAAACCTGGTTCGCCAGCCATGGCCGCAGCCGTGACCTGGCACCGGTGCGCACGCTGGAACTGGCGTCCTATCACGCCATTCTGGCCTGCGTGGCGGCAGGCGCCGGGGTGGCCGTGGTGCCGCGCTCGGTGATCGCCATGCAGATGGAGCCGCACGGTTTTGCCACGCATTCGCTGGGCCGCGATGGTCGCGTCACCACTTACCTGGTCAGTCGGCGGGAACGCGGCTCTGCCGCCTTTCTGGCCTTGCGGGCTTTACTTGCGGCAAGTGTTTGATATATTGAATTCATGTCGCATTGGTCTAATATGTAGTTTCTTGCACCAAATATGTTCGCTGATGCAGCATATGAAGAGGGTGTAACGATTTGTAAAAACGGCTGCGACGGCTGGGCTATTTCCCTATATTGAAGTTCCCCCTCCATTCTCCCCCCCGAGAATGGGATTTACCCCACGGCTCGCAAGGGACGTGGGGTTTTTCTTTTGTCCCCGCGCTTTTTCTCCCATTCCGAACACTGCATTTCCCGTCATTTACGACATCGCCAGCCTGAACTTTAGCTCGGCAAGCGGGAGGGTTTTGATATGCACTATGGTGCATATATTTTGCTCTCTGTCCGTCGTCGTATCGTCCGTGATACCGGGCGGCATCATGGATCATTCTTGCGCCTGCCGGTGGGGCGAGGCGGGGTGCTGCCCACGATCAGGTTGCCGCGTGCGGCTGACTGGATCGCCAGCACGGCGGGATGGCTCAGCCTGCGCTCGACCGAGATCGCATAGAACTGTTCGCGGATGGCCTCGGTCTTGCCGATTTCCAGCAGTCCGTACTGCTTGCGGATCTGCCCGGCGATGGCCGTGGGGGCGGCGAAGATGCCCGCACCAGCGTCGCCGAAGGCCAGCAGCAGGGCGCCATCGTCAAATTCACCCGTGATCTGGGGGCGTATGCCTTCCTTTTCGAACCAGCGCAGCAGGCGTGGCCGTACCGCTGCATCTTCGCCCGGCATCAGGAAGGGCGCACCCTCCAGGCTGCGCGGAAAGCCCTTGCGGTAGCGCCGCGCCAGCTCGGGTGTGGCGAAGAAGCTGGTATCGCATTCGCCCAGCAGGTGATGGTAGCCGCGCACGTCCACATTGGGCGGCATGGGACTGTCGGCGATGATGATGTCCAGCTTGTGGATGGCCAGGTCGGCCAGCAGGACGTCGAGCTTGCCTTCGCGGCAGATGATGCGGATCGGATCCTGCATCGCCAGCGCACTTTCCAGCAGCAGGTAGGCGATCGCCTTGGGGACTGCATCGGCCACGCCCACGCGCAATTGCAGGGTGCGTCCACCGGGGCGCAGGCGCAGCGCTTCTTCCAGCTCCTCGCCCAGGCTGAAGATGCGTTCGGCGTAATCGAACACCATGCGGCCTTCGTCATTGAGTTCCAGCCGCCGTCCGACCCGCTTGAAGAGCTTGTAGCCCAGCGATTGCTCGAACAGGCCGATCTGGCCGCTGATGGTCTGCGCCGTCAGGTGCAGGCGCTCGCTGGCGCGCGCTACACCGCCGGTCTTGGCGACGGTCCAGAAGTAGTGGAGATGCTTGTAGTTTAGACTGGCCATGGGATGCGTCCTGGTTCCGGGGTGTTGTCGATACTTCGGTTTTCCCGAAGAATTATCTCAAAATATTCGAATTTTCATTCATTCCGGTTTGGCCTAAAGTAGCGCCTTGTCAGGTGCGGTTGGGAGTTGTCGCCGTGCCGGGCATCGTTGCCAACACTGGAAGAAGGAGAAGCCTGATGAAATGTCCCGTCTGTACATCTCACAACCTGCTGATTTCGGAACGTCAGGGCATCGAGATCGATTACTGCCCGCAATGCCGGGGCGTGTGGCTGGACCGCGGCGAGCTGGACAAGCTGATCGAGCGTTCCGCTGCCAGCCAGGCCGGCGCAGCGCTTGCCCAGCCGGCTGCGCGGGCGCCGATGCACACGCCGCCGCCGCCCGCCCACGATGCCCGCTTCGGGCACGGCGGGCATGGATATGAATACAAGCGCAAGAAAAAGGGCTTCCTGGGCGAAATCTTCGACTTTGATTGAAGATTTTTTCCCGAAACCGATAACTGAAGCCGCCATCGGGCGGTGAACAAGAAGAGAGAGGTCTGACGTGAACGGTGTAGAAAGTTTCGCAAGCCTGCCCATGTGGATAGGTTTCATCGTCTTCGTGCTGGGGATGCTGGCGGTGGACATGTTCGCCCTGGGCGGGCGCAATGCCCACCGGGTTTCCCCCAGGGAGGCGCTGGGCTGGTCGGTGGTATGGGTGTCGCTGGCCTTCATCTTCGCCGGCCTGATGTGGTGGTATCTCGATGCCAACGTGGGCCGCGAGTTTGCCAACCAGAAGGGCGCCGAGTTCCTCTCCGGCTACCTGATCGAGAAGGCGCTGTCGGTGGACAACATCTTCGTGTTCCTGATGATCTTCAGCTATTTCGCCGTGCCGCCTGAAATGCAGCGTCGCGTGCTGCTCTACGGTGTGATCGGTGCCATCGTCATGCGCGCCGTGATGATCCTGCTGGGTGCCTGGATGATCGCGCAGTTCAGTTGGATCCTGTATGTGTTCGGTGCCTTCCTGGTCTTTACCGGCGTGAAGATGCTCATCTTTGCCGACAAGGAAGCCGACCTGGGCGACAACCCCTTGCTGCGCTGGCTGCGTGGCCACATGAAGATCAGCAACGATTATGACGGCGAGAAGTTCACCACCCGCATCAATGGCGTGCGCTATTTCACCCCGCTGATGCTGGTGCTGCTGCTGATCGAGATTTCCGATGTGATCTTTGCTGTCGACAGTATCCCGGCCATCTTCGCCATCACCAAGGATCCGTTCATCGTCTTCACCTCGAACATGTTCGCCATCATGGGCTTGCGGGCGCTGTACTTCCTGCTGGCCGATTCGGCAGAGCGCTTCCACCTGCTCAAGTACGGCCTGGCCCTGGTGCTGTTGTTCGTCGGCGGCAAGATGCTGGCCTCCTACTGGTTCCACGTGCCGGTGCTGGTGTCGCTGTCCATCGTCGGTGCCATCCTGGTGGTTTCCATCATCGCCAGCCTGGTCCTGAGCAAGGACAAGGGCAAGGAAAAGATCGCGAACTGATTGCGTCTTGCAAGAAATTCAACGTGGGGCTTGACCGGCTGGAGCAATCTGGCCGGTTTTTTTATGCGCGCATGAAGCATTCTTCCATCGATGCCAATTGAGCATCATGCGTTTATTGGGGACGGAGTGCATTAGAATGTCCGCTCCATTCACCGGTTTGCAGCGTCTGCCATGGCCCGCCTTCCCCGACTCGTCGTTCCGCACCAACCCCATCACATCATCCAGCGCGGCCATGATGGCCTGGTGGTCTTCCGCGATGCGGATGACCATGTGGCCTTCCTGGGCTGGCTCAAGGAGGCCGCCAGGCAATTCAAGGTGGCGGTGCACGCCTATGTGCTCATGCCCGACCACCTGCACCTGCTGGCGACGCCCTCCGACGACCAGGGCCTGGCACGGATGATGCAATGGATAGGGCGCCACTATGTCCCGTATTTCAACCAGAAGCATGGACGCAGCGGCACGCTGTGGCAGGGGCGCTACCGCGCCACCGTCATCGACGCCGAGCTCTACCTGCTGGCGGTCTGCCGCTACATCGAGCTCAACCCCGTGCGCAAGGGCCTGGTGGCCAGTCCCGGGGAGTATCCGTGGTCCAGCTACATGCACCATATCGGCGCCAGGCAGGATGGGTTGATCACCGATCATCCTCAGTATTGGTCGATTGGCAATACTCCCTTCGATCGCGAGATCGCCTATCGCCAGCTCACCGAAGAGGGACTGGCGCGCGCCGAAGTGGAGCGCATCACCGATGCCACGCTCAAGGGTTGGGCGCTGGGATCGGAGGATTTCAAGCAGTCCCTGGAGCGCCAGACGCACCGGCGCGTCAGCCCGGCCAAGCGGGGACGTCCCGCCACTGTTCGTATTGCGGGCGAGGCAGATGAAGTATCCGCGTAGCAAGAATCGTGAATTTTAAAAAATAAGTCTTTTGAATCAACGACTTGAATTCGCTTTCCTTTACTATGTCCCCAATTTAAAAATCCTGAAAATATTGTGGATTTAAATTGCACTCAGACCCTAATTATTTTCATTGAACTATTGGGTGCAGTGCACTATTCTTCAAATCCTTACTGTCAATGTGGTGGAGTTCCGTTATGCACGCGCAAGGCCTTTACGACCCAGCAAATGAACATGACGCCTGTGGCGTCGGTTTCATCGCCCACATCAAGGGCAAGAAAACTCATTCCATCGTTGACCAGGGTTTGCTCATCCTGAAGAACCTGGATCACCGGGGCGCCGTCGGTGCCGACGCGTTGATGGGCGACGGTGCCGGTATCCTGATCCAGATCCCCGACCAGTATTACCGTGAAGAGATGGCCAGGCAGGGCGTGGACCTGCCGCCGCCCGGTGAATACGGCGTGGGCATGATCTTCCTGCCCAAGGAAAACGCTTCCCGCATTGCCTGTGAACAGGAAATCGAACGCGCGGTGCTGGCCGAAGGCCAGATCGTGCTGGGCTGGCGCGATGTGCCGGTGGACCGCGACATGCCGATGTCGCCCACCGTGCGCGAAAAAGAGCCGGTGATCCGCCAGATCTTCATCGGCCGTGGTCCGGACGTGATGGTCACCGATGCGCTGGAACGCAAGCTGTACGTGATCCGCAAGTCGTCCGGCCACGCCATCCAGGCGCTGAACCTGTTGCACGGCAAGGAATTCTTCGTGCCCTCGATGTCGGCCCGCACCGTGGTCTACAAGGGCCTGCTGCTGGCCGACCAGGTCGGCGTGTACTACAAGGATCTGCAGGACGAGCGCTGCGTCTCCGCGCTGGCCCTGGTGCACCAGCGCTTCTCCACCAACACCTTCCCGGAATGGCCGTTGGCCCACCCGTACCGCCTGATCGCCCACAACGGTGAAATCAACACCGTCAAGGGCAACTTCAACTGGATGCGCGCCCGCGAAGGCGTGATGCAGTCTGCCGTGCTGGGTTCGGACCTGAAGAAGCTGTTCCCGCTGATCTATGAAGGCCAGTCCGACACCGCCAGCTTCGACAACGCGCTGGAACTGCTGGTCATGGCCGGCTATCCGCTGCCGCAGGCGATGATGATGATGGTCCCCGAAGCCTGGGAAAACCACACCTCGATGGACGACAACCGCCGCGCCTTCTACGAATACCACGCCGCCATGATGGAACCGTGGGACGGCCCCGCTGCGCTGGCCTTCACCGACGGTCGCCACATCGGCGGCACCCTGGACCGCAACGGCCTGCGTCCGGCCCGCTACATCGTCACCGATGACGACCTGGTGGTGATGGCTTCCGAATCCGGCGTGCTGCCGATTCCCGAGTCCAAGATCATCCAGAAGTGGCGCCTGCAGCCGGGCAAGATGTTCCTGATCGACCTGGACGCCGGCCGCATCATCGACGACAAGGAATTGAAGGACACCTACGCCAACGCCAAGCCCTACAAGCAGTGGATCAACTCGGTGCGCGTCAAGCTCGATGAGTTGAAGGAAGAGCCGCGCCAGCCGTCCTCGTCCCTGAAGCTGCTGGACCTGCAGCAGGTCTTCGGCTACACCCAGGAAGACGTCAAGTTCCTGATGGCCCCCATGGCCAGCGGTGGCGAGGAAGCCATCGGCTCCATGGGCAATGACTCGCCGCTGGCGGTCATGTCCAACAAGAACAAGCCGCTCTACAACTACTTCCGCCAGCTGTTCGCGCAGGTGACCAACCCGCCGATCGACCCGATCCGCGAAGCGCTGGTCATGTCGCTGGTGTCCTTCATCGGTCCCAAGCCCAACCTGCTGGACACCAACAACATCAACCCGCCGATGCGCCTGGAAGTGTCGCAGCCGGTGCTGGACTATGACGATATCGCCAAGCTGCGCAACATCAGCGCGCACAGCGGCGGCAAGTTCAAGTCCTACGAACTGAACATCTGCTATCCGGTCGCCTGGGGCAAGGAAGGCATCGAAGCCCGCCTGGCCTCGCTGTGCGCCAAGGCCGTCGATGCGGTCAAGTCGGGCCACAACATCCTGATCATCTCGGACCGCAAGGTCGATGCCGACCAGCTGCCGATCCCGGCACTGCTGGCCACTTCGGCCATCCACCAGCACCTGGTCAGCAAGGGCCTGCGTACCTCCACCGGCCTGGTGGTGGAAACCGGCTCGGCCCGCGAAACGCACCACTTCGCCCTGCTGGCAGGCTATGGCGCCGAAGCGATCCACCCGTACCTGGCGATGGATACGCTGGCCGATCTGGCCAAGGGTCTGCCGGGCGACCTCTCGCCTGAGAAGGCCATCTACAACTTCCAGAAGGCAGTCGGCAAGGGCTTGCTGAAGGTCATGTCCAAGATGGGCATCTCGACCTACATGTCCTACTGCGGCGCGCAGATCTTCGAAGCCATCGGCCTGTCCAAGGCCCTGGTGGACAAGTACTTCAAGGGTACCGCCTCCAACGTCGAAGGCATCGGCGTGTTCGAAGTGGCCGAAGAAGCGCTGCGCCTGCATACCGCTGCCTTCAGCGCCGACCCGGTGCTGGCCAACGCACTGGATGCCGGTGGCGAATACGCCTTCCGTATCCGTGGCGAAGAGCACATGTGGACTCCGGATGCGATCGCCAAACTGCAGCATTCGACCCGTTCGAACAGCTACAACACCTACAAGGAATACGCCCAGATCATCAACGACCAGTCCAAGCGCCACATGACGCTACGCGGCCTGTTCGAGTTCAAGATCGACCCGTCCAAGGCGATCTCGATCGATGAAGTGGAACCGGCCAAGGAAATCGTCAAGCGTTTTGCCACCGGCGCCATGTCGCTGGGCTCGATCTCGACCGAAGCCCACGCCACGCTGGCCATCGCCATGAACCGTATCGGTGGCAAGTCCAACACCGGCGAAGGTGGTGAAGACGTCAACCGTTATCGCAACGAGTTGAAGGGCATCCCCATCAAGCAAGGTGCGACCCTGGCGTCGGAAATCGGCAAGGAACACATCGAAGTCGACATCCCGCTGCAAGAAGGCGACTCGCTGCGTTCGCGCATCAAGCAGGTGGCGTCGGGCCGTTTCGGCGTGTCCGCCGAATACCTGATCTCGGCCGACCAGATCCAGATCAAGATGGCCCAGGGCGCCAAGCCCGGCGAAGGCGGCCAGCTGCCCGGCCACAAGGTCTCGGAATACATCGCCAAGCTGCGCGTGTCGGTGCCGGGCGTGGGTCTGATCTCGCCGCCGCCGCACCATGACATCTACTCCATCGAGGATCTGGCCCAGCTGATCCACGACCTGAAGAACGTCAACCCGCGCGCTTCCATCTCGGTCAAGCTGGTCTCCGAAGTGGGTGTCGGTACCGTCGCTGCCGGCGTGGCCAAGGCCAAGTCGGATCACGTGGTCATCGCCGGTCACGATGGCGGTACCGGTGCTTCGCCGCTGTCCTCGATCAAGCATGCCGGTTCCCCGTGGGAACTGGGCCTGGCCGAAACTCAGCAGACCCTGGTCCTGAACGGCCTGCGCAACCGTATCCGCGTGCAGGCTGACGGCCAGATGAAGACCGGCCGCGACGTCGTCATCGGCGCCATGCTGGGCGCGGACGAATTCGGTTTCGCCACCGCACCGCTGGTGGTCGAAGGCTGCATCATGATGCGCAAGTGCCACCTGAACACCTGCCCGGTGGGCGTGGCCACGCAAGATCCGGTGCTGCGTGCCAAGTTCTCCGGCAAGCCGGAACACGTGGTCAACTTCTTCTTCTTCATCGCTGAAGAAGCGCGCCAGATCATGGCGCAACTGGGCATCCGCAAGTTCGATGACCTGATCGGCCGTGCCGACCTGCTGGACCGTTCCAAGGCAATCGCGCACTGGAAGGCCAAGGGCCTGGACTTCAGCCGCATCTTCCATCAGCCCGAGTCGAAGCTGCCGGTGTACCACACCGACGTGCAAGACCACGGTCTGGACAAGGCGCTGGACCACAAGCTGATCGCACAAGCGAAGATCGCGCTGGAGAAGGGCGAGAAGGTTTCCTTCATCTCCCCGATCAAGAACCTCAACCGCACCGTCGGCGCCATGCTCTCGGGTGAAGTGGCCAAGCGTTACGGCGACGAAGGCCTGCCGGACGACACCATCCACATCCAGCTGCAAGGCACCGCAGGCCAGTCCGCTGGCGCCTTCCTGGCCAAGGGCGTGACCCTGGACCTGGTCGGCGAAGGCAACGACTACGTCGGCAAGGGCTTGTCGGGTGGCCGCATCATCGTGCGTCCCAACACCGAGTTCCGTGGCCGTGCCGTGGACAACATGATCTCCGGCAATACCGTCCTGTACGGCGCCATCAGTGGTGAAGCCTTCATCAACGGCGTGGCCGGCGAGCGTTTCGCCGTGCGCAACTCCGGCGCCACTGCGGTGGTGGAAGGCACGGGCGACCACGGTTGCGAATACATGACCGGTGGCACCGTGGTGGTGCTGGGCAATACCGGCCGCAACTTCGCTGCCGGTATGTCGGGTGGTATCGCCTACGTGTATGACCCGGAAGGTGACTTCGCCGGCAAGTGCAATACCGCCATGGTCAGCCTGGAAAAGGTCTTGTCCGACACCGAACAGGAGCAGACCCTGGGCCGCAACATCTGGCACAGCCTGCTGCGTGGTGGCGAACGCCAGACCGACGAAGCCATCCTGCGCGGCTTGATTGAACGCCACTTCAAGTACACCGGCAGCACGCGTGCGCGCTACCTGCTGGATAACTGGGCAGCGTCGCGCGCCAAGTTCGTCAAGGTGTTCCCGACCGAGTACAAGCGTGCGCTGGCCGAACTGGCCGCCGCTGCCGAAACGAAGAAGGAAAAGGTCGCCGCCTGATCTTCAGGCAGTGATCGGACTAATCAATCAAGCACGCCGGCGGGCGTGGCGCCACCGAGAGTGAGAGCGCAGCCCGCCGCATCCTTAGCGAGAATGTGAGAGGAAAATGGGAAAAGCAACCGGTTTCATGGAGTACCAGCGCCTGAAAGAGGCCAGCGAGGCACCTGCCGCGCGTACCAAGCATTACAAGGAATTCGTCCTGCACCTCAGCGACGCCGACGCCAAGATCCAGGGCGCGCGCTGCATGGACTGCGGCATCCCCTTCTGCAACAACGGCTGCCCGGTCAACAACATCATTCCCGACTGGAATGACCTGGTTTATCGCGGCAACTACAAGGAAGCCCTGGACACCCTGCACCAGACCAACAACTTCCCCGAGTTCACCGGCCGCATCTGCCCGGCACCCTGCGAAGCCGCCTGCACCCTGGGCATCAACAACGACGCCGTGGGCATCAAGTCGATCGAGCACTTCATCATCGACAAGGGCTGGGAAAACGGCTGGGTCGTGCCGCAACCTGCTGCGGTCAAGACCGGCAAGAAAGTTGCCGTGGTCGGCTCCGGTCCTGCCGGCCTGGCCGCTGCCCAGCAACTGGCGCGCGCCGGTCACGACGTGACCGTGTTCGAAAAGAATGACCGCGTCGGCGGCCTGCTGCGTTATGGCATCCCCGACTTCAAGATGGAAAAGTCGCACATCGACCTGCGCGTGGAACAGATGAAGGCCGAAGGCGTGAGCTTCCGTACCGGCGTTTTCGTCGGCAAGGAATTCCCCGAGACCGTCAACAACTGGTCCAAGGAATCCGTCACTCCCGAAGAACTGAAGAAGGAATTCGATGCCGTCGTCATCGCCGGTGGTGCAGAGTCCCCGCGTGACCTGCCGGTGCCGGGCCGCGAACTGAAGGGCGTGCATTTCGCCATGGATTTCCTGCCGCTGCAGAACAAGGTCAATGCCGGCGACAAGCTCAAGAGCCAGATCATGGCCACCGGCAAGAACGTGGTCGTCATCGGCGGTGGCGACACCGGCTCCGATTGCGTCGGTACCTCCAACCGTCATGGTGCTGCCTCGGTGACCCAGTTCGAACTGATGCCGCAACCGCCGGAGTCCGAAAACAAGCCGCTGGTCTGGCCTTACTGGCCGATCAAGCTGCGTACCTCTTCCTCCCACGAGGAAGGTTGCGCACGTGACTTCGCAGTGACCACCAAGCGCCTGGAAGGCAAGGGCGGCAAGGTCGAGAAGCTGATCGCCGCACGTGTCGAGTTCAAGGACGGCAAGATGGTCGAAGTACCCGATTCGGAATTCGAGATCAAGGCTGACCTGGTGCTGCTGGCCATGGGCTTCGTCTCGCCGGTGCAGCAGGTACTGGATGCCTTCGGCGTCGAGAAGGATGCGCGCGGCAATGCCAAGGCCACTACCGATGGCGAAGGCTGCTACAAGACTTCGGTGGACAAGGTCTTTGCGGCCGGTGACATGCGTCGTGGCCAGTCGCTGGTGGTGTGGGCGATCCGCGAAGGCCGCCAGTGCGCACGTGCAGTCGATGAGTTCCTGATGGGTTCTTCGCTGCTGCCGCGCTGATGCGCTTGGCTGCCCCGGCGATGCGCGCCGGATGTTTCATATGATTTATATGTTTTATATGATTTATATGGTTTATATGGTTTAAAAAGTAGTGCGGAAAGTTTGTGTGACTCTGGACCCGGAACGACGCAAGTCGGTCCGGGTTTTTTTTCGTCCCCCGGCCAGCGTCCCATGCGGTGCGGCGGCGCGTGTAAAATGGCCCATCGCCGCACGTCGGCACCACTCCTACGCACATCGCAATGGCAACTCCGATCCGTTATAGCATCACGTCCCTCGATCCAGCTTCCCACCTTTACGACGTCAGCATCACGGTCGATGCGCCGGCCGCCGACGGGCAGCTGTTCTCGCTGCCGGCCTGGATTCCGGGCAGCTACATGATCCGCGAGTTCGGCAAGAACATTGTGCAACTGCGTGGTCAATCCAATGGCCGCAAGGTGGCAGTGAAGAAGCTGGACAAGCACACCTGGCAAGCCGCCCCCTGCAAGGGCGCGCTCACGCTGCACTATCAGGTGTATGCCTGGGACTTGTCGGTGCGCACGGCCCACCTGGACCGTACGCATGGCTTCTTCAATGGCACCAGCGTCTTTCTGGCCGCGCATGGTTTCGAGGATGGTGAGCAGGTGGTCGATATCGTCCGTCCGGAAGGGGAGGACTTCAAGCGCTGGCGCGTGGCCACGGCCATGCCGGAACTCAAGGCCAAGCGCTATGGTTTCGGGACTTACGTCGCACCGAACTACGATGCACTGATCGATCATCCGGTAGAAATCGGTGACTTCGCATTGGCCACCTTCCAGGCCCATGGCGTGCCACATGATGTGGTCATCACGGGCCGCGTCCCCAATCTCGACATGGCTCGCCTGTGCGACGACCTCAAGAAGATCTGCGAGGCCCAGATCGCCTTCTTCGAGCCGCGCAGCAAGCGTGCGCCCATGGATCGCTACGTCTTCATGACGCTGGCCGTGGGCGATGGCTACGGCGGTCTTGAGCACCGTGCATCGACCGCACTGATCTGCTCGCGCGCCGACCTGCCGGTCAAGGGCAAGCCGGAGCAGACCGATGGCTACCGCACTTACCTCGGCCTGTGCAGCCATGAGTATTTCCACACCTGGAACGTCAAGCGCATCAAGCCCGCAGTGTTCGCTCCCTACGACCTGCGCCAGGAAAACTATACTTCGCTGCTGTGGCTCTTCGAGGGTTTCACCAGTTATTACGACGATCTGTTCCTGGTGCGCACCGGTGTCATCGATATCGACAATTACCTCAAGCTGCTCGGCAAGACCGTCACCGGCGTGTTGCGCGGGACCGGGCGCAAGAAGCAGAGCGTGGCCGAGTCCAGTTTCGATGCCTGGGTGAAGTATTACCGCCAGGATGAGAATGCCAGCAATTCCGTCGTCAGCTACTACACCAAGGGTTCGCTGGTGGCATTGGGGCTGGACCTGAGCATTCGTAGCCAGACCCGTGGGCGACGCTCGCTGGATGATGTGATGCGCGGCCTGTGGGCGCGTTATGGGCGCGACTTCTACAACGGCAAGGCGCAGGGTGTTCCGGAAGATGAGATTCTGGCCCTGATGGAGGAGTTGAGCGGTGCCGATCTGAAGCGCTTCCATGACCGCCACATCCATGGCACCGAGGACGTGCCGCTGGAGGATCTGCTGCCTGCCTTCGGCGTGGCCTATGAAGCCAGCCTGCCGGCCGATGCCAGACCATGGCTCGGTGCGCGTATCGGCAAGGAAGGGGGCGATGCCAAGCTGGCCGCCGTGTATGAAGGCGGGCCGGCGATGCAGGCCGGACTGTCGGCGGGCGACAAGCTGGTGGCCATCGATGGCCTGCGCGTACCGGCCTCGGGACCTGACGGTTTGCTGGCCCGTTATCGCCTGAACGACACCGTACGTGTCCACGCCTTCCGTCGTGATGAACTCATGGAGTTCAGCGTCAGGCTCAAGTCCGATAGCGCGCCGCAGGTCAGCCTCAAGATGCTGGGCAAGCCGGTGGCGGTGCTGCGTCTGCGCAAGGCCTGGCTGACCCTGAAGGGCCGCTGATTGGATGCGACGATGCCTGTCGCCATCACGCCAGACGAAAAAAACCCGCCAACGCAAATTGGCGGGTTTTTTCTTGCAGCGGAAAAAGCGAATTACTTGGCTTCTTCAGCGCCGCCTGCAGCAGCTTCACCTTCAGCGGCCACTTGACCAGCCGGCACGGTGGCGGTGGCGATGGTCAGGTTTTCCTGGGTCACGGCGGTCACGCCGTTGGGCAGCTTCAGGTCAGCCAGGTGGATCGATTGACCGACGTCCAGCTTGGCCAGGTCGACTTCGATGAACTCAGGCAGGTTCTTCGGCAGGCAGGTCACGTCCAGTTCGGCCGCGACGTGGCTGATGATGCCGGCGTGCAGCTTGACGGCCGGCGAGATTTCAGCGTTCACGAAGTGCAGGGGCACCTTGGTGTGCAGCTTCTGGGAAGCATCCACGCGTTGGAAGTCAACGTGCAGGACCAGTTGCTTGAACGCGTGGACTTGGAAGTCACGCAGCAGCACTTGCTCGACCTTGCCGTCGATTTCCAGGTCCAGGATGGACGAGTGGAAGGTTTCCTTCTTCAGGGCGTGGTACAGCGCGTTGTGGTCAACAGCGATGTTGGTCGGGGCAGCGGTGCCACCGTAGACGATACCCGGGGTTTGACCCGCGCGACGCAGGCGGCGGCTCGCTCCGGTGCCCTGTTCATTACGCGGAAAGGCGATGACTTTCATTTGATAACTCCAATGTTGGCGGAGCTCGTCGTGGAATCATTCCATGGACGGTTGCCCCGTGAGATGAATATTCCCCGCGACCAGGGAATACGAAAAAACCTCGCTACGAAAAAACGCAGCGAGGCGAATGCAAAATCTTATTCAGCAAACAGCGACATCACCGAGTCACCCTTGGTGATGCGCTTGAAGGTCTCGGCCAGCAGGTCGGCGCAGGTCAGCTGACGCACCTTCGGGCAGCCGCGTGCAGCAGGCGAGAGCGGAATGGTGTCGGTAACGACCAGTTCATCCAGCGGCGAATTGGCAATGCGCTCGATCGCCGGACCCGACAGCACCGGGTGTGTACAGTAAGCCACGACCTTCTTGGCACCGCGTTCCTTCAACACTTCAGCAGCCTTGGTCAGGGTGCCGGCGGTATCGACCATGTCATCCATGATGACGCAGTTGCGGCCTTCGACTTCACCGATGATGTTCATCACTTCGGAGACGTTGGCCTTGGGACGACGCTTGTCGATGATGGCCAGGTCGCAGTTCAGACGCTTGGCCAGCGCACGGGCGCGCACCACGCCGCCCACGTCGGGCGAAACGACCAGCAGGTCGTCGTAGTTCTTGTTGACCAGGTCACCCAGCAGGATCGGCGAGGCGTAGATGTTGTCCACCGGGATATCGAAGAAGCCCTGGATCTGGTCTGCGTGCAGATCCATGATCAGGACGCGCTCGACGCCGGCTTCCTGCAGCATGTTGGCCACGACCTTGGCCGAGATGGCAACCCGCGCCGAACGCGGGCGGCGGTCCTGGCGGGCATAGCCGAAGTAGGGGATGGCGGCAGTGATGCGACCGGCCGATGCGCGCTTCAAGGCGTCGACCATGATCATGATTTCCATCAGGTTGTCATTGGTCGGTGCGCAGGTGGACTGCAGCACGAAGACGTCCTTGCCGCGAACGTTTTCATTGATCTCGACCATGACTTCGCCGTCGGAGAACTTGGAAACGTTGGCCTTGCCCAGCGGGATACCGAGTTTCTCAGCGACGCCGCGCGCCAGTTCGGGGTTGGCGTTGCCCGTAAAAACCATCAGGTTCTCAAGTGCCATGTGGGTATCCCTGAATGCAATCGTTAAAAAGTCGAAAAGCCGACAATGCTTGACTTGTTCGGTCTCACATTGACGGCTTATTTTTCTGACTGGACCCGGGCCTCAATGAAAGGCCTGTCCGAATTAAATGGCAGGGGAACAAGGATTCGAACCTTGGAATGCCGGAATCAAAATCCGGTGCCTTAACCAGCTTGGCGATTCCCCTACGCAACTTGCTGTTTGCCGTGCCGGCGCGCTCATCATCAGGCGCTGCGTCTTCGTCAAACCAATTCTCAATTTCAATTCTTTATCACGACTGCACTAAATGGGCGAGAGGATGTTCCTGCATCGCTTTGGCTTTCCAGCCGATCCAGCGCGAAGGCAACTGCTTGAGCACTTCGTCTGCCTCATGTTCGTGTTCGAATGCACAAAACACACAGGCGCCAGATCCGGTCATCCTTGCACTCCCGAATTTGCCCAGCCACTCGACTGCCGCTGCCACTTCGGGGAAATGTGCACTTGCCACCATTTCCAGATCGTTCTTCCCGAAGCTGGAAGCAACTTGTTTCGTCGCATCAGGAAAGTCCGTTATTCTGACGGGTTGCGTATCCCTTGTCAACAACTTTGAAGAAAAAATTATCGAAGTTGGAACAGATACGCCCGGCTCGATCACCACATACCAGCACTCTGCCGTACGCAGTGCCGACAATTCTTCGCCCACACCTTCGGCGAAAGCATTGCGACCGAACAGGAAGAAGGGAACATCGGCACCCAGCTTCAAGCCCATCTCCATCAGCGAGGCGCGATTGTAGCCGCATTTCCATAGATGATTCAAGACCAGCAGCGTCGTGGCCGCATCGGAAGAACCGCCACCGACACCGCCGCCCATGGGCAGCAGCTTGTGCACCGTGATGTCGGCGCCCAGGTGCGGCTGGCCGCTGGCCTGGCGCAGCAGGTGCGCGGCGCGGATGACCAGGTCGGATTGCTCGGGCACGCCGGCGACCTCATTGGTACGGCGGATCTGCCCATCCTCACGCAGACTGAAGTCGAGCGTGTCGCAACGGTCGATGAGCTGGAAGGCCGATTGCAGCAGGTGATAGCCGTCCGCACGACGACCGGTCACGTGCAGGAACAGGTTGAGCTTGGCCGGCGCCGGGCAGGCGGTGAGGGTGGTGGTCATGCTTGGTACGGATTCTTCAGTTGAGGAGCGGGCTGGATGAAGGGCTGGGGCTCAGGGCTCTCAGGGTTTCTTCCAGCCGTCGATGGCGATGCGGATCGCCACCTTGCCGGCCTGCGTGGTATTACGGGTCAGGTCGATGCGCTTGGGCCGCGTCTGGCCGCTGGCGGCATCGCTTTCCCAGTTGGCATAGGTGACGCGCCAGCCATCACGGGTGGTGAAGCTGGCGTCGTTCTCGCCCGCCCTGGCCACGAAGGGCTTGCCGTTGGCATCGATGCCGCTGCCCTGCAGCCACTGGCGCATGCCGGAGACCGGCAGCGGCCAGCCCAGCGATTGCGCGGCCAGCGCATCCACATCGGCGGCCACCTGCGGTGCTCGGCCCGACTGCACCAGCGTGGCGATGCCGGGCTTGACGTTGATGGTGGCCACCGTCTGGCCCAGCGGCGAGAACATCTCCAAGTTCAGCTCCCGCGGGGTCTGCTTCCAGAAGAAGCTGCCATGCAGGGATTGCGGACGCTCATCCTGTTCGTACTGTACCGAGATACGGCCATCGATCTCGATGCTGCTCTGGTAGGCCGGTGCGGTCGCGCCAGGGGAGACCGCATCCCGGGATACCGTGGCGCAACCGCCCAGCAGAGCGACCAGACAGAGGGCAGCCCCCCTCTGGAAAGCGCGTGTTTTGCTCATAACTTCACATTCAGACGCGCCAGCGTGCTTTTCAGGACTTCATTGCCAGGTTCCTTGAGGCTGACTTCGCGCCAAATCTTGCGTGCTTCGTCCTGCTTGCCATTGGTCCACAGGACTTCACCCAGGTGCACGCCGATCTCCACATCCGCCCGCAAGGCATAGGCGTGGCGCATCTGGGTCTCGGCCTCCTGCATGCGGCCCAGGCGGAACAGCACCCAGCCCAGGCTGTCGGCGATGAAGGCATCGTCCGGTGCCAGGTCGGCGGCCTTCTGGATCAGCTCCAGCGCTTCGGGCAGACGGATGTTGCGATCGGCCAGCGAGTAGCCCAGGGCATTGTAGGCATGCTGGTTGCCCGGTGCCAGCTGCATGACGCGGCGCAGCTGCTTTTCCATCTCGTCGTACTGGCCCAGCTTTTCCAGGACCATGGAATAGTCATAGAGCAGGTCGGTATTGTTGGGGAAGCGCTGCAGGCCGGCCTTGAGCACGTCGGCCGCTTCCTGGTTGCGGTTGGCATCGCGCAAGAGGCTGGACTCGGCCAGCATCAGCTGCAATTGCTCGCCGTCGTTGGTCGATTCGGCCTGGGCATCTTCCAGCGCCTTGCGGGCGCCTTCGATGTCGTTCTTGCGGGCCAGCAACTGGGCGCGTCGCACCTGGATGTTGACATAGCCATCGGTTCCCGGTTCGGCCTGGTCCAGATAGCGCAGGGCCGAATCCAGGTCACGCCGCTCCTCGGCGATGCGCGAGAGCAGCAGCAGCGCCTGGCTGGGGTCGCGGTCTTCCTCGGGCTGGGCCGAGAGTACTTGCAGGTAGCGCTGCAGATAGTATTCGGCATCCTTCAACTGATCGGTCTGGGCCGAGAGCACACCCAGGGCGAACAGGGTGGTGGCGTCTTCGCTGTCTTCCTTCAACAGGGTCTCGAACTGGCTGCGGGCCTTCTTGTAGTCCTTCTGCTCGACCAGGCTGCGCGCATAGGCGACCCGCACTTCGCGGGCATCGGGATACTTGCGCAGGAAGTCCGTCACCAGCCTGGTCGCATCCTTGTTGTTGGAGGCGACCTGGGCGGCGGTGAGCACGGCCAGTTCCGAATCGGGCTTGATCTTCATGGCGGCAGCGGCTTCGCGCTGGGCGGTGCTGCCATCGCCCATGCTGAAGGCGCCCTGGGCCAGGGCCAGGTGGGTTTCCATCAGATCGCCGTAGGGCTTGCTGATGTTTTGCAGGATGGTGTAACCGGCCTGTTTGTCCTTGGCGCGGGACAGCAGGCGCTGGATCTGCAGCAGCATCGGGCCGCGCGCCTGCGGGGCGGCGTCGGCCAGGCGCTGGTTCAGCAGCGGCTCGATCTCGTCGATGCTGTCCGAGAGCATGATCAGCCCCAGGTAATTTTGCAGGGCTTCATCCGAATGCGGGGCCAGTTCGGTCCACAGGCGCACGGCCACCAGGGCTTCGCTGGGCTGGCGCGCGGCCACGGCCATTTCGGCGGCGCGCTTGGCCAGGCGCGGGTCGCGCGTCTGCTGGGCGGCCGCCAGCATGGTCACGTAGGCCGATTGCCACTGACCGCGCTGGAAGGCGATCTCGGCGGTCAGCACTTTGTAGAGGATGTCCTCGCTCAGCGCTACGGCGGGCAGCGCGTCTTCCTGCGGCTGGACCTTGGCCTTGGCCGCCTTCTTGCGATGGGCAGCCTTGGCCGAAGCCGTCTTCTGGTCCTGGGCCGCCTGGGGGGTCTCCTTGTCGCCGGGCTGCTGGAAGCTTGAACAGGCAGTCAGCAGCAGGGAACTGGTGAGGAGGGCGATGGTTTTTTTCAAGATGTCATCCTGACGATTCGAAGAGGTTCGATTTTACGCGCAACAACCGTGGCGTTGCTGACCGCGCCGATAGCGCAGTGTAATCCATCTTTGACAAGCTTCTGCACACAGCTTGCACGCAGATTGCACAGGAGGCTTCAGGTCTTGATTTCGACAAGTGCATTATCATATGCAGCTTCCTGCTCGTCCTCGGGATCACCGCGATCCGCAAGCCCATGCCTGAATTACCAGAAGTCGAAGTCACCCGCCGCGGGGTCGCCCCCCATCTGGAGGGGCGGACCGTCAGCGGCGTCGTGCTGCGCCATACCGGCCTGCGCTGGCCCTTCCCTGCGGGACTGCATGCCCTCCTGGCCGGGCGCGTGATCCGCAGCACCGGCCGGCGCGGCAAGTATCTGCTGATCCATTTCGACCATGGCACGCTCATCGTGCATCTGGGCATGTCCGGCCATCTGCGCATCCTGCCGCCGGGCATCGCACCGCAAAAGCATGACCACTTCGATCTCGAAGTCGGCGGCCAGGTCATGCGCATGACCGATCCGCGCCGCTTCGGCGCCATCCTCTGGCACGACCTGGCCGAGGGCGACATCGAGGAGCACCTGCTGCTACGCGGCCTGGGTGTGGAGCCGCTGGAAGAGCAGTTCAGCGCCCGCGCACTGTTCAATCAGACGCGCGGACGCAGCGCCCCCATCAAGCAGGTGCTGCTGGCCGGCGACATCGTGGTCGGCGTGGGCAATATCTACGCTTCCGAAAGTCTCTTCAAGGCGCGCATCCATCCCAAGACGCCTGCCGGCAAGATCAGCCTGGTGCGCTACGAACGTCTGGCCGAGGCCATCCGCGAGACGCTGGCGGCGGCCATCGAGCAGGGCGGCAGCACGCTGCGCGACTTCATCGCGGTCAACGGGCAGTCGGGCTACTTCCAGCAGAATTATTTCGTCTACAACCGTACCGGCGAACCCTGCCGCATCTGCGCTGCGCCGATCCGCCAGATCAAGCAGGGCCAGCGCTCCACCTTTTATTGCGTGAGTTGCCAGAAATGAAGGGACTCGTCCAAGCGCGCCGCAAGCAGGCGGCTGCCGGCCAATCCGCCGCCGCAGAATATGAAGACCCCTCCTTTTCGGCGGCAGTCATCGCCTGGCAGAAGCAGCATGGCCGTCACAAGCTGCCTTGGCAGAACACGCGCGATGCCTATCGCGTGTGGCTCTCCGAGATCATGTTGCAGCAGACCCAGGTGGCTGCCGTCATTGCCTATTACCAGCGGTTCCTGGAACGCTGCCCGGATGTCTTCACACTGGCTGCCGCACCGTCCGAAGACGTGATGGCGCTCTGGAGCGGCCTGGGCTACTACACCCGCGCGCGCAACTTGCACAAGTGTGCGCAGCGCGTGGTGGCCGAATACGGTGGACGCTTTCCCGACGATCCCGACCTGCTGGCCGACCTGCCCGGCATCGGTCGCTCGACGGCGGCGGCCATCGCTGCCTTTTCCTATGGTCGGCGCGCGGCCATCCTCGATGGCAACGTCAAGCGCGTCTTTGCGCGGGTGTTCGGCATCGATGGCTATCCCGGTGCCAAGCCCATCGAAGACCAGCTCTGGCTGCGTGCCGTGGCACTGCTGCCAGATGAGCATATCGAGTCCTACACCCAGGGTCTGATGGACCTGGGCGCGACCCTGTGCGTGCGCGGCAAGCCGGCCTGCCCGCGCTGCCCGCTGGCCACACGCTGCGTGGCGCTGGCCGAGGACCGCGTGAGCGAACTGCCGGTGAGCAAACCGAAGAAGGCCGTGCCGGAAAAGGAAACGGTGATGCTGGTCATCACCCAGGGAGAAGACGTGTTGCTGGAGCAGCGCCCCGACAGCGGTATCTGGGGCGGACTGCTGTCCCTGCCGGAAATCGGCGTGGGCAATGCCGAACACTTCGACACCGCCGTGCGCACGCTGGTGGCGCCCTACGGTGAACTGGACGGCTGCCGCAAGCTGCAACCGTTCTCGCACGTCTTCACGCACTTCAAGCTGCATGTCGCACCCTTCCAGGTGGCTCTGAAGCACCGTAGCCATGGCATCGCCGAGCGCGGCCTGGTGTGGTACCCGGCGCGCAAGCTGGCCGGTGCGCCCTTGCCGGCGCCGGTCAAGAAACTCTTGCTGGGGGTCTTGCGGTCGGATGATCTCCTGGCCACTACCTGAACAGTTCACCTGACAGTCGTGCTCCCGCTACCTGACACTTCAGTGTCGAGCTGCTGACAGTTCAGCAGCTCGCTCCTGTCAGTTCAGTTGCCGATGCCTGCACACCACCTGTTCAGTGGCGCGGAAGTGACTGGCCAGTTGTTCGGCCAGATAGACCGAGCGATGCTGGCCACCGGTACAGCCGATGGCGACCGTGAGATAGCTGCGGTTGTCATTCTTGAAGGAGGGCAGCCACTTTTCGACGAAGCCGCGGATGTCGTTGAACATGTCGGCCACCTCCGGGTCGGCGGCCAGGAAGTCGATCACCGGTGCATCGCGCCCGGTCAGCGGGCGCAGCTCGGCGTCGTAGTGCGGGTTGGGCAGCATGCGCACGTCGAAGACCAGGTCGGCATCCAGCGGCAGGCCGTGCTTGAAGGCGAAGGATTCGATCAACAGCGTCAGCGGCGAGCGTTCCAGATCCACCAGTTCCTTGATCCAGCGGCGCAGCTTGTTGGAACTGAGCTGCGAGGTATCCATCACCAGGCCGATGTTTTGCAGGTCGCCCAGCATTTCCTTTTCCACCGCGATGCACTCGGTCAGAGTCAGGCGATCGGCCGGATTGCGGCCCGGCACCAGGCGATGCGACAGCGGATGGCTGCGGCGGGTCTCGGAGAAGCGGGTGATGAGGGTTTCGTCGGAGGCTGTCAGGAAGACCACCTTGACATCGTGACCATCGGCGCGCAACTGCTCGATGTCAGTGCGCAGGGTGGCCAGGGAGTCGGCACTGCGCGCATCGGTGGCCACGGCCAGCATGCTGGCGCCTTCCCGGATGCGGGTGCGCACCAGGTCGCACAGCAGCGAGGGCGGCAGGTTGTCGACACAGAAATAGCCGGCGTCTTCCAGCACGTGCAGTGCTACCGATTTGCCGGAGCCGGAAATGCCGGTGATAAGAACGATTCGCATGGCGCCCATCATAACGCATCGTCCGTGCATGCGTGGCGACAGGAAGATGACAAACGCGCCGGACAATTTTTCTCGGTTGGCGGGAAATGCCCGTCGGGCGGGCATTTCCGGGGGGCGGCTTATTCGCCGTTCATGGCGCGGCGCTGGCGTTCGATGAATTCCTTCAAGGTATCGATGCCGCGCAGTTGCAGGATGGTATTGCGCACGGCAGCTTCCAGTAGCACCGCGATGTTGCGGCCGGCCGCAACCGGAATGACCACCTTGCGGATGGGCAGGCCCAGCACTTCTTCGTATTGCGCATCCAGCGGCAGGCGTTCGTAGTTTTCTTCCAGCGTGCTGCGGCGGACCAGGTGCACGATCAACTTCAGGCGCATCTTGCGACGCACGGCGGTCTCGCCAAAGATGGCCTTGATGTCCAGGAGGCCCAGACCGCGCACTTCCAGCAGATTGGCCAGCAACGGCGGACAACGACCCTCGATCATGTTGGGGGCGATGCGGGCGAACTCCACCGCATCATCGGCCACCAGGCCATGGCTGCGTGAAATCAGTTCCAGCCCCAGTTCGCTCTTGCCCAGGCCGGATTCCCCGGTGATGAGCACGCCCACACCGAGCACATCCATGAACACGCCGTGCATGGTGATCTGCTGCGCCAGTTTCTTGGACAGATACACGCGCAGGTAGTCGATCACCTGTGCCGCGGGCAGCGGCGTGGAAAACAGCGGGATGCTCTTTTCGTCGCATACCGCCAGGATATCGGGCGGGGTCGACAGGCCCTGCGCGATGATGAAGGCAGGCGGTTCGCCGGCCACCAGCTCGGCCGTCTGGTAGGCGCGCGAGGTGTTGGACAGACGGTTGTAGTACTCGATTTCCTGATGGCCGAAGACTTGCAGGCGACCCGGGTGGATCAGGTTGAGGTGGCCGACCTGGTCCGAGGCCGAGACGGCATCGCCCGAGATCAGCCGTTCGCCGCCGGGGAAACCAGCAAACCAGCCCAGTTGCAGGGACTCTCGGTTTTCTTCGTATAACTGCTGAATCGACAACGCGGAATAGTTGGGCATGGAGATCCGGATCTGCAGACAGGGTGGGATGCGGCAAGGCCGCCGGGGGGATGCAGCGGGGCTGCGTCGACCTCAGCCGGCTTTTTCCATCGAAGTCTGCCAGGTCACGATGCGGGCATGCACCACGGCGGGATCGGACTCGATGGTCAGTTCGTTGCGGAAGGCATCATCGGAAAACATCTCGGCGATTTCCGAGAGGATTTCCAGATGTTGCTGCGTCACATTGTCAGGAATGAGCAGGAACACCAGCAGCTTGACCGGTTGGCCATCGGGCGACTCGAAGGGAATCGGCGCGGCCAGGCGCATGAACAACGCCAGCGGTGCCTTCAGGCCCTTGATGCGACCGTGCGGCACGGCCACGCCATGACCCAGTCCGGTCGAACCGAGACGCTCTCGTGCGAACAGGTTTTCGGAAACGGTGGAGCGGGCGATGCCGCTGTTGTTTTCGAAGGTCAGGCCGGCTTGTTCGAAAGCTCTTTTTTTGCTGGAGACTTCCAGATCCAGAACCACGTTTTCTGGAGACAGGATTTTTGCGAGATTAGTCATGACGCTCAAGGAATTGCTACGGACTGAAGCTTTGAGCAGGATTATAGGCTTCTTTGCCGATGGCGTAAGGCTTTGAAAGCGCTGAACAGGAGGGGATTTCGGGCAGAGAACCGTGAATTGCCGCGAGTTGTTGACTGAAGGTCGATGATTGTTGGCAACACCTGCCTCAATGGACAGGATGCCGTGATGCTTGGTGACGAAGTGCGCGCCGGGGCTGCGATGAGGCTGTCCGGCGCGCAGGTGGCGCATGCTGGATTTACATTTCGATGCGGCCGAAGATCAGCAGCACGTCGCCGTTGTTCTTGTTGGCCGACAGGCGCGGCACGTAGGCGAACATGATCTTGCCCTTGCGGGTGCCGATGGAAGCCAGCGGCAGCGGCACCGGGAAGGGCACGCTGTGGAAGTAATCCTGGCGGCTCATCAGCATGGCGGTACCGCCCAGGCCCAGTTCCAGCCCGGTCTTGGCGATCGGAAACACCCATTCATAGGCGTAGCCGGCCATGTATTGCGGATGACGGTGCGAATCCTTGAGGACGAAGCCGTACAGGGATTCATCATTGCCCTGCTCGTTGCGCAGGGTCTTGCCATAGCCCAGGCCCCAGGCGTGCTCGTTGAGCTCATTGAGCTTCTCGCGGGTATAGGTGCTGCGGCCATGATGGGCCACGCCGGACAGGTAGATGGCGCCATCGCCCTGGTCCCAGATGTTGGCGGCGTGGTCCTTGGTTTGTTGCCAGAGGCTGTCCTGGTTGCCTTCGGCGTGGGCGGCAGGCGCCACGGCCAGGGTGGCGGCACACAGGAGCGTCGCTTGACGCAGCATCGCGCCAAAAGTGAAGGAAGCGGCCTGGCGCCGGGGCTGGGGGGTGATTTTCATGATTATGATGAACGGAAATGCAAAAAACGCGGCGACCGGGAAATGACGCAGGAACGGATGAAGACGAGTCTGGGCGACCGGAAAGGCGAGTCGCTCACCAGCTCATCCGCAAAGGATGGACAGACAGGATGGCAAAAATATCCCGCAAAATGCGTCTTGCTGAAAAGCAAAATGTTACCAAATCACAAGAGCCATCGCTATCGCCGAAAGACGACGATCTGGCCTCCGGTAGGATCTGGTAACAATTTGCTGACGCTGTGCGGCGTACGGGCCGCTGCGAGCAGGGGCCTTACTGGCGCGCGTTGCGCAATTGCGAAGGCGGCTTGGCGCTGGAGAAATTGCTGCGCCAGGGGTTGATGTCCAGCCCGCCGCGCCGGGTGTAGCGGGCATAGACCGCCAGCTTCTGCGGTTTGCAGTGGCGCAGGATGTCGGTGAAGATGCGTTCCACGCATTGCTCGTGGAATTCATTGTGCTCACGGAAGCCGATGATGTACTTCAGCAGCCGCTCCTGGTCGATGGGCGCGCCCACGTACTGGATCTGCACGCTGCCCCAATCGGGCTGGCTGGTCACCGGGCAGTTGGACTTGAGCAGGTGTGACACCAGCGTCTCTTCCACCGTGGCTTCCTCTGTATTGGCGCGCAGCAGGCTGCCATCGGGATGGGCGCCCGTAGTGGTCGGTTCGATTTCCACATCGAGGCGGTCCAGCAGCAGGCCCGAGAGTTCGCCGAACTGCAACTGGCCGAACTGCGACGATTCCGTCAGCGTCACCTGCACGCTGGCACCCGCGGCGGCCGAGAGATCGGTGCGCAGCTTTTCAACCAGCTGCTGGGCACTTTCCAGACGTTCCTGATTGAATGAATTCAGATAGAGCTTGAAGGACTTCGATTCGATGATGTTGGGCGAATCGGCCGGCACCATGAAAGTGGCGATGGCAATCTGGGGTTTGCCGCGCAGGTTCAGCCAGGAGATTTCATAGGCGGTCCAGAAGTCGGCACCGAAGAAGGGCAGGGTACCGCTGATCTGCAATTCGGCGCGCTTGGGCGCGCGCGCAATCGGAAACAGCAGGCTGGGATCGTAATGGGTCGGATATGCCGAGCTCTTGCCCAGGGGCGAGCTTTCCGGCGTATGGCCGACGATGGATGCGGACGGGGTGGTATGGTCCATGTGAATACTCCTGCGGTGCTGCGGGTGACGTTCTGTGATGTTGCCGCCGCGCGCCGTTGACAGGGCGCGCGGCGTCGGCGTTGATCAGCCGAGGAAGAGCTTGTACAGCGGGTTTTTGGTTTCGTCCCAGTGGCGATAGCCCAACTGGGCCAGGAAGGCGCGGAATTCCTTCATTTCCTTCTTGGGCACTTGCAGGCCGATCAGGATGCGGCCGACATCGCCGCCCTGGTTGCGGTAGTGGAACAGGCTGATGTTCCAGCCCGGGTTCATGCTGGAGAGGAACTTCATCAGCGCGCCCGGACGCTCCGGGAATTCGAAGCGATAAAGCAACTCATCGCCCGCCAGTTCACTCTTGCCGCCCACCAGGTGACGGATGTGGACCTTGGCCAGCTCATCATGGGTCAGGTCGAGCACGCCAAAACCGGCCTTCTCGAAATTGCGCGCGATCTTGCCGGCCTCGTCCGCTGCCGAGACCTGGATACCGACGAAGACGTGCGCTGCCCTGGCATCGCTGATGCGGTAGTTGAACTCGGTGACGTTGCGCGGTCCCACGGTTTCGCAGAAGCGGCGGAAGCTGCCGCGTTCTTCCGGAATGGTGACGGCGAAGACCGCTTCACGGGCCTCGCCGTTGTCGGCCATTTCGGCCACGAAGCGCAGGCGGTCGAAGTTCATGTTGGCGCCGCAGGCGATGGTGATCAAGGATTCGCCCTTGATCGGCTTCTTGCTGGCCTTTGCGCGCTCCACGTACGCCTTGGCACCGGCCACGGCCAGTGCACCGGCGGGTTCGACGATGCTGCGGGTATCCTGGAAGATGTCCTTGATGGCGGTGCAGACGGCATCGGTGTCGACGATGATGATCTCGTCCACCAGCTCCCTGGCGATGCGGAAGGTTTCTTCACCCACCAGCTTGACGGCCGTGCCATCCGAGAACAGGCCCACGTCCGGCAGTGCCACCCGGCGACCGGCCTTGAGGCTGCGCGCCATGGCGTCGGAGTCGGTGGTTTGCACGCCGATGATCTTGATGTCCGGGCGCACCGCCTTGACGTAGGAGGCCACGCCCGCGATCAGACCGCCCCCGCCGATGGCCACGAAGATGGCGTGGATCGGTTCCGGGTGCTGGCGCAGGATTTCCATGCCCACCGTGCCCTGACCGGCGATCACGTAGGGATCGTCGAAGGGGTGCACGAAGGTCAGTTTCTGTTTCTTTTCCAGCGTCAGCGCGTGTTCGTAGGCATCCGTGAAGGAATCACCGAAGAGCACCACTTCACCGCCGCGCGCCTTGACGGCATCGATCTTCACCTGCGGGGTGGTGGTGGGCATGACGATCACCGCCCGGCAACCCAGGCGCGCTGCGGAAAGGGCCACACCCTGGGCGTGGTTGCCGGCCGAGGCGCAGATGACGCCGCGCTTCAGTTGCGGCGGACTCAGGTGGGCCATCTTGTTGTACGCGCCGCGCAGCTTGAAGCTGAACACGCTCTGCATGTCTTCACGCTTGAAGTAAATTCGATTATCAATCCTTTGCGACAGCGTATTCGCCAGTTCCAGCGGGGTTTCTTGGGCGACGTCGTAGACGCGGGCGGTCAGGATCTTTTTCAGATAATCGTTACTCATGTTGGTCATCAATGAAGTGAAGTCAGGCGAGCAGCAGCGGGTTCAGGCGCGGTCATATCGCAATCAGGTAAAGGAAATAAAGGCTGGGTAAGCCGCTTGGGATTCCCCGTGGGCCAGGCTGGCTGGTCGCCGGTCCGGGCCAGGGGAACTGGGCATTATAAGGGAGCCGGGCCAGGCAAGGCCAAGCGTGCAAGGTCAAGGGAAGATTCGAGGAGAGATATGAATGTTTCTCCCATTCTTGAAATCAAGCACTGCGGCACCAGCTAGAATGCACCCTGCGCCATTCAACCGGGCTTGACGGATGGCAAGTTTCCTCCCTGGTTGCGGCCAGTTCTCCACCTACCTGCCATCTGCATGATCGAATCCGCCGTTCTCTGGCTGCTCAACATCCTCGCCATTCCCACTGTGGGCCTGACCTCGGTATTCCTGATCAGCTTCATTTCGGCCACCTTGCTGCCACTGGGTTCGGAACCGGCGGTCTTTGCCGTCATCAAGGCCAGTCCGGAGATGTTCTGGCCGGTGATTCTGGTGGCAACCTTCGGCAACACCCTGGGCGGCATCGTCGATTACTGGATGGGGTATGGGGCCAAGCGGGCTTTCGCCAAGGAGCGCGCCTCGCGCTGGTTCCACTGGCTGGAACGCTTCGGTGCCAAGACCATGCTGCTGGCCTGGCTGCCCGGCATCGGCGACCCCATCTGCACCCTGGCCGGCTGGCTGCGCCTGCCATTCTGGCCTTCGGTGTTCTATATGGCCATCGGCAAGTTCATCCGCTATGTGCTCATGACCTGGCTGCTGCTGAACGTGCCGGACGGGTTCTGGCACAAGTTGGGGGCCTGGTTGGCGTAGATTTCCGAGAAAGATGAAGGAAAAGGCGCCGCAAGGGCGCCCCGGCCGGTTTTCAGACAGGCAGGTGAATCATCCTGCCAAAGTCGGGACCAGGCTCTCGACCAGGCGAATGGCCAGGAAGGTCGCCGTCACGCCCAGCACGGCCAGGTGGCGGGTCTTGAGCTTCATGGCCAGGCCGGTATCTTCGTTGAGAATGGCAGTGTGCATGGTGATCTCCTTGCTAAGTCGTCCGGGCCCGGGTCAGGCCTTGCATTGGGCATAGTCGGCCAGGGTGAGGGCCAGGTTTTCCAGGAATTCGGTCATCAGGGTCTGCAACATGGGGTCCTCCTTGAGGGGATGGGGTCAGGGCATGTCCCTGATGGCTGTGTGGATGAGATGAATTATAGATTTTTACAATCAAATTATAGAAATTGATTGTATTTATAAATTCAATTGGGGGAGCCTATCGCCGCCCGGGGCTTTGCAGACCTGGCCGAAACCCGGGGCCGGGCATCGCGAGTTTTGCCAATAGGCTAAAATGCACCTCCGGCAGCAGATTTACCTCATACATCGATGAACGCCCCCGCACAGATCCAGGCTTTGCTTACAGACGCGCCGCATGGCGCCGCGACCCCGCGCTTGCGCGAAATCCCTTACAACTACACTTCCTTCTCCGATCGCGAGATCGTGATCCGGTTGTTGGGCGAAGCCTCCTGGTCCCTGCTGGACGAGCTGCGCGGCAAGCGCCAGACCGGTCGCTCGGCGCGCATGCTGTATGAAGTATTGGGCGACATCTGGGTGGTCCGCCGCAATCCCTACCTGCAGGACGACCTGCTGGACAACCCCAAGCGCCGCGCCGCCCTGATTGAGGCGCTGAACCATCGCCTGGGCGAAGTCGACAAGCGCCGCCTGGCCACCGACCTGGCCGAATCCGGCGACGCCGAGGCCCAGCGCCGCAGCGCCAGCGTGGAAGCCTTGCTCAAGGCGGCCAAGAAGGCCATTGGCGATTTCGCCGAAGAATTCCGCCAGACCTACGATTTGCGCCGCCGCGCCACCAAGGTGCTGGGCCGCTATACCGCCCGCGACAACATCAAGTTCGACGGCCTCTCGCGCGTCTCGCACGTCACTGACGCTACCGACTGGCGCGTCGAGTACCCCTTCGTGGTGCTGACCCCGGACAGCGAAGACGAGATGGCCGGCCTGGTCAAGGCCTGTATCGAACTGGGCCTGACCATCATCCCGCGCGGCGGCGGCACCGGTTATACCGGCGGCGCCATTCCGCTCACGCCCCTGTCGGCTGTCATCAATACCGAAAAGCTGGAACAGCTGGGCGCGGTCGAAATGACCATGCTGCCCGGCCTGGACAAGCCCTACGCCACGATCTATTCGGGCGCGGGCGTGGTCACCAAGCGCGTCTCGGATGCGGCTGAAAAGGCCGGTTTCGTCTTCGCCGTGGACCCGACGTCTGCTGAAGCCTCCTGCATCGGCGGCAACGTCGCCATGAACGCCGGCGGCAAGAAGGCCGTGCTGTGGGGCACCGCCCTGGACAACCTGGCCAGCTGGCGCATGGTCGATCCGCAAGGCGACTGGCTGGAAGTGACCCGCCTGGACCACAACCTGGGCAAGATCCACGACGTGGAAGTGGCGCGCTTCAAGCTGGAGTGGTCGCATCCCGGCGAAAAGGGCCAGAAGACCGAAGTCTTCAAGACCGAGATCCTGGAAATCTCCGGCAAGAAATTCCGCAAGGAAGGCCTGGGCAAGGACGTCACCGACAAGTTCCTCTCGGGCCTGCCCGGCGTGCAGAAGGAAGGTTGCGATGGCCTGATCACCTCGGCGCGCTGGATCCTGCACAAGATGCCCAAGCAGACCCGCACGGTCTGCCTGGAGTTCTTCGGCCAGGCGCGCGACGCGATTCCCTCGATCGTCGAAATCAAGGATTACCTGGACGCCGAAACCAAAAAGGGCGGCGCCATCCTGGCCGGCTTGGAACACTTGGACGAGCGCTACCTGCGCGCGGTCGGCTATGCCACCAAGTCCAAGCGCGGCGTGCTGCCCAAGATGGTGCTCATCGGCGACATCGTGGGTGACGACGAAAACGCCGTCGCGGCCGCCGCCTCGGAAGTGATCCGCATGGCCAACAACCGCGTGGGCGAAGGCTTCATCGCCGTGAGCCCGGAAGCGCGCAAGAAATTCTGGCTGGACCGCTCGCGTACCGCCGCCATCGCCAAGCACACCAACGCCTTCAAGATCAACGAAGACGTGGTGATTCCGCTGAACCGCATGGGCGAATACACCGACGGCATCGAGCGCATCAACATCGAACTGTCGATCAAGAACAAGCTGCAACTGCTGGCCGAACTGGACAGCTTCTTCGTCAAGGGCAACCTGCCGCTGGGCAAGAGCGATGACGCCGAGGGTGACGACATCCCCGCCGCCGAAATGCTGGAAGACCGCGTCCACCAGGCCGAAAGCCTGCTGGAGCAGACCCATGCGCGCTGGTCCTACTTGCTGGCCAATCTCGACAAGCCACTGGGTGAAGCCAAGGGCGAACTGGCCGCACTGGGCCTGGAAAAGATGCTGCCGGTGTTCGAGCAGCGCCTGATCGACCAGCCCGAAGCCGCCGTCTTCCACGTGGTGCAGGACCGCACCGTGCGCATCTCCTGGAAGCAGGAAGTGCGTGCGCAACTGCGCCAGATCTTCTCGGGCGCGGCCTTCAAGCTGATCCTCGAAGAATGCCAGGCCATCCACAAGCGCGTGCTGCGCGGCCGCGTGTTCGTGGCGCTGCACATGCACGCGGGTGACGGCAACGTGCACACCAACATCCCGGTCAATTCCGATCATTACGAGATGCTGCAGGATGCCCACGTCGCCGTGGCGCGCATCATGAAGCTGGCCCGCTCGCTCAATGGCGTCATCTCGGGCGAGCACGGCATCGGCATCACCAAGCTGGAATTCCTGACCGAAGACGAGATCGGCGAATTCCGCGAATACAAGAAGCGTGTGGACCCCGAAGGCCGCTTCAACAAGGGCAAGCTCCTGAACCTGCCCGGCATGGAAGCCGACCTGTCCAACGCCTACACGCCTTCATTCGGTTTGATGGGCCACGAATCGCTGATCATGCAGCAGAGCGACATCGGTGCGATTGCCAGCAGCGTCAAGGACTGCCTGCGTTGCGGCAAGTGCAAGCCGGTCTGCTCGACCCACGTGCCGCGCGCCAACCTGCTGTACTCGCCGCGCAACAAGATCCTGGCGACCTCGTTGCTGGTGGAAGCCTTCCTCTACGAAGAGCAGACCCGTCGCGGCGTCTCCATCAAGCATTGGGAAGAGTTCGAAGACGTGGCCGACCACTGCACTGTCTGCCACAAGTGCGTCACGCCTTGCCCGGTCGATATCGACTTCGGCGATGTCTCGATGAACATGCGCAACCTCTTGCGCAAGATGGGCAAGAAGTCCTTCAATGCCGGTACCAACGCGGCCATGTTCTTCTTGAACGCCACCGACCCGGCCACCATCAACGCCACCCGCAAGGTGATGACGCAGTGGGGCTTCAAGGCGCAGCGCCTGGGCAATGACCTGTTGAAGAAGTTTGCCAAGAAGCAGACCCAGAAACCTGCAGCCACCGTCGGCAAGGCGCCGATCAAGGAGCAGGTGATCCACTTCATCAACAAGAAGATGCCGGGCAACCTGCCCAAGAAGACCGCGCGCGCCTTGCTGGATATCGAGGATGACAAGATCGTCCCCATCATCCGCAATCCCAAGACCACCACGGCCGATACGGAGGCGGTGTTCTACTTCCCGGGTTGCGGTTCGGAGCGTTTGTTCTCGCAGGTCGGTCTGGCCACGCAAGCGATGTTGTGGAACGTGGGCGTGCAGACGGTGCTGCCGCCGGGCTACCTGTGCTGCGGTTATCCGCAACGCGGCACCGGCGACTTCGAAAAGGGCGAGAAGATCATCACCGACAACCGCGTGCTGTTCCATCGCATGGCCAATACGCTGAACTACCTCGACATCAAGACCGTCGTGGTCTCCTGCGGCACCTGCTACGACCAGTTGCAGGGCTATGAATTCGAAAAGATCTTCCCCGGCTGCCGCATCATCGACATCCACGAATATCTGCTGGAGAAGGGCGTCAAGCTCGAAGGCGTGACCGGTACCCGCTACATGTACCACGACCCCTGCCACAGCCCGATGAAACAGCAGGATCCGCTGAAGACCGTCAACTCGCTCATCACCACGGTGGACGCGCAGAAGATCGAGAAGAACGATCGCTGCTGCGGCGAGTCGGGCACCTTCGGTGTCTCGCGTCCGGATGTCTCGACCCAGGTCCGCTTCCGCAAGGAAGAGGAAATGAAGAAGGGCAGCGACAAGGTCCGCGCCGATGGCTTCACCGGCGACGTCAAGATTTTGACCTCCTGCCCGTCCTGCTTCCAGGGCCTGTCGCGCTACAACGAGGATGCCGGCACCACTGCCGACTACATCGTGGTCGAGATGGCGCGTCATCTGCTGGGCGAGAACTGGATGCCGGAATACGTCGAGCGCGCCAACAATGGCGGCATCGAACGTATCCTGGTGTAAGCGGAGGCGCTGACGATGAGCCAGATTCCTGCCTGCGAACTGTGCGCCGGTGACGGCGGCGAAGTGCTGTGGCGCCATCCCGAGTTCCGGGTAGTGCTGGTCGATGAGCCGGATTACCCGGGCTTCTGCCGCGTGATCTGCAGCGAGCACGTCAAGGAAATGACCGACCTCGCCCCGGCGCAGCGCACCCGCATGGCCAATGCGGTGTGGGCGGTCGAGGCCGCACAGCGCGAAGTGATGCAGCCCGAGAAGGTCAACCTGGCCACGCTGGGCAACATGACGCCGCACGTGCACTGGCACGTGATTCCGCGCTTTACCGATGATCGTCATTTCCCCAGCCCGGTCTGGGCCGAGCCACGCCGTGCGGCCGATGCTGTCAGCCTCGACGCGCGTCGCGCGCTGCTGCCGCAATTGCGCGAAGCGGTGCGCCAGCAGCTCGATGCAGCAGGTCTGACGGCCTGATCTGCAAGCTACTGCGCAAGCCCGGCCTGGACAGCTCCGGCCGGGTTTGCATTTCTTCTTACGAATTTCAAGGGAGAGCCCATGAGCGCCCCGTCTTCTCCGGTTCCGGTGTCCTTCAAGGTGCGCAAGCGCTCGCGCGTGGTCGAAGTCGAGTTCGATGACGGCGTGATGTTTTCCCTGCCCTTCGAACTGATGCGCGTCTATTCGCCTTCGGCCGAAGTGCGCGGCCACGGGCCGGGTCAGGAAGTGCTGCAGACCGGCAAGCGCGATGTCGAGATCCACGGTATCGAACCGGTCGGCAACTACGGCGTCAAACCGCTGTTCTCGGACGGCCATGCCAGCGGCATCTTCACCTGGGATTACCTCTACCAGCTCGGCCGTGACCAGGCCGCGATGTGGGAAGCCTATCTGCAAAAGCTGGAAGCGGCCGGCTTCACGCGCGACAGCGGGCGCGATCATCAGCCCGAGGCCAGCGGTGGCCATGCTTGTGGCCATGCGCACTGAACTGCGCTGATCCGTAGCGCCTCCTGCTGATCCAGGGCAAGCTCTGCGCGGGCCCGTCTCTTATAATGTCGTCTTCATTGTTACAGGCCCAGCCATGACCAACACCACCCATTTCGGTTACGAAACCGTCAAAGAAGAAGAGAAGGTCCGCAAGGTCGCGGAAGTGTTCCACTCCGTCGCTGCCAAGTACGATGTGATGAACGACTTCATGTCGGCGGGCCTGCACCGCATCTGGAAAGCCTTCACCATCGCCCAGGCCGGCGTGCGTCCGGGCTTCAAGGTGCTCGACATCGCCGGTGGCACCGGTGACCTCTCCAAGGTCTTCGCCAGGCAGGCCGGTCCGAGCGGCGAAGTCTGGCTCACCGACATCAATGAATCCATGTTGCGCGTGGGCCGTGATCGTCTGCTCAACAAGGGCATCGTCACGCCCACCATGCTGTGCGATGCGGAGAAGCTGCCCTTCCCGGACAATTATTTCGACCGCGTCTCGGTGGCCTTCGGCCTGCGCAACATGACCCACAAGGATGCCGCCCTGGCTGAAATGCGCCGCGTACTGAAACCTGGCGGCAAGCTGCTGGTGCTGGAATTCTCCAAGGTCTGGGAGCCGCTCAAGAAACCCTATGACGTCTATTCCTTCTCGGTCCTGCCGTGGCTGGGCAAGAAGGTCGCCAACGATGCCGACAGCTATCGCTACCTGGCTGAATCGATCCGCATGCACCCCGACCAGGAAACCCTGAAGCAGATGATGGAACAGGCCGGACTGGACCGCGTGCAGTACTTCAACCTGACTGCCGGTGTGGCCGCGCTGCATACGGGCATTAAGATGTAATGAATGCTGGGCGCAGCAGCATTAAGGCTGGCTTAATTCTGCCCGGCGACAATGATTGCTCCGGATCTGCGGATACGTTCTCCCTCGACGGCCCGTTGCTCCGGCATCATCCACAAGAGGCAAGGCCATGAAAAAAATACTGCTCGCACTGCTGTTGTCGATCACATCGCTGTCGCTCATCATGTCGCCCGCCGAGGCGCGGCGCCTGGGCGGTGGCGGTTCCTTCGGCAAGCAATCCTCCCATTACTCACGCCAGGCGGCGCCGTCCTCTCCCTCCTACAACCAGCCGTCGGCCACACCCTATCGTCCTTCGGCGCCTGCCGCCACACCGCAAAGCGCGCCCATGCCCAGGCCCGCCAGTCCCTGGCGCAATATGCTGGGCGGTGCGTTGCTGGGCTTCGGTCTCGGTGCGCTGATGTCGCACTTCGGTATTGGTGGCGCGCTCGGCGGCATGTTGGGCTCGCTCTTGACGATCGCGCTGCTGTGCGCGGCGGTGATCTTCCTGATCCGCCTGTTCGCCCGTGGTCGTGAGGCGCAGAACAACAATCCGGCCTATGCCGCACCGATGCCGCGCGTCAGTCCCATCGGCAGCGCCGCCGGGGCCACCCCGGAAATCGGTTCCGGCCTGCGCGACATCAACCCGCCGCCCACCGCCCTGCAAGGCAGCGGCTACGGCGCGACGGCCCAGCCGGTACAGATCCAGCAGTGGGGTATTCCGGAAGGCTTCGATACGGCCGGCTTCGTGCGCAATGCCAAGACCTATTTCATTCGCCTGCAGGCCGCCTGGGACCGCGCCGATGTCAACGATATCCGCGAGTTCACCACGCCCGAGATGTTCGCCGAACTGCGCATGCAGTTGACCGAACGGGGGGCCGCGCCCAATGCCACCGATGTCGTGCAGCTCGATGCGCAACTGCTGGGCATCGAGACCATGGCCTTCGATTACCTGGCCACGGTCCGCTTCCAGGGCCTCATCAAGGAAGCGCCGGATGCCTCGGCCGAACCCTTCGCCGAGATCTGGAACCTCTCCAAGCCGCTCAACGGCAGCGGTGGTTGGGTGCTGGCCGGTATCCAGCAGGTTTGAGGTGTGCCGAAGGCGCGCTGGATCAAGCAAGCTGCAGTGCCCGGACCTTGCCGGGGCGCCAAGCTGGTACACTTGAAACCGCCCGGTTTTTGCGGGCGGTTTTGTTTTTGTGGAGGGGAATTGCTTGCCCTCCAACGCAGTCAACCGGGTCAGTTCGACCCGCTCTGATCCACCCCGATTCTGGAATCCATGTCCGTGCTGCCCGATCCGTCCACTCTTGCCTCCGGCCTCGATCCGATGAAACCTGCCGCGGCAGTGATCAACCACCTGCTGGCACAGGAACCGTGGGCGCGCGAGACGCTCATCACCCATGCCGGCAAGGTGGCCTGCATCGATACCGGTGTCATGCAGCTGCGCTTGAGCGTCACCGCTGACGGCTACCTGCAGGAGGTGCCGGCTGCTGCCGTGGCCGATGTCACCATCCGCCTGAAGCTCTCCGACCTGCCGCTCATTGCCGCCAACCGCGAGCGCGCGGTTTCCTACGTCAAGCTGGAAGGCGATGCCGACTTCGCCAATGCGATTTCTCAACTGAGCCAGAAGCTGCGCTGGGATGCCGAGGATGATCTCTCCCGCGTGCTCGGCGATGTCGCCGCCACCCGCATCGTCTCCGGTGCGCGCGACCTGTTCGAGACCGCCCGCACCAGCGGCCGCAAGCTGACCGAAAACCTTGCCGAGTATTTCCTGGAAGAACAACCGATGCTGATCCGCCCCCGCCAGTTGCAGGACTTTTCCGCCGATGTCGTGCGCCTGCGTGACGACCTGGAACGCCTGTCCAAGCGCATCGAGAAACTGGAGCGTCGTTAAATGCTGCTGCGTTCCCTGCGTCTGCTCAAGATCATCCGTGTGGCCATTCTCTATGGTCTGGATGAAATCATCGCCTCCGAATTCGCGCCGCCGCGCATCGCCCGCATCACCAACCGCATCTTTTTCTGGCGCGATCTGTCTGCGCCGCGCGGTGAGCGTTTGCGCCGTGCGCTGGAAGACCTCGGCCCCATCTTCATCAAGTTCGGCCAGGTGCTCTCGACCCGGCGCGACCTGATGCCGCCCGATATCGCCAATGAGCTGACCCTGTTGCAGGACCGCGTGCCGCCCTTCGATTCGGAATTGGCGATCAAGCAGATCGAGAAGTCGCTGGGTGCGCATCCGGACCAGCTCTTCGCCAGCTTCGAGCGCACTCCGGTGGCCTCGGCCTCGATTGCCCAGGTCCACTTCGCCACCTTGAAGGATGGCAAGCAAGTTGCCGTCAAGGTGCTGCGCCCCGGCATGCGCGACATCATCGACCATGACATCGGCCTGATGCACGTGGCCGCCGACTGGCTGGAGCGCCTGTGGGCCGATGGCCGCCGCCTGAAGGCCAAGGAAGTGGTGGGTGAGTTCGACAAGTATCTGCACGATGAACTGGACCTCATGCGCGAGGCCGCCAACGCCAGCCAGCTGCGCCGCAACTTCGCCGAGTCGACGTTGTTGATGGTGCCGGAGATGTATTGGGATTATTGTTCACCTTCGGTCATCGTCATGGAGCGCATGATTGGCATCCCCATTTCGCAGACCGAGCGCCTGCGCGCCGAAGGGGTCGATCTGTCCAAGCTCTCGCGCGATGGCGTGGAGATTTTCTTCACCCAGGTGTTTCGCGATGGCTTCTTCCATGCCGACATGCACCCCGGCAACATCCTGGTGTCGGTGGCGCCGGAGAGCTTTGGTCGCTATATCGCGCTGGACTTCGGCATCGTCGGCACGCTCAATGATTTCGACAAGGATTACCTGTCGCAGAATTTCCTGGCCTTCTTCCGTCGCGACTACAAGCGCGTGGCCGAGGCCCACATCGAATCCGGCTGGGCCCCCAAGGATACCCGCGTCGATGAGCTGGAAGCGGCAGTACGTGCTTGCTGCGAACCGATCTTCGATCGTCCCCTGAAGGACATTTCCTTCGGCCAGGTGTTGCTGCGCCTGTTCCAGACCTCGCGCCGTTTCAACGTGGAAGTGCAGCCGCAACTGGTGCTGCTGCAGAAGACCCTGCTCAATGTCGAAGGACTGGGCCGCCAGCTCGATCCCGACCTGGATCTGTGGAAGACAGCCAAGCCGTATCTCGAACGCTGGATGAGCGAGCAGATCGGCTGGCGCGGGTTCGTCGAACAGCTCAAGGTGGAAGTGCCGCGCTACAGCCGCCTGCTGCCCGAACTGCCGCGCCTGGCGCACCAGGCGCTGACGCGCTATACCGAAGGCGAAGGCCAGTCGCACAATACCGAACTGATCCGCAAGCTCCTGACTGAACAGCGCCGCACCAACATGCTGCTGGGCGTGATCGTGTATTTCGGTGGCGGGCTGATCGGCGGCATCATCGTGGTGCAGTTGTTGATGCACCTGCTCAGATTCTATTGATATAAATGGGTTAAATCATTTCTCCAAGCAAAGCGCCGGCATATGCCGGCGTTTCGCATGGGCGACCAGAAAAGCAGAGGCAGAGAACGTGGGAACCAACGACAACAAGCTGTCCGACGCACGTGTGCGCATGCTGCCCTATATCGTGGCGGCGACCTTCTTCATGGAGTATCTCGATACCACCATCATCGCCACTGCCTTGCCGCAGATGGCGCAATCCTTCGGGGTCGGACCCAATGAACTGAGCCTGGGCATGACGGCTTACATGCTGACCCTGGCCGTCTTCATTCCCATCAGTGGCTGGGTGGCCGATCGCTTCGGTTCGCGCACCGTATTCGGCATGGCCATTGCCATCTTCACGCTGGCATCCGTGCTGTGCGGTTACTCGCAGAATGTGTGGCAGTTCACCGCCGCGCGTGTGCTGCAAGGGTTGGGTGGAGCAATGATGGTGCCGGTCGGGCGCATGATCGTGGTGCGCAGCACCGGCAAGGACAGGCTGATGAAAGCCATCGCCACCATCACCTGGCCGGCGATCGTGGCACCGGTAGTGGGGCCTTCGATTGGTGGCTTCATCACCACCTATGCGTCGTGGCACTGGATCTTCCTGATGAACGTCCCGTTCGGGATTGCTGCCTTCATTGCCGTGATGCGGGTGGTGCGCAATGAACATGGTCACAGCAAGCGGCCGCTGGATGTGATCGGTTTCCTGCTCTCGGGGGCGGCGCTGACTTCGCTGCTGTATGGTACCGAGATCGCCAGCCATATGGAATCCAACATCAAGGTGGCGCTCGGCTTCGTGGCGCTGGGCGTGATGCTCGGCTACTGTGCGTGGCGCCACATGCAGCGCATCGAACATCCGCTGCTGGATTTTTCCAGCCTGCGTATCCCGACCTATTCGGTGACGGTGCTGACCGGTTCGCTCACGCGTATCGGCGTGGATGCGGTGCCTTACCTGATGCCGCTGATGTTCCAGATCGGTTTCGGCCTGACGGCGTTCCAATCGGGTTTGCTGCTGCTGGCCACTGCGCTCGGCAACCTTGGCATGAAGGCGTTCACCACGCGCATCCTGCAGCGCTTCGGTTTTCGCAGCGTGGCGGTCAATAACGCAGCGATGGCGGGTTGCCTCATCATCGCCTGCGGCTTGCTCACGCCAGGCACGCCGCTGCCGGTGATCCTGGGGGTGATCTTCTGCTATGGCCTGTCGCGTTCGATGCAGTTCTCTACCTTGGCCACGCTGGCCTATGCGGATATCAGCGATGCCCGCAAATCCTCGGCCAGCACGCTCTGGAGCGTGGCGCAGCAGATGACCATCGGCATGGGCATCGCCTTCGGTGCGCTGGCCTTGCGGATCGCGGCGGCGCTGCGGGGCGAGGAGATCGATGCCAGCGGCGCGCATTTCACGCTGGGCGATTTCCAGTGGGCCTTTGCGATGGCCGGTGTAGTGACATTGATCTCGGTGATGGGCTATCGCGGCTTGGCACGAGACGCCGGCAGCAATATCGGTGGCGGCATGCGCGCTGCGCAAGGCAAGCGCTGAACTGCGCTGGCGCGCCTTCAGCGGTGCGCCGAAAAGCGCTCCGCCAGGCGCTCGCGGCGGAAGTGCTCGACCACGAAATCGACGAATACCCGCGTCTTGGCCGGCAGCAGCCGCGCTGCGGTGAAGTAGAGCGAGAGCATGCCGGTATCCACGTACCAGTCCGGCAGTACCCGCACCAGCGTGCCACGGTCCAGATAGAGCAGGGCATGCGGCATCGACACCAGCGTGATGCCAAGACCCGCTTCTGCCACTTCGCAGGCCGCATTGGCATCGCTCATGGTCATGCGTTGCTGCAGCGTCACCGGGGCCTGCTGGCCGCCGTGGTCGCGTAGCGAAAAGGGCCGCACGCGTCCCGTCTGCGGCGAGCGGATCAGGATGCCCGCATGCTCGGCCAGGTCGGCGGGCGAGCGCAAGGCGGGATGTGTCTCCAGGTAGGCGGGCGAGGCCAGCAGCACCCGATGCGCCGGGGCCAACTCGCGCGCCACCACGCCCGGCGACAACTCGGTGCCGCCGGCGATGGCGGCATCGAAGCCTTCGGTGATGAGATCCACCGAGCGGTTCTCGAAATGCCAGTCCGGCTGGATGCCCGGATAGCGTCCCAGAAATTCTCCCAACAAGGGCACGATGTATTGCCGCCCGAAACCTGTCCCCATGCTGACCTTGAGCGTGCCGGCCGGCTGCCCGCCGGCGCTGGCAAGATTGGCCACGGCACTGCGGATGGCTTGCAGGCCGCCCCCCACTTCCTGCAGGAAGCGTTCGCCCGCTTCGGTCAGCGAGAGCTTGCGGGTGCTGCGGTGAAACAGTCGCACGCCCAGTGAAGTCTCCAGCCGTGCGACGTTCTTGCCCACCGCCGCCGAGGTCAGTCCGAGCTGGCGTGCCGCCGCTGAAAAGCTGCCGGCGTGGGCTGCAGCGACGAAGCATTCGATGCTGGTCATGGTTTCCATCACTTGATTCTAAACCATTGGTTTAAAAAGAAGATAGGGATTGCCAGCTAGTCGCCACATAATCAAACGCCGATACTTGCTTCAACCCGGACGCACACAGCAGCACCCCGCTGCAGGCCGAAGGGGCCAATCCATCACTTTCAAGGAGCAAGATCATGAACAAGCAAATCCAGACCGCCGCCGCATCCGCCTCCACCTTGGCCTCCAAGGTTGCCTTCGTGCAAGGCGGTTCGCGCGGCATCGGCGCGGCCATCGTGCAGCGCCTGGCCGCCGAAGGCGCCACCGTCGCCTTCACCTATGTCACTTCGCCGGAGAAGGCGCAAGCCCTGGTCTCCCGCGTGGAAGCCGGCGGTGGCCGCGCCCTGGCGATCCAGGCCGACAGCTCGGATGCCACCGCCCTGCAGCAAGCCATCCGCCTGGCCGCCGAGACCTTCGGCCGCCTCGATATCCTGGTCAACAATGCCGGCGTGCTGGCAATGGGCCCCATCGATGATTTCAAGCTGGAAGACCTGGACCGCACCCTGGCCGTGAACGTGCGCAGTGTCGTCGTGGCCACCCAGGCGGCCGTGCGCTACATGGGCGAAGGTGGCCGCGTCATCAGCATTGGCAGCACCAACGCCGACCGCATCCCCTTTGCCGGCGGCGCCGTGTATGCCATGAGCAAGTCGGCGTTGGTCGGCTTGACCAAGGGCTTGGCCCGCGACCTGGGGCCGCGCGGCATCACCGTCAACAATGTCCAGCCCGGTCCGGTCGATACCGACATGAATCCGGCCAACAGCGACTTTGCTACGTCCCTGACTGGCTTGATGGCACTGCCGCGCTATGGCAAGGCTGAGGAAATTGCCAGTTTCGTGGCTTATCTGGCAGGTCCGGAATCGGGCTACATCACCGGCGCCAACCTGATGATCGATGGTGGTTTCTCGGCTTGATCGCTGCCGGGCCCGTCACGCTCAGGACGAAAAAAACCTCGCTCCGGTTTGCACCGGGCGAGGTTTTTTCGTGAGCGAGGCAATCAGGCGAACAGGCGTGCCAGCTCTACGCCCGGCTCCGGCGCACGCATGAAGGCTTCACCGACCAGGAAGGCATGCACGTCGGCGTCGCGCATGCGCTTGACGTCGTCAGGCGTGGCGATGGCTGATTCGGTGACCACCAGCTTTTCCGGGGGGATGCGCGGCAGCAGGTTCAGGGTGGTGTCCAGCGTGGTCTCGAAGGTGCGCAGGTTGCGGTTGTTGATGCCCAACAGACGTGTCTTCAGTTTCAAGGCGGCTTCCAGTTCGGCCTGGTCATGGACTTCCACCAGTACGCTCATGCCCAGCTCATGGGCGCAGGCTTCCATGTCGGCCATCAGGCCATGGTCCAGTGCGGCCACGATCAGCAGGATGGCGTCCGCCCCCCAGGAGCGGGCCTGATAGATCTGGTAATGATCCATCATGAAATCCTTGCGCAGCACCGGCAGGGCACATGCGGCGCGCGCCGCCTTGAGGTAGTCCGGCGAGCCCTGGAAGAATTGTTCATCGGTCAGTACCGACAGGCAGGCCGCGCCATGTTCGGCATAGCTCACGGCGATCTCGGCCGGCTTGAAGTCGGGACGGATTACACCCTTGGAGGGCGAGGCCTTCTTGACTTCGGCAATCACGCCGGCCTGACCGCTGGCGATCTTGCCGCGCAGGCTCTCTTCGAAGTTGCGCAGTTCGGAGCGCAATTCGCTGTCGGTTTCCACATCGCGGCGCAGGCTGGCGAGGTCGCGCTGCTTCTTGGCCAGGCGCACTTCCTCGGCCTTGACGTCGAGGATCTTGTTGAGAATGTCTGACATGGGGCTCCTTGTCGGTTTCAGTGTTTGCCGCCGAGCTGGCGCGTGACCTGCACGAACTGGTCCAGCTTGGCACGGGCAGCGCCCGAGGCGATGGTGGCGCGCGCAGTGGCCAACCCCTCGGCAATGGAGGGCGCCACACCTGCCGCGTACAGGGCGGTGGCAGCATTGATGACGACGATGTCGTGCACCGGACCGGGTTCCCCGCGCAGGGCTTCGAAGATCTTCTCCTTCGATTCGGTGGCATTGCCGACCTGCAAGTTGCGGCTGGCAAACATGGACAGGCCAAAGTCTTCCGGATGGATCTCATATTCGCGGATCTCGCCGTTGACCAGTTCGCCCACCATGGTGGCGCCGCCCAGCGTGACTTCGTCGAGGTTGTCTCGACCCCAGACCACGATGGCATGCTGTGCGCCCAGGCGTTGCAGCACGCGTACCTGGATGCCCACCAGATCGGGGTGGAACACGCCCATGAGGATATTGGGTGCGCCGGCCGGATTGGTCAGCGGACCGAGGATGTTGAAGATGGTGCGCACGCCCAGCTCCTTGCGAACCGGCGCGGCGTGCTTCATGGCGGCGTGGTGGTTGGGGGCGAACATGAATCCGATGCCGGTCTGGGCGATCGATTGCGCCACCTGCTCGGGTTGCAGGTTGATGTCTGCCCCCAGGGCTTCGAGCACGTCGGCGCTGCCGGACGAGGACGATACGCTGCGCCCGCCATGCTTGGCCACGCGCGCACCGGCGGCAGCGGCCACGAACATGGAAGCCGTGGAGATATTGAAGGTATGCGCGCCATCGCCGCCGGTGCCGACGATGTCGAGCAGGCCGGTGGTGTCGGCCATCGGCACCTTGGTAGCGAATTCGCGCATGACCTGCGCGGCGGCGGCGATCTCGCCGATGCTTTCCTTCTTCACGCGCAGGCCCATGGTGAGGGCCGCGATCATCACCGGCGACATCTCGCCGCTCATGATCTGGCGGAACAGGGTCAGCATTTCATCGTGGAAGATTTCGCGATGTTCGATACAGCGCAGCAGCGCTTCTTGCGGAGTGATGGGCATGTTGTGTCTCGTCTTGTGTGATGGTCTCAGCCGTGGGCGCTGCCGCTCAGGAAGTTCTTGAGCAGGGCGTGGCCGTGCTCGGAGAGGATGGACTCGGGGTGGAACTGCACGCCTTGCAGATCGAACTCCTTGTGGCGCACGCCCATGATCTCGCCATCGTCAGTCCAGGCGGTCACTTCCAGACAATCCGGCAGGGTGGCGCGTTCGATGGCCAGCGAGTGGTAGCGGATCACCGTGTAAGGCGTGGGCAGGTCCTTGAAGACGCCCACGCCAGTGTGCGCGATCCTGGAAGTCTTGCCGTGCATGACCTGCTTGGCGCGGATGATGTTGCCGCCGAAGGCTTCACCGATGGCCTGATGGCCCAGGCAGACGCCCAGGATGGGCAGCTTGCCGGAAAATTCCTTGAGCAGATCCACGCAGATGCCGGCTTCCTTCGGGCTGCAGGGGCCGGGGGAGAGGCAGATGCGTTCGGGGTTGAGCTTCTTGATGTCATCCAGCGTGATCTCGTCATTGCGGATGGTCAGCACCTCTTCGCCCAGCTCGCCGAAGTATTGCACCAGGTTGTAGGTGAAGGAGTCGTAGTTGTCGATCATCAGCAGCATTTAGATTTCTCCGTCCAGGCCATCTTGCACTTGTTCAGCAGCGCGCAGCACGGCACGCGCCTTGTTTTCGGTTTCTTCCCATTCCATTTCCGGCACCGAGTCGGCCACGATGCCGGCAGCGGCCTGCACATACAGCGTGCCATCCTTGATGACGCCGGTACGGATGGCAATGGCCACATCCATCTCGCCGCCGAAGGAGAGATAGCCGCAGGCGCCACCATAGATGCCGCGCTTGGTCGGTTCCAGTTCATCGATGATTTCCATCGCGCGCACCTTGGGGGCGCCCGACAGGGTACCCGCGGGGAAGGTGGCCTTGAGCACATCCAGATTGGACATGCCGGGTTTCAGGATGCCCTCGACGTTGGAGACGATGTGCTGCACGTGGGAATATTTTTCGATCACCATCTGGTCGGTGACCTTGACGCTGCCGGTGGTAGCGATGCGGCCGATGTCGTTGCGGGCCAGGTCGATGAGCATCACGTGTTCGGCGATTTCCTTGGGATCGGCCAGCAGTTCGCGGGCCAGCTGTTCATCGCGCTCGATGGTGGAGCCGCGCGGGCGGGTGCCGGCCAGCGGGCGGATGGTGATCTTCTTCTGGCCTTCACCGATGGATTCGTTGCGCACCAGAATTTCGGGCGAGGCGCCGACGATCTGCATGTCGCCGAAGTTGTAGAAGTACATGTAAGGCGAGGGGTTCAGCGAGCGCAGTGCGCGGTACAGCATCAGCGGCGAATCCACATAGGATTTCTTCAGACGCTGGCCGATCTGCACCTGCATCAGGTCGCCGGCCATCACGTATTCCTTGGCGCGGGCCACGGCTTTCAGATATTCGTCCTTGGGGAATTCGCGGATGGTCTCGGTACGCACCGAACCGGTGGTGACGGGCGCATCGGCCGGTCGTCGCAGCATGGCGCGCAGGTCGCGCAGGCGCTGGCGGCCACGGGAGAAGGCTTCCGGCTGGCTGGGGTCGGCGTAGACGATCAGGTAGAGCTTGCCCGAGAGATTGTCGATGACGGCCAGCTCTTCGGTCAGCAGCAACTGGATGTCGGGCAGGCCCAGGGTGTCCTTGGGCGCGCTGTCTTCCAGGCGCTTTTCGATGTAGCGCACGGCGTCATAGCCGAAGTAGCCGGCCAGGCCGCCGCAGAAGCGCGGCATGCCGGGGCGGATGGCGACCTTGAAGCGGGACTGGTACTGGGCGATGAATTCCAGCGCATTGCCTTCGGCGGTTTCGATCACCACGTCATTCTTCAGCACTTCGATCTGCTTGCCGCTGCAGCGGATCTTGGTCGAGGCAGGCAGGCCGATGAAGGAATAGCGGCCGAAGCGCTCGCCCCCCACCACGGACTCCAGCAGGAAGGTGTTCTTGCCGGTGTTGTGGCTCTGGGCCAGCTTGAGATAGAGCGTGAGCGGCGTTTCCAGGTCGGCGAAGGCTTCGGCGATCAGGGGGATGCGGTTATAGCCTTCGGCGGCCAGCGATTTGAATTCGAGTTCGGTCATGTTTCACTCCAGACCGCCATTGTAGGGTACGCGGGCCTGCCCACCGGCGGTGCGCAGGCGCAATGCGCGATGCACACGATGACCGTGGACAGCTGCGGACTCTCGTCAGCGGTGTCGTTAAGGGAAATACGGGGGGATGCGGGTACTACAACAAACGTCCCGGCGCGCAGGAGCGGCCAGGTCCAGGCGTCATTTACAGAGCCTGGAATTGCCAGCGTCGCCACAGCCAGGCCTCAGGGGCGGCTGTCGGTTGAGCGGTACGTTTGTTGTTGCGAAACATTGATGTGGGGTCGCGGTTGGATCTTCGGTCTATCGACCGGTGAGCTGACAGGGTGTCAGTCCACCGAGATTTGCTGCGCTGCTTCTACAAGCGTCGAAACTATACCATCCGAATCGACGTCGTGTATAGATTCACCGTGGTTGTATCCATACGGAACATTCAGGACACGGCATCCCGCCGCGCGGGCGGCCTGGGCATCGTTGCTGGAGTCGCCGATGGCCACCACCTGTGCCGGTGCCAGGGCGAAATCCTCACAGACCTTCAGCAAGGGCATGGGATCGGGCTTCTTCTTCGGGAAGGAATCGCCGCCATAGACGATCTCGAAGAAGTCGCGCAGGCCCTTCTTCTGCAGCAGCGGCACGGCGAAGGCCAGCGGCTTGTTGGTCACGCAGGCCAGGCGCAGGCCCTTGCCGCGCAGGGCTTGCAGGCCCTCGACCACGCCCGGGTAGAGCGAGGAATAGTCACCGTTGATGGCCAGGTAGTGCTCGGTATAGCTATCGAGCGCCTGCTGGAAGTACTGCGCCGCCTCATCCTCGGCATAATCCACGGCCAGCACGCGGCGGATCAGGTTCTCGGTGCCCTTGCCGACGAAGTTGACGATGGTTTCCTGGGACAGGGGCGTCAGTCCCAATTCTTCACGCATGCGGTTGACCGCTACATGGAAGTCGGCCGCCGTATCCAGCATGGTACCGTCGAGGTCGATGATGGCGGCCTTGATATTGGTCAGATTCTTCATATGCCCTGGAAACCTCGTAGTTTGTGCGTCTGGCGAAGGGGGGAGATCAGACTTGGGCCAGTTCGGCGCGCATGGCGTCGATGACGGCCTTGTAGTCCGGTTTGCCGAAGATGGCCGAACCGGCGACAAAGGTGTCTGCACCGGCGCGGGCGGCGGCGGCGATGTTCTCGACCTTGATGCCGCCATCGACTTCCAGCAGGATGTCGCGGCCGGATTCATCGATGCGACGGCGCACTTCGGCGATCTTCTTCAGGGCTTCCGGAATGAAGGACTGGCCGCCGAAACCGGGGTTGACGGACATGATCAGGACCATGTCCAGCTTGTCCATCACGTGGTCCAGGTAGTGCAGCGGTGTGCCGGGGTTGAACACCAGGCCGGCCTTGCAGCCGTTGTCGCGGATCAGTTGCAGGGAGCGGTCGATGTGCTCGGAGGCTTCCGGGTGGAAGGTGATGAGGTTGGCGCCGGCCTTGGCGAAGTCGGGGATGATGCGGTCCACGGGCTTGACCATCAGGTGCACGTCGATGGGCACCTGCACGTGCGGGCGGATGGCTTCGCACACCAGCGGGCCGATGGTCAGGTTGGGGACATAGTGGTTGTCCATCACGTCGAAGTGGATGAAATCGGCGCCGGCGGCGACGACATTGCGGACTTCTTCACCCAGGCGGGCAAAATCGGCGGAGAGAATGCTGGGAGCGATACGGTAGGTCGGCATGGCTGTAAAGAAAGGATGGCTGAATCGACGCTTGCCCTCCGGGCACAGGCGCGGAGGCGGCAAAACCGCTATTCTACCTTGCTGTGCTGCGCACCGGACCGGCCGATGAGCTGGCGACCCAGCCTCCAGGGGATCACACGAAACGCATCGGCTTGCGCTGCTTGCTGAATTCGTGTGCAATCCGGGGTGGTCGCGCGGATGCCCCAGGGGCAGGCGCGGTGGCAACTCCCTTCACAACACGGCAACAACACAGGAAATCCCATGGCAGCGTATGAGTTCACGGTGATGGTCAAGACCCAGTACCTGGAGGAACAATCCGATCCATCGCGTTCGCACTACGTGTTCGCCTATGCGATCAGCATCGTCAACAGCGGTACCGTCCCGGCACAACTGATCTCGCGCCACTGGGTCATCACCGACGCCAACAACCACGTGCAGGAAGTGCGCGGGCTGGGCGTGGTCGGGCACCAGCCCTTCCTGCAGCCGGGGGAGCAGTTCGAATACACCAGCGGGACCTCGCTCAAGACCCCCCAGGGCAGCATGTATGGTGAATATTTTTGCGTGGCCGAGGACGGCGAGCAGTTCGACGTGCGCATTCCCGAGTTCGTGCTGTCGCTGCCGCGCACTTTGCACTGAATTTTCCTTCCTGAAACCGGGCGACGGATTTTTCAGCGCGGGTCGTTGTCTGTCGTCTCTCGCGCTTGCTGTCGTTTCTGCTGCTCTTTTTGTCTGGCGCTGACGGGGCGGCCATTGTGTTCCTTGCGACCTGAGAACATGGTCCACCAGACGATGAAAACCAGGGCGAAGAAGGCGGCGCAAGCCTCCAGGATCAACCACAACATGAATTTGTCTCCGATGTCATTGAATCGTTTTGCCAAGCTTTCGGCGCTGCGGCGCCTCAGTGTACCCGCAATGGCGGTCTCGGTCGCCGTCCTGCTGGCAGCCTGCCAGACCACCCCGCTGACCACGCCACCCCCCGGCCAGCCTGCGCCCAGGCCGGTCGCTCAGCCGGGGCCGGCCATGCGCGCCGCGACCTTCGAACAATTGCCCGGCTGGAACAACGACGACCTGCGCGAAGCCTGGCCGGCGGTGCAGTCCTCCTGCTCGGTGATGATCCGCAAGCCTGAGTGGCGTGCAGCCTGTGCCGCAGCCCAGCAGGTCAATGCCAATGACCTGGGTTTCCTGCGCCAGTATTTCGAGACCTATTTCACCCCCTGGCAACTGTTCAATCCCGATGGCACCGATACCGGACTGGTGACCGGCTATTACGAGCCGCTGCTGCGTGGTTCGCGTCGTCGTAGCGGGCCTTATCAGACCCCGCTGTACCAGGCGCCGGACGACCTGCTGACCATCGACATGGCCGGCGTCTATCCCGAATTGAAGAACCTGCGGCTGCGCGGCAAGGTGGTAGGACGCAAGGTCGTGCCTTACCCGACCCGCGCCGAGTTGATGCAGGGTAATAGTCTGGCCGGCAAGGAAATCGTCTGGGTGGATGATCCGGTAGAGGCCTTCTTCCTGCAGGTGCAGGGTTCCGGCCGCGTCTATCTGCCGGAGTCGCGCGAGACCATCCGCCTGGCTTACGCGGACCAGAATGGCCGTCCCTACAAGTCGATCGGACGCTATCTGGTGGACAAGGGCGAGATGGAGCTGTCGCAGGCATCGGCCCAGAACATCAAGGCCTGGGTACGCGCCAATCCCTCGCGCAAGGAAGAGTTGCTCAATGCCAACCCCAGCTACGTCTTCTTCAAGGAAGAGAAGTTGCCGGACCCCTCCAAGGGGCCCAAGGGCGCGCAAGGCATCCCGCTGACGCCGCAGCGCTCGATTGCGATCGATCCGCAGCATGTGCCGCTGGGTGCGCCGGTATTCCTCTCGACCACCTTGCCCAACAGTGACCGTCCGTTGCAGCGCCTGGTGGTGGCCCAGGATACGGGTGGTGCCATCCGTGGCGTGGTGCGGGCTGACTATTTCTGGGGCTTTGGCGACGAAGCCGAGGATCGCGCCGGCGCCATGAAGCAGCGCGGCATGATGTGGGTGTTGCTGCCCAAGGGCATGGTGCCGCGCGGGGGTAACTGATTTTCCTGGTTTCTCTTCGGCAAGAAAACAAAAGAAAAGCCTGATCCTGTCGAGGGATCAGGCTTTTCTTGCTGAGGGAGGCCGGATCAGCGCAGCACCAGCACCGGAATGGTCGAGTGGGTCAGTACCTTTTGGGTCTTGCTGCCCAGGAAGATGCGCGACAGTCCGCTGCGACCATGGGAGGCCATGAAGATGGCGTCGCAGCCATGGAGCTGCGCGGCCTTGATGATCTCTTCATCGGGATTGAAGGACATCACGATCTCGGTCTGGCAGGGTACGCCAGCGGCCGCTGCGGCGTCCTCGATGCGCTTGATGTGCTGTGTGGCCAGGGTCTTGACGTTTTCTTCATACAAGGCGGGATCGATGGCCATCGAGCTTTCGGCCAGCGGCGAGAAGGGGTAGGGCTCGGCCACCGAGATGCCGATGATGCGGGCACCGCTGTTCCTGGCGTAGTCGACGGCGGTGGCAATGGCCTTTTCCGAGCGGTCCGAGCCGTCGGTGGGCACGAGTATGGTCTTGAACATGAAGGCCTCCTTTTATAGACATAGGGAAGGCGCCGGTGGCGCCAAGGGGATGACTCCAATATAGCCCCGTGGTGCCTTGCCCGCATGAAATTCTTGCCAGTCATTGCGCCAGGTCGGACCGACGCATTATTTTTGGCTTATTCTTGCGCTTTGCCGTGCCGTGGCTGCCACGCCCGGACGGATTGCCGATTCATTCATAAGAAGGAGACCCACTATGAGCTTTGAGAACATCCTGGTCGAGACCCATGACAAGGTTGGCCTGATTCGCCTGAACCGTCCCAAGGCGCTCAATGCGCTCAGCGACGACCTGATGAGCGAGCTCGGTACGGCCTTGCTGGCCTTTGATGCTCAGGACGAGATCGGCTGCATCATCGTGACCGGCAGCGAAAAGGCCTTTGCGGCCGGGGCCGATATCAGCGTGATGGCCGGGTTTGACTATATGGATGTCTTCAACGGCGAATTCATCACCCGCAACTGGGAGACCCTGCGTCGCATCCGCAAGCCGGTGATTGCGGCAGTGGCGGGTTATGCGCTGGGTGGCGGCTGTGAGCTGGCGATGATGTGTGACTTCATCATCGCTGCCGACAATGCCAAGTTCGGCCAACCGGAGATCAAGCTGGGGATCATCCCGGGGGCGGGCGGTACGCAGCGCCTGCCGCGGGCGGTGTCCAAGTCCAAGGCCATGGACCTGGCGCTGACTGCCCGGATGATGGATGCCCAGGAGGCTGAGCGCGCCGGGTTGGTTTCGCGCATCGTCCCGGCCGACAAGCTGATGGATGAAGCCATGGCCGCAGCGGTGACCATTACCGAGATGCCGCGGCAGGTGGCCATGATGGTGAAGGACTCGGTCAACCGGGCCTATGAGACGACCTTGTCGGAGGGGATGAAGTATGAAAGGGCGCTCTTCTATAGTTGCTTTGCGACCGAAGATCAGAAGGAGGGCATGAAAGCCTTCCTGGAAAAGCGACCAGCGGTGTTCAAGAACGCTTGATCACTTCTCTTTTGAGGTTGTAAAAAGGGCCGCCCGTCAGGGCGGCCCTTTTTTCTGAATGATTTCGCATTTCTTCATATCGGCTGGAACCGGCGCCGGTAAAGGGCCTTGAGCGGATCGTGAAAGCGCGTGGAGCGCTCTTGCTAAATTATTTTCGATTATTTTTCAAAAAGTGCTTGCGTGGTGTGGAGGGCATTGCTATAGTTCGCCCC
>NZ_JBMDJS010000016.1:0-107263 GCF_057809315.1 Herbaspirillum sp. FG34 | reverse complement strand
TGTCTTTCGACATGCGCCGCTTTCACGGTCTTGCTGAGCCGGCTTGAGCCGTGGACTGACGCTGCGATCAGCGCTCCGACAGGGCATCCATGACGCACAGGGCGGTCATGTTGATGATGCGGCGCACCGTCGCCGACGCGGTCAGGATGTGGACCGGCTTGGCGCAACCCAGCAGGATGGGGCCAATGGCCACGCCGTTGCCCGATGCCGTCTTGAGCAGGTTGTAGGCGATGTTGGCGGCGTCGATGTTGGGCATGACCAGCAGGTTGGCGTCGCCCTTCAGGGGCGAGTCCGGAATCACGGCGTTGAGCAGCTTGGAATCGAGCGCGGTATCGCCGTGCATTTCGCCATCGACTTCCAGGTCCGGCGCGATTTCGCGCAGGATGGCCAGGGCATCGCGCATCTTGCGGGCCGATTCGCTGTTGCTGGAACCGAAGTTCGAATGCGACAGCAGCGCCGCACGCGGATGCAGGCCGAAGCGACGCATTTCCTCGGCGGCCAGCATGGTGATTTCGGCCAGCTCGCGGGCGTTGGGGTTCTCGTTGACGTGGGTATCGACCATCACCAGCTGGCGATTGGGCAGGATCACCGCATTCATCGCCGCATAGACGTTGACGCCTTCACGCTTGCCCAGCACCTGATCGATGTAGTGCAGGTGCAGTTGGGTGGTGCCGTAGGTACCGCAGATGAGACCGTCGGCATCGCCCTTGTGAATGGCCATGGAACCGATCAGGGTGTGACGGCGGCGCATTTCCAGCTTGGCGTATTGCTCGGTGACGCCCTTGCGGCGCGACATTTCCAGGAAGGTCTGCCAGTAGTCGCGGTAGCGGTTGTCGAAATTGGGGTTGATGACCTCGAAGTCGGTACCGGCACGCAGGCGCAGGCCGAACTTCTTGATGCGCTGTTCCAGCACTTCCGGACGGCCCACCAGGATGGGCTTGGCCAGGTTTTCATCGACGATCACCTGCACCGCGCGCAGCACGCGCTCTTCTTCGCCTTCGGCGTAGACGATGCGCTTCTTGGCCTCGGCGGCCTTCTTGGCGACCTGGAAGATCGGACGCATGAAGGTACCGCTGTGGTAGACGAACTGTTCCAGCTTTTCGATGTAGGCGTCCATGTCCTGAATCGGACGGGCGGCCACGCCCGAGCTCTCGGCGGCACGGGCCACAGCCGGCGCGATCTTGATCATCAGGCGCGGGTCGAAAGGCTTGGGAATGATGTATTCCGGGCCGAAGGACAGGTTGGCGATGCCATAGGTCGAGGCCACGATATCGGACTGCTCGGCCTGGGCCAGCTCGGCGATGGCGTGGACGGTGGCGATCTCCATCTCGCGGGTGATGGTGGTGGCACCCGAATCGAGCGCGCCGCGGAAGATGTAGGGGAAGCACAGCACGTTGTTGACCTGGTTCGGATAATCCGAGCGGCCGGTAGCGATGATGGCGTCGTCACGCACGGCCATCACTTCTTCGGGCAGGATTTCCGGGGTCGGGTTGGCCAGGGCCAGCACCAGCGGACGGGCGGCCATCTGCTTGACCATCTCGGGCTTCAACACGCCGGCGGCGGACAGGCCCAGGAAGATGTCGGCATCCGGAATCACTTCGGCCAGGGTGCGGGCGTCGGTTTCGCGGGCGAAACGTTCCTTGTCCGGGTCCATCAGTTCCTTGCGGCCCTTGTAGACCACGCCGGCCAGGTCGGTGACGAAGATGTTCTCGATCGGGAAGCCGAGGTCGACGATCAGGTCCAGGCAGGCCAGCGCGGCCGCACCGGCGCCGGAGACTACCAGCTTGACGTCCTTGATGTCCTTGCCAACGACCTTCAGGCCGTTGAGGATGGCGGCGCCGACGATGATGGCGGTGCCGTGCTGGTCATCGTGGAAGACCGGGATCTTCATCTTCTCGCGCAGCTTGCGCTCGATGTAGAAGCATTCCGGCGCCTTGATGTCTTCCAGGTTGATGCCGCCGAAGGTCGGCTCCAGGGCCGCGATCACGTCGATCAGCTTGTCCGGGTCGGTTTCGTTGATTTCGATGTCGAAGACGTCGATGCCGGCGAACTTTTTGAACAGCACGCCCTTGCCTTCCATCACCGGCTTGGACGCCAGCGCCCCGATGTTGCCCAGGCCCAGCACGGCGGTACCGTTGGTGATGACGGCCACCAGATTGCCACGCGCGGTGTAGCGGAAGGCGTTGAGCGGGTCGGCGACGATTTCTTCGCAGGCCGCAGCCACGCCCGGAGAATACGCGAGGGAGAGATCACGCTGGTTGGTCAGCAGCTTGGTGGGCGTGACCGCGATCTTGCCCGGGGTCGGAAACTCGTGGTAATCGAGCGCTGCCTGACGAAGTTGCTGACGCACTTCTTCTTTCTTACTGATCATCGAATCCATACTCTGTATTCTCTAGTTGACTTGCGAAGGGGGTCGATTCTAGCAGAGGTCGGCCCTCAATCATAGGCCGACCGCCCCATGCTGCCCCGCGCAAAGCCTTTTCCGGACTGGCTTTGCGGCAGGTCGACCGAAACCCGTGATGACCGCGAACATGGTCTTTCCGGGGCCAGATGACGACCGTTTGTCGCCTGATGTGCGCAGTTGCACGCAGCTTGATTTGCTGCACGAGAGGCTGCCACCGCCCCTGTCTGTCTGGTATTGGGGAAAACCCCTAGGCTTTGCGGCGCTGCGCGCTGACGCAACTGCAGCAAGACGCGAGGCCAAGTTGCGCTGCATCGCAACATCCCCTGTCGCGCCGATATTGTGCGACTGAAGCCGTGACGGATTGGTTACAATCGCGCCATGCTTTCCGAATTCGAACTCATTGCGCGCTATTTCAGCCGCCCACCCGCCCCCGACAGCCGCACGGCGCTCGGCGTGGGGGACGACTGCGCGCTGATGACACCGGCGCCGGGGATGCAGCTGGCCATTTCCAGCGACATGCTGGTAGAGGGCCGCCACTTCTTCCCCGATGCCGATCCCTTGCTGCTGGGCCACAAGTGCCTGGCCGTCAATCTGTCCGACCTGGCCGCCATGGGCGCGCAGCCGATCGCCTTCACGCTGGCCCTGGCCTTGCCGCAAGCGCGCGCCGAATGGCTGGCACCGTTCTCGCGGGGCATGCTGGCGCTGGCCGATGAACATGGCTGCGAGCTCATCGGCGGCGACACCACCAAGGGGCCGCTGACCATCAGCATCACCGTCTTCGGGGAAGTCCCGCCGCAACAGGCGCTGCGTCGCGACGCCGCGCGCGCGGGCGATGACATCTGGGTCTCCGGCACGCTGGGCGATGCCCGGCTGGCCCTGGCAGGATACCGCCAGGAATTGGACATCAACAGCGAGGCGCTGCAGCAGGCCGCCCCACGCATGCACGCACCAAGCCCGCGGGTGTCGCTGGGCCTGGCCTTGCGTGGCATCGCCCACGCCGCCATCGATATTTCCGATGGGCTGGCTGGCGACCTCGGCCACATCCTCGACCGTTCGCACGTAGGCGCCACGCTGGATGTGGATGCTCTGCCGCCCGGACCGGCCCTGCAACAGCGCGACCTGCATCTGCGCCGCCGCTTCTGCCTGTCGGGTGGCGACGATTATGAACTCTGCTTCACTGCCCCGGTGCGCCAGCGCGAGGCCGTTCTCCATGCCGCCCAGTCGGTCGGCACCGCCGTCACCCGCATCGGCCACATCGATGCGCAGGCCGGTCTGCGCCTGCTGGACGCGGCCGGTGAGCCGCTGCAGGACACACCGGATTCCTTCGATCATTTCCGTTCATGAACCAAGCTTCTTCGCCCTTCCCGCCGCCTCCGGCGTCACCGCGCAAACGCAAGGCGACTCCCCACTTCATGCTGGCCCATCCGGCGCACTGGATCGCGCAGGGCTTCGGCAGCGGCCTCTCACCCATCATGCCGGGTACCGCCGGTACCCTCTTCGCGTGGCTGTCGTATGCGGTACTGTCGACGCGCTGGCCGCATGTCTTCACGGCGGCAAACTGGCTGGCGATCATTGCGGCCGGTTTCATCATCGGCATCTGGGCATGCCATCGCACCGGCCAGGCACTGAACTCGCCTGATGACGGCAGCATGGTGTGGGATGAGATCATCGCCTTCTGGCTGGTCATGGTGCTGGTCATGCCGGCCAATTTGAAGACGCAGTTTGCGGCCTTCCTGGTGTTCCGCTTCTTCGACATGGTCAAGCCGCCGCCGATCGCCTGGTTCGACCGCCGCTTCAAGGGCGGCTTCGGCGTGATGTGGGATGACATCGTGGCAGCCTTCTATACGCTGCTGGTGTTTGCGTTCTGGCGCACTTATTGGTGAGGGAATTGGTAACGGGAAGTGAACAATCAGACCTTGTCTGATACAACACTTCCTGACATCGGAGTATGCTAGTTCGCGCACGTCGTTGATCAACCGACCGCAGTGCGCCCGCTACCCGGCGCAGACTGCGGCACAGCCGAGGATGACACTCATGGACAGCACCCTGGACCTGGCCACCCGCGTAGGCCACACCCTCAAAGCCCGTGGCCTGCTCCTGGCCACTGCCGAATCCTGTACCGGCGGCGGCATTGCCCACGCCATCACCGAAATCGCCGGATCCTCGGAATGGTTCGATTGCGGTTTCGTCACCTATTCGAATGCTTCCAAGAATGAGTTGCTGGACATCTCCGAAGCCCTGATCGCCCAGCATGGTGCGGTCAGCGAGGAAATCGCCGGTGCCATGGCCGAAGGGGCCGTGGCCAACAGCAGCTCGGATGTAGCCGTCTCCACCACCGGCATCGCCGGCCCGGGTGGCGCCGTGCCCGGCAAACCGGTCGGCACTGTCTGCTTCGGCTGGCGCGTAGGCGACAAGACCTATACCGAGCGCCTGGTCTTCAAGGGCGACCGCCAGCAGGTGCGGGCGCAGACCGTGGAACATTCGCTCAAGGGCTTGCTGAAGCTTCTGGCAGACTGAAGCAGTGAACATGAAGAAAAAGGCGGCGCTCCCCTGGGAACGCCGCCTTTTTCTTCACATCTGCTTGCGCGAATCAGCGGAATCGATTGATGGCGTCACGCGTCTCGATGGCCACGCGGCGGGCCGCAGCGGCGAAATCCTCGCCGGCTTGCGGCTTGGCGTAGAGGATGGCACGTGAAGAATTGATCATCATGCCCGTTCCCGAGGCCGTCTTCCCGGATTTCACCGTGGCTTCCACATCGCCCCCCTGCGCACCCACGCCGGGCACCAGCAGCGGCATGTCGCCGATGATGGCGCGCACCTGGGCCAGTTCATGCGGGAAGGTGGCACCGACCACCAGGCCGCACTGGCCATTGGTATTCCACTTCTCGGCCACCAGGCGCGCCACATGCTGATAGAGCGGCTTGCCATCGACTTCCAGGAATTGCAGGTCGGAACCGCCGGCGTTGGAGGTACGGCACAGCACGATGACGCCGCGATCCTTCCATTCCAGATAGGGCGAGACCGAGTCCCAGCCCATGTAGGGGCTGACCGTGACGACGTCGGCGTCATAGCGTTCGAAGGCTTCGCGGGCATATTGCTCGGCGGTGGCGCCAATGTCGCCGCGCTTGGCGTCCAGCACCAGGGGAATCTCCGGGTAGTTGCTGCGCAGGTAGGCGCAGATGCGTTCGAGCTGCTCTTCCGCGCCCAGGGCGGCAAAATAGGCGATCTGGGGCTTGAAGGCGCAGGCGGCTTCGGCGGTGGCATCGATGATGGCGCGGCAGAATTCGAAGATGGCATCCGGCTTGCCCTGCAGCTCGGCGGGGAATTTCTTCAGGTCGGGGTCCAGGCCGACGCACAGCAGGGAATTGCGCGAAGTCCACGCAGCGTTGAGTTTCTCGATGAATGTCACGGTGATGCCTTTAACTGAAAGATGCGCTATTGTAGCGCGCCGGCCTGTCCCGATCTCGATTTTTGACTGATGTTCAGGGGTTTTCGCTGAACATCGGGCACTTCGTGCGGGTTCCAGGGTCTCATGCGCTCCCTTTGCTTCACTTTGCTACGAGGAAAACAACATGAAAAAACTCTTCGCCTGGCTGGCCATTGCCATCACCGCCCTCACCCTCTCCGGCTGCGGCTACAACGAATTCCAGGCCAAGGACGAGGCAACCAAGGCCGCCTGGGGCGAAGTGGTGAACCAATACCAGCGCCGCGCCGACCTGATCCCCAACCTGGTCAACACCGTCAAGGGCTATGCCTCGCACGAGAAGGACACCCTGGAAGCCGTCACCCGCGCCCGCGCAGCGGCCACCAGCTTCCAGATCACCCCGGAGGTGCTCAACGATCCCAAGGCGTTTGCCCGGTTCCAGGAAGTGCAGGGACAACTGTCCTCGGCCCTGTCGCGCCTGATGGCGGTCTCCGAGAACTACCCGCAGTTGAAGGCCGACACCAGCTTCCGCGACCTGCAATCCCAGCTCGAAGGCACCGAGAACCGCATCACCGTGGCCCGTCAGCGCTATATCGCCGCTGTGAAGGATTACAACATCCTGGCGCGCAGTTTCCCCACCAACATCACGGCCAAGCTGTTCAGCTATGAAGTAAAACCCTCGTTCACGGTAGAAAACGAAAAAGCCATCTCGACCGCGCCCACGGTCAACTTTGGCAAGTAAGCCGGGGAGCCGCGATTGGCCATGCGCAAGCTGCTTCTGACCTGGCTGTTGACCGCGCTGCTGGTGTGGATCGCGCCGGCCGGCCCGGCCCGCGCCGATGACGGGCTGGTGCCGGTACCGCCGTTGTCGGCCCGCGTGATCGACCAGGTCCACCTGCTGCAACCGCAGCAGCGCCAGGCCCTGGAAGGCGTGCTGGCCGACATCGAACAGCGCACCGGCAGCCAGATCGGCGTGCTGCTGATGTCCTCCACCGCGCCCGAAGCCATCGAGCAATACAGCATCCGCGTGGCCGATGCGTGGAAACTGGGCCGCAAGGGCATTGACGATGGCGTGATCCTGATCGTCGCCAAGGACAATCCCAAGTCCCTGCGCCGTCTGCGCATCGAAGCCGGACGCGGGGTGCAGGGCAGCCTCACCGATGCACAATCCAAACGCATTCTGCAAGACGTGATCGCCCCGCACTTCCGCCAGAACGATTTCTACGGTGGACTGGCGGCCGGCGTGACGGCCATCACCACCCTGCTGGAACAGGAACAGCTGCCCCCCGTCAAACATCGGAGCAGCACCGCACAGGTACAGATCGACAATGGTGCAAGCTGGATCACGCTGCTGGTGATCGGGCTGTTTCTGGTGGTGTTCTTCTCGGTACTGCTCAAGTCGCGCCGCAGCAGCCGCAACGTTCTGAACAACAATGACTGGGGACACGGCGGCAGCACCACGGCTGGCGTCATCATCGGCAGCCTGCTCGATGAGGCCTTGCGCCAGGCCAGTTCCGGACGGGGCAGTTCGCGTTCGGGCGGGGGTGGATTCGGTGGCGGCTTCGGTGGCGGCTTCGGCGGCTCGTCGGGCGGGGGATTCTCCGGTGGCGGCGGCACATTCGATGGCGGTGGTGCCTCGGGAGACTGGTGACATGGCGCACAACAACGCATCCCCTTCCCTGCCGGCGCGCCTGCTGCGTCATCTGCGCATGACGCGGGCGGCAGCGCGGCGCATCTTCCCCTCGTCCACGCTCAAGGCGATCCAGGCCAGCATCGGGGAAGGTGAACGGCGCCATCGCGCGCAAGTGCGCTTGATCGTCGAAGCCTCACTGTCGCTGGGCGCGGTGCGGCGTGGTGAAAGCGCCCGGCAGCGCGCACACGAATTGTTTTCGCATTACCGCATCTGGGATACCGAAGAGAACTGCGGGGTGCTGGTCTACCTCAATCTGGCCGACCGCAAAGTCGAGATCGTGGCCGATCGCGGCATCAATGCGCGCATCACGCGCGAGCAGTGGCAGCAGGTGTGCAGGCAGATGACCTCAGGCTATGCCCAGGGCGACTACGAGGCCAGTACCTTGCAGGCGCTGGCCACCTTGCACGCCCTGCTGGAATCCGTCCTGCCGCGCGGGGACGACGGCAGCGGAAAAGCGACCAACGAGCTATCCGACAAACCCCTGCTGCTGTAGCGCCGCCTTCAGGGCCGGTCGCTGGCAGCCAACTTCCTATGGTTTTCTTCGGCAAAATGGTCCTGGCGGCGGTGATGGCGGGGCGGCAGCTGCGCCTGACTCCGCCCGCCTCCCGGTTCAACCGTTCTCGTACACCCACTGCAACAAGGCATCCTGCGCCTGCTGCCCGTTCGGCGCCGCAGCGTGATTGATCAGGAACACCACCACATAAGTCTTGCCCGAGGCTGCCTGCACGTAGCCTGCGATCGATCTCACGTCATTGAGCGTGCCGGTCTTGATGTGCGCCTGTCCGGCGACACCTTGCTCCTTCAGGCGACGGCGCATGGTGCCGTCGTAACCCACCAGCGGCAATGAAGAGACGAACTCCGGCATCAGCGGCGAGCGATACGCCTGCACCAGCACACTGGCCAGCAGCGCCGGGGTCACGCGATCCACGCGCGACAGACCGGCACCATTCTCGATGACCAGCCCGGCGGTATCAATGCCCTTGTCGCCCAGCCAGCCGCGCACCGCACGCGCGCCATTGGTGGTATCCCCTGGCTGGCCGCTCATCTCCGCGCCCAGCGTCAGCAGCACCTGACGCGCCATCACGTTGTTGCTGTACTTGTTGATGTCGCGGATGACTTCCGGCAGCGGCGGCGACTGCACTTCCACCATCAGCCGTGCCGATGGCGTGACCTGGCCGTTGACCACGCGCCCGGCAAAACTCCCCCCCAGGTCGGCCCACATCTGGACAAAACTCGCACCGACATATTGCACATTGCTCATGCGATAGGGATGGACATACCACACCCGCGGCCCGCAGTCGGCACTGTAGGTGCCGGCGAAATTGACCGCACTGGCGTCGTTGTTCATCTTGAGCTTGCCCTGCCAGTCGCCGCAGGGCTCCTGCGACAGGCGCGGCGGCGTGATGGTGACCCCGGCCATGGGCGGGTCCATGCTCACATTGACCAGGCCGCTGGCAGCGTCCGGTTCGAAACGCAGGGCCTGGGTACGATAGTTCAGCAACAACGCATCGGGACCGGCATTGTAGGGCTTCTGCGGGTCACCATCGAACTGCGCCGGATCATAGCTGGACTCGGCAAAATAGCTGCGATCCAACACCAGGTTGCCGCGAATGTCCTTGATGCCGCGCGCGCGCAACTGGCGCAGGAACAGCCAGAAGTTTTCCAGCACCAGCTTGGGATCGCCCCCGCCCTTGAGGATCAGGTCGCCATTGAGCACGCCCCCGGCAAGCGTGCCATCGATGTAGGCCTGGGTCTTCCAGGTGAAGGTAGGGCCGAGGATTTCGAGTGCGGCATCGGTAGTCACCAGCTTCATCACCGAGGCCGGATTGAAGGGCTGCCCCGTATTGTTGGCCGCCAGCATGCGCTTGCCGGTCTCGGCATCGACCACGACCACGCCGGTGCTGTTCTGCGCAATGCGCGCCACGCGCAGCGCGCCCACCACCGCTGGCGGCAAGCCCTGCGCCAGCGCAGCGCTGCCGGCGGCGCAGGCCACGGCGAAGACGGCACGAGTCAGGAAACGGGAAGCAGCAAACCGGGATGGGGTGAAGCAGGACGAAAGCAACATGGATGAACACGAAGATGAGAAGCGGAACAGGAGCAGGCATTATAGGGTAAGCATGCCGACACGGCGGGCCGTTAGCAGGACCGTCTGGCCATCGACAGCGAAATCGGGAAAAGATCAGGAAGGGACCGGCAAACATTCATCCATCCGGCCGATGGACGCAAAAAAGGCCGATGTTTTCGGGGCCGCCACGAGACCACTGTGAAAACATCGACCTAGGGAAATCAAGGCGGGACGATCAGCATGACGAAATGATAGGCGTGCTTTCCTCGGAAAAATGCCTGCGCCGATGCCCCGGCCACTGCCGCAACGCGCGGCAAAGCGGGCCGCAGAAAGCCCGCTAAATTAGCACTGGCAGTGCTTCCAGTACTAAGAGGGCGAGCAGTGCGCCGAACACCGCACCCACTGCTCTCAAACTGGTTCGAACCACGCGGGACGCCACCGGCACCTCGCCGCATAGCAACAATCCGGCCAACGCCATGGGGATGAAGAACAAAAGATTGTTCATGATGAGGTTGGGCATGATGCGTCTCCTGGTCGAGTTTATTGGTTTGGCGCGGCTTGCTGCGCGTACTCTGTTCGGGCTTGCCTCGTTTCGAGTATAGGCCGACCACCATGGAAGACAAGGCTCACCGGGCGAGAATCGGTGCTGCACAGCAGCGTCCAGGACAGCGAATTACAGTAGCCCGATCTGTATCGTGAAGCAGAAAGCTACCCTTCCCGCTTGTTGCAGATGCACAAATATTCCGCAACCGGGCTGAATTTGCCTTGACCCTGTTTTCAGCGCGGGCGTAGAATTCGCCCGTTCTCATTTTCTGGAGTCCCTCTCATGGGCACTTGTTCGGGTGACAGTTGTTGCCGGTTAATTCCGGGTTAAGCCTAGGCAAGGATTTCAGCAGGACGTTTCCTGTCGTCATCTTGCACCAGGCAGATGACGGCATTTCATGTCGGCAGCGCACGGCCTTTTCAGGCTGATTTTGAGCAGCGCCGTCGGCAACGATATTCCCTCACAACGACAGATCGACGATCGACCGCCGCAGACACGGCGTCAGGACGCAGGCTGCATCGCGACCGCCCTGCCGGCTTTTTGAGCCGGCAGCCGGATCGCCTGATGCCGTCCGCATCGTGACGCAGCGCCTTTCGCATGGCCAGCCGCCATGCGGCTGCACGTCTGTTTGCGGCATCAGGCGCCGATGACAGGGGCTCCGCTCAACCAGGCGGAGGCTGCAATGCGACAGACATATCCATCATGAACACGCGAAGACCCAGCGCGCCGCAGCCGCTCGCCCGTTCTGACGGAGGCCGGAGACGGCGCTGACCCCGATGCCGGTCTGCCTTTGCCGCAGCACCGACGCGATGCACACCGCTTCGTCCCCGGGACGAGGCCCAACAAGAAAAGAAGCACGCCATGAATCTGAACCTGCTGAAAGAAACCTTTGTCAGCTTCATCCGCGCACGCGGTATGGATCGTCACTTCCGCCGCCTGGGCATGGACATGTTCCGCAGCGCCCCGGTGACAAAGGAAGTCCCGCAAACCCTGGCCCAGCAGTTGAGCGAGGCCTCCCGTACCGAAGCCCGGGCCCTGCTGCAGCGCCTGCACACACGCCTGGATGGACTGACCGAATCGGAAGCCGATGCCATCCGCGAACACAGCGGCCCCAACGAAGTCGAGCACGAGAAGCCGCTCACCTGGTATGTCCACCTGTGGCACTGCTACAAGAATCCGTTCAACCTGCTCTTGACCCTGCTGGCCGGCGTTTCCTTCTACACCGAGGACATGAAGGCCGCCATCGTCATCGGCACCATGGTGGTGGTCTCCACACTGCTGCGCTTCGTGCAGGAAGCGCGTTCCAATACCGCTGCCGACAAGCTCAAGGCCATGGTCAGCAATACCGCCACCGTAATGCGCCACGACCAGGTCGAAGAGATCGCCGCCGAAGCCCAGCGCTACTTCGACGTGACCCTGCATCCCAAGGGTGCGCGCCGCGTCGAAGTGCCTATTCACAAGCTGGTGCCAGGCGACATCGTGCTGCTCTCGGCGGGCGACATGATCCCGGCCGACCTGCGCCTCTTGGCCGCCAAGGACCTGTTCGTGAGCCAGGCCGCGATGACTGGCGAATCGCTGCCGGTAGAAAAATTCGTCACCCCGAGCAATCTCGACACCAGCAGCCCGCTGGAACTGGACAACCTCTGCTTCATGGGCACCAACGTGGTCAGCGGCTCGGCCACGGGCGTGGTGCTGACCACCGGCAAGCGCACCTATTTTGGCGCGCTGGCTGAGCGCGTCACCGCCACCGACCGCACGCCGACGGCTTTCCAGGCGGGCGTCAACAAGGTCAGCTGGCTGCTGATCCGCTTCATGCTGGTGATGACGCCGGTGGTGTTCTTCATCAATGGTTTCACCAAGGGCGACTGGGTCGAGGCCTTCCTCTTCGGTCTCTCGGTGGCCGTGGGCCTCACGCCCGAGATGCTGCCCATGATCGTAACCTCGACCCTGGCCAAGGGCGCGGTGGCCTTGTCGCGCAAGAAGGTGATCGTCAAGCGGCTGGACGCCATCCAGAACTTTGGCGCCATGGACGTGCTGTGCACCGACAAGACCGGCACGCTCACGCAGGACAAGATTTTCCTGGAACGTCATACCGACATCCACGGCGAGCCCGATGATGAAGTGCTGCAATACGCCTATCTGAACAGTTATTACCAGACCGGCCTGAAGAACCTGTTGGACGTGGCCGTGCTGGAGCATGCCGAGCTGCAACGTGAAATGTCCATCGCCTCGGCCTATCGCAAGGTCGATGAAATTCCTTTCGACTTCCAGCGCCGCCGCATGTCGGTGGTGGTGTCCGAGCGCGAGGATCACCATGAGCTGATCTGCAAGGGGGCGGTGGAAGAGATCGTCTCGGTCTGCTCGCACGCTCGCGTCAATGGTGAAGTGGTACCGCTGACCCCGGCGCTGCTGGAAGAAATCCGTGCCACCACCGGCAGCCTGAACGCCGAAGGTCTGCGCGTGGTCGGGGTAGCCGCCAAGGACCTGCCTCCGACCAAGGAGGTCTACAGCCTGGCCGACGAATCGGACCTGGTACTGATCGGTTACATCGCCTTCCTCGATCCGCCCAAGGAATCGACTGCGCCCGCTCTGGCCGCACTGCGTACGCACGGCGTGAAGGTAAAGATCCTGACCGGTGACAATGAGCTGGTCACTGCCAAGATCTGCCGCGAGGTCGGGCTGGAGGTCAAGGGCATGCTGCTGGGTTCGTATGTGGAAAAGATGAGCGATGCCGAACTTTCCGAAGCGGTGGAGACGGTGACGGTTTTTGCCAAGCTCTCACCTGCCCACAAGGAGCGCATCGTGCGCGCGCTGCATGATCGTGGTCATGTGGTCGGTTTCATGGGGGACGGCATCAACGACGCCCCTGCCCTGCGCGCCGCCGACATCGGCATCTCGGTCGATACGGCCGTGGATATCGCCAAGGAAGCGGCCGACCTGATCCTGCTGGAGAAGAGCCTGATGGTGCTGGAAGAAGGCGTGCTGGAAGGGCGCAAGACCTTCGCCAACATGCTGAAATACATCAAGATGACGGCCAGCTCCAACTTCGGCAATGTCTTCTCGGTCCTGATTGCCAGCGCCTTCCTGCCTTTCCTGCCGATGCTGCCCTTGCATCTGCTGGTGCAGAACCTGCTGTATGACGTCTCGCAGATCTCGATTCCCTTCGACAACGTCGACAAGGAATTCCTGGAAAAGCCGCAGCGCTGGGATGCCGGTGACATCGGCCGCTTCATGGTCTTCTTCGGCCCGATCAGCTCGATCTTCGACATCACGACCTTTGCGCTGATGTGGTTTGTCTTCGGTGCCAGCTCGCCGGAACATCAAACCCTGTTCCAGTCCGGCTGGTTCATCGAAGGGCTGCTGTCGCAGACGCTGATCGTGCACATGATCCGCACGCGCCGCATCCCCTTCTTCCAGAGCCGCGCCTCATGGCCGCTGATGGGGATGACGCTGGTCATCATGGCCATCGGCATTGCGATCCCGATGACGCCGCTGGCGCATTACTTCAAGCTGGAGGCGCTGCCGCTGTCTTACTTCCCGTGGCTGGTGGCCATCCTGGTCGCTTATGCGGTGCTGATCCAGGCGATGAAGGGGTGGTATGCCAAGCGGTATGGGTGGCAGTGACATGTGCCCTGGCTTTTGAGATGAAAATGCCTGCTCTTCGGAGCAGGCATTTTTTTGACCAAGGCAGGCGCGCATCAGCCTCGGATATAGGCCCCCAATCCCGCCACCAACGCAGCAAAAGTCACGGCACAACGCGGACTGGCGCGCAGATCCTCGTGCATGGCGATCCAGGTTTCCATCTTGACCGAGAATTTCCTGGGCAGCAGATGCACCAGCGCCTCTTCCCTGGCCGCCACGCCCACCTGGCAAATACCGATACCGAAGCCCGCACGAATGGCGGCCAGTTGCGCCAGATCACTATCGGCCCGAAACGCCAGGCCGGTGCGCGAGAGCCAGGGGAATTGTTCCAGCACCTTGCGCACGTAGGCATTCTCCTGATCGAAGCCGATGAGCGCATGGCCGGCCAGCGCGGCGATTGACTGCGGGACCCCGTGTGCCGCCAGGTAGCGCTGGTGCGCATGCAATCCGACTTCGATGTTACCCAGCCGCTTGGCCACCAGCGCATCCTGGGCCGGCTTGAACATGCGCACGGCAATATCGGCCTCGCGCTGCAACAGGTCATCGGCCCGGTTCGACATTACCAGCTCGATGCACAGACCCGGATGACGATGCTTGAGTTCGGCCAGGATGGGTGGCAGCACCTCCACGCTGATGACCTCACTGGCGGTCAGTCTCACCGTGCCTCGCACTTCCCTGCCGTGACTGCTGGCGACCCGGCGCAGCGCGGCAGAGGTGGCCGCGATGCCGGCCGCATAGGGCTTCAGTTCCAGCGCCGCATCCGTAGGTGAAAAACCATCAAAGGAACGCACGAACAGCTTGAGCCCCAGTGCCGCTTCCAGTTGCTCGATGTGGCGACCCACGGTGGGCTGCGTCAGGCCCATCTCGCGTCCGGCCGCCGAGAGCGATCCCGTTTCCAGGACCTTGAGGAAACTGCGGTACCACTCCCAGTTGGGTTCGATGTCGGCCATGGTATTCATTTATGTATAGCTGCTAGGCTGATTTATGCGATTTTCATTTATACCTCAATTTTGCATACTGGGGATGTTCACACTCACGCCCTCACCCAGGAGAACCCCATGTCCAGGATTGCCCTCTTCGGCGCCGCCGGCGCCATCGGTCAAAGCATCGCCTCTGCCATCAGTGCCCAAGGGCACCCCTACCGCGTGGTCGGGCGCAATGAAAGCAGCTTGCGCAAGGCCTTCGGCGCCGATCCCCTGGCCGAGATCATCAGCTGGGATCCCGATTCCCCGGCTTCGGTCGAAGCGGCGGCGCACGGCATCGATACGCTGATCTACCTGGTGGGCGTGCACTACACGCAGTTCGAGCTGCATCCGGAACTGATGCGCAAGACCCTGGCCGGTGCCGTCCGCGCGGGCGTCAAACAGATCATCCTCATCGGTACGGTGTACCCCTACGGTCTGCCGCAGTCCTCGCCGATACGCGAAGACCATCCGCGCAACCCCCATACCTTCAAGGGCCGCATGCGCAAGGCGCAGGAAGACCTGCTGATGCAGGCGCACAAGGAAGGTCACCTCCGCACAGCCGTATTGCGCCTGCCGGATTTCTACGGCCCCGGCGTCGAAGCCAGTTTCCTGCATGGCGCGATCAAGGCCGCAGCCCAGGGCGGCACGGCCGACATGATCGGGCCGCTGGATCGTCCGCACGAGTTCGTCTTCGTGCCCGATGTCGGGCCGGTAGTGGCCAGGCTGGTCAGCACGCCTGCCGCCTTCGGCAAGGTGTGGCACCTGGCCGGTGCCGGCGTGACGACACAGCAGGCCCTGGTTGTGGAAATGGAACGCCAGACCGGACGCAAGCTGAAAAAACGCGTGGCAGGCAAGACCATGCTGCGGCTCATCGGACTCTTCCATCCGATGATGCGCGAGCTGGTGGAGATGCACTATCTGCAGACGCAGCCAGTGATCATGGACGATACGGCGCTACAGCAATTGATCGGGCCGATCAGGAAGACGCCTTATGTCGAGGGGATAAGGATGGCGCTGGAAGCCCAGGGCTGGAGGGGCTCCTGAGCAGGCGACAAGTGCGCAGCATCGGCAGATGCTGGCCGCCACCGACCTGCGTCGTACTTCCGTCGACCTGCACCACCGTCACTTTCGCGCCAGCCGTTCAATCAGTTCTCCATGCTGCGGCCAATCCCCCAGCAGTTGATCTGCCCGGGCGATTTCAAACGCATCAAATTCGAAGCCCGGCGCCACCGTGCATCCGACCAGACTATAGCCCTCCTGAGCCGTGCACTCGGCCGCAAACCAGGCGCCTGCCGGGACCAGCGCCTGGAAATGGGCGCCCTCATGCTCCAGCGCATTGCCCAGGCACAAGGTCTGAAGCTCCCCCTGCGGCAGCAGGACATGGACGTGCAGGGGGTCGCCTTCATAGAAGTGCCACATCTCTTCCGAATCGATCCGGTGCCAGGTTGACCGGTCCCCGCCAGCAAGCAGGTAATAAATGGCGGTCGCCGCCGAGCGGCCAGCACCGCCCGATGCGCGCGCTACACGCTCCGGGCTGCGATGGCTCTCCCGAAAGAAACCGCCCTCCGGATGGGGTTCAAGATTGAGGTGGGAAATCAATTCTTCGGGGCGATGTCGGGACATGGTCAGGGTGATGGACAGAGTTGATGGGGATTGGCTCCATGGAGCCTTCGAAGTGGCTTGCTGCAATCCGCAGTGTAATTCGCCAGCGCTGTCCAGGAAATGGAAAAGGCCATCCCTGGCCCCTTGCTTGAATAGCGATATCAGCTTGAAAGCCGTTTCTCAAACCGCTTCAAGGTCTCCGCAAACACATCGGTACTGTCCAGCGCGCGCGCCAGCACCAGCGCCCCCTGTATTCCCCCCACGACCTCTTCGGCCAGGGCACGGGCTTCCTTGGGCTTGCGCCCGGTGCGCACCAGCGCCGAGGCCAGCGCCTCGATCCAGGCGGCAAAGTAATCACGCACCATCACCGCAAAGCGGTCGCGCTCATTGCCCAGCGCGAACACGCCCACCAGGCAAACCCGTTGCCCCGACAGGAAGTAGCGACTCACATCGCCGAACATGGCCTTGATCCCCGCAACCGCATCTTCGCTCTCGTTCAACGGATCAAACACATGCCGCCTGAACCACGCATCCACATGGCTCAGCACGGCTTCGGCCATTTCCTCTTTGCCACCAGGGAAAAAGTGATAGATGCTGCCCTTGCCCAGCCTGGTCCCTTCGCTGATGCGCGCCAGGCTCGCCCCCTCGAAACCGTAGGTGCGAAACACTTCCGCCAGCAAGGGGATCACATCGTCCTTTTCCGCAATGACTCTAGCCATTCATTTTCCTCAGATACCGAAATCGCTCAGCCCGGGATGATCGGCCGGGCGTGGGCCGCTATTGTCCCACAGGAATTTGCGTTCTTCCGGCTTGATCGGATGCTCGTTGATGCAGGCGTGACGATGGTGCATCAGGCCGTTCTCGTCGAACTCCCAGTTTTCATTGCCGTAGGCGCGATACCACTGGCCGGAATCGTCATGGTACTCGTAGGCGAAACGCACCGCGATACGCGCACCGTCAAAGGCCCACAGCTCCTTGACCAGCCGGTAATCCAGCTCGCGCGTCCATTTGCGCTTGAGCAAGGCGGTGATCGCTTCGCGGCCCTGGGCGAACTCGGCACGATTGCGCCACCAGCTGTCTTCGGTATAGGCAAGCGCGACCTTTTCGGCATCGCGGGTGTTCCAGCCGTTCTCGGCAAGACGGACTTTTTCGATGGCGGTTTCACGGGTGAACGGCGGAAGTGGCGGACGGATCGACATGGTTATTCTCCTTTAATGTACCGATCAATACACTATGTACTGATCGGTACAGACAATATAGACCGATCAACTTTGATTGGCAAGCATTTTTGCCGTGCCATGTCGCATTGGCGACACCCGCTTCGTGAGACCATCAACCTAGGGCCTGCTGCAAACGCGCAGGAGCGCCAGCACCAATGAAAAAGGCCCGCTTGGTGGAGCAGGCCTTCATCTCATGCAGTGGCGATCAACGGGGTTGAGCGTTCGTCAGCGCCTTGGCAATCTCACCGTCACCATGGTCTGCACCTGATCGTCCGAGGTCATGGTGATACTCCCCCCATGCGCCTTGACGATCTGCTGTGCGATGAACAACCCGAGCCCGAGTCCTTCCTTGCGGCCGACCTCGCGCTCGCCGCCACGGAAGGGGTCGAAAATCACCGGCAGCAAGGCCGCCGGAATCACGCCCCGATTGGCGATGGTCATCACCACTTCCCGCTCGCTGCGGCCATCGATACCGATGCAGATCGGGCTGCCCGGCGCACCGTGCTGCAAGGCATTGCCCAGCAGATTGGCCGCCACCTGGCCGAGGCGGTCGCCGTCCCAATAGCCGTTGTCATCGCCTTCGATGCGGCGCTCCACGACGCTACCCGCATAGGTGGTCTGGTACTCCTGCACCACCCGTTCGGTGATCTCACCCAGGCAGGCACTGGCACGTACCAGCGGGATGCCGCCGGCCAGTCGCGCACGGGCCAGGTCAAGCATGTTCTCGATCAGCTTGGCCATGCGCTTGCCGCCATTGAGGATTTGCTGCGAGGCCTTCTGCGCCACCTCATCCTTGTAGGTCCGCTGCAAGAGCGTTGCGGCCATCACCACCGCACTCAAGGGATTGCGCAGATCGTGACCGAGGATGGCCACGAACATCTCATTCATGCGCAGGGTCTCGGTGCGCTCCTGCAACTCCAGCGCCAGCAACTGCTTCTGGCGATACAGCTGGAAGAACACCTCGGCCTTGTTGCGCAGGATGTGTGGTTCGATGGGCTTGTAGAGAAAATCCACCGCGCCGCTCTCATACCCTTTGAACAGGCGACGCTCGTCCCGCACACCGGCCGTGACGAAGATCAGCGGCACGTTGCGGGTACGCTCGCTGCCACGAATCAGCTCGGCCAACTCGAAACCGTCCATGTCCGGCATCTGCACGTCCAGGAAAGCCAGCGCCACCTCATGCTGCAACAGCAGTTCGAGCGCTTCCAGGCCCGAACGCGCCAGCAGCAGTTCCACATCGTTCCGCTGCAGCAGGGCGGAGAGGGCCAACAAGTTTTCATCGAGATCATCGACCAGCAGGAATTTCACCCGCGGCAGGTCTCTCTCTTTATGCTTTTCTATCACCTGCTTTCCTTTTTCTGGTCATTCCCCGTTACGCCCAGCGAGCGCAACAAATCGGCGATCTGCGAGAGCGTGAGCACATGATCGATCTGTCCCAATGCCAATGCCTGTGCCGGCATGTAAGGCACCTGTGCCTGTTGCGGACTTTGTACCACGGTAACGCCGCCGGCGCGCGCAATGGCCTGCAATCCGGCCGCACCATCGTGATTGCCACCGGTCAGCACGATGCCCAGCAGGCGCTCACGATAGACATCTGCGGCCGATTCGAAGAGCACATCGATGGCCGGACGCGAATAGTTCACCAGCTCATCGTTGGACATGGCCAGTATCGGACCTTCGTCGCCGCGATCGACCAGCAGATGATAATCCGGTGGGGCAAAGTAGATCATGCCGGGCTGTACCGGCTCCTTGTCCTGCGCTTCCACCACCGGCTGGCGGCAGCGGTCGGCGAAGATGGTGGCCAGCAGACTGGGGCGCTCGCGCGGAATATGCAGCACCACCATGGTCGCCACACGCGCACCACGCTGCAGCGCCGGCAGGATTTCCGACAAGGCTTCCACCCCACCGGCAGAAGCACCGATGACGATCGCATCAATGGCACGCCCCCCCAGGGCCGGCAGCGGGACGGAGCTCACAGGTCCCCCTTTTTCTGGAAGATGCGATCTTCCCGCACCACTTCATCGAAGGCAGGACCGTGCGTCGAGAACCGCATCGACTCCTTTGAACCCAGTCCCAGGAAGCCCTTGCGCACCAGCGACTCGCGGAACAGGCCGAGCGCACGTTCCTGCAGATGGCGATTGAAATAGATCAGCACGTTGCGGCAGGACACCAGGTGCATTTCGGCAAAGACGCTGTCGGTGGCCAGGCTGTGATCGGAAAAGACCACGTTCTTGCGCAGTGATTTGTCGAAAACCACGGCCCCATAGGCGGCCGTATAGTAATCCGAAAGCGAGGTCCTGGCTCCGGATTTCTGGTGATTGCTGGTGAAACCGGGGATACGGTCGAGCTCGTAGACGCCCGCCTCGGCCTTCTTGAGGGCGGCCTGGTTGATATCGGTAGCATAGATGATGCTGCGTTCCAGCAGCCCTTCCTCGCGCAGCAGGATCGCCAGCGAATAGACTTCCTCGCCGCTGCTGCAACCAGCCACCCAGATCTTGAGCGAAGGATAGGTGCGCAGCAATGGAATCACCTTCTCACGCAGCGCAAGAAAATAGCTGGGGTCGCGGAACATCTCGCTGACCTGTACCGTCAGGTAATCCATGAGCGCCGGGAACACGGTCACATCATGCAGCACCTTGTCCTGCAACTGCGACAGCGTCTCGCAGCCGAAACGGATCATGGCCGTGGCCAGGCGGCGCTTCAACGACGCGCCGGCATAGCCGCGAAAATCGCAGTGATACTTGAGGTAGATGGCATCGAGCAACAACTGCATCTCGATATCGAAATGCTGGTTGGCCAGCGCCTGGTTTATTTCGGCATCCATACACGTACCAGGGACAGCAGTTTTTCCACATCCAAAGGCTTGGCGATGTAATCGTTGGCGCCGGCGGCCAGGCATTTCTCCTGGTCATCCTTCATGGCCTTGGCCGTCAGGGCGATGATGGGCAGGCGCTTCCAGACGGCCTGCTTGCGGATCTCGCGCATGGCGGTCAGGCCATCCATCTCCGGCATCATGATATCCATCAGGACCAGGTCGATCGGCGCACCGGGCTGTTCCTGGCTGCGTTGCAGGGCCTCCAGGGCTTCGCGGCCGTTGCGGGCGATGTCGACCTTCATGCCCTTGGGTTCCAGCACCGAGGATAGCGCAAAGATGTTGCGTACATCGTCCTCCACCACCAGGATGCGGCGGCCTTCGAAGACCGTCTCGCGGTCACGCGCCACCTTCAGCATGCGCTGGCTCTCCGCCGGCAGCGTGGTTTCCACCTGGTGCAGGAACAGCGTCACTTCATCGAGCAGGCGTTCCGGCGAGCGCGCATCCTTGATGATGATGGAGCGCGAGAAGCGGCGCAGGTGCTGTTCTTCCTCGGCCGACAGCGAGCGTCCGGTATAGACGATCACTGGCGGGAAGGCCACGTGTTCCTGCTCGGCCATCCGCTCCAGCAGCTGGTATCCGGACAGGTCGGGCAGGTTCAGGTCCATCACCATGCAGTCGAAGGTGGTCTCGCGCAGGCGGGCCAGCGCATCGGCGGCGGTCCGCACACCCACCAGGTTGATGTTCTCCCCGGCCAGCAGCTGGCGGATGCTGTCGAGCTGGCGCGCATCGTCTTCCACTACCAGCACGTGGCGCAGGCCCTGCAGGAACTTGGCTTCCAGCTTGCGAATGGCACCCACCAGTTCCTCTCGCTGCACCGGCTTCAGGGCATAACCGATGGCGCCGCGCTCCAGCGCCTCGTGCGAATAATCGGCCACCGACACCACGTGCACCGGAATGTGGCGGGTCTTGGGATTGCGCTTGATCTGGTCCAGCACGCCCAGGCCGGAGAAGTCCGGCAGGTTCATGTCCATGAGGATGGCGCTGGGACGATACATCTCGGCGGCCGCCACGCCATCGTTGGCCGAATGCGTGACCACGCACTGGAAGCCCATCTCGTGCGACAGGTCGCGCAGGATCATGGCGAAGGCGGCATCATCCTCGATCACCAGGATCAGGCGCGAGGACGATTCGATGCGATGACGGTCATCGTCGATGGTGATGTCCTGCAGTTTCACCGGCGCACCCGGCACTACCTGCGGGCTGGGGATACGGACGTCCGGCGCGGTGGCCACCTGCGCGGCCTGCAGGGTCGCAGCCGCCGCCGAAGGCGCGGCAACGACCGCCGGCGTACGCACCACGGCCTGCTCGCCACTGTAGACCTGCGGCAACGAGAGCGTGAAGATACTGCCCTCGCCCACCCGGCTCTGCACCTGGATGTCGCCGCCCAGCAGATGCGCCAGGTCGCGCGAGATCGACAGGCCCAGACCGGTACCGCCGTACTTGCGATGAGTGCTGCCATCGGCCTGGCGGAAGGCTTCGAAGATGAACTGGTGCTGGTCGGCACCGATGCCGATGCCGGTGTCGCGCACGGCGAAGGCGATGCGGCCACCTGCATCCGGATAGATGCGCAGGCTGACCTCGCCCTTCTCGGTGAACTTGATGGCGTTGGAGAGCAGGTTCTTCAAGATCTGGCCCAGGCGCTGCATATCCGTTTCCATGCGCTGCGGCACGCCCGGGTCGACCTCGACCTTGAAGCCCAGCCCCTTCTGCTGCGCCGTCATGGCGAAGCTGGCCTTGAGTTCCTCGGCCATCTTGCTGACCACGAAGGATTCGGAAACGATATCGAGCTTGCCCGCTTCCATCTTCGACAGATCGAGGATGTCATTGATCAGGGCCAGCAGGTCATTGCCCGCCGAGGAAATGGTTTGCGCGAAGCGCACCTGCTCCTCGGAGAGGTTGCCCTGCTTGTTGTCGGCCAGCAGCTTGGCCAGGATCAGGGTGGAGTTCAGCGGTGTGCGCAGCTCGTGGCTCATGTTGGCCAGGAACTCGCTCTTGTACTGGTTGGCACGCTCAAGCTCGGTGGCCTTTTCCACCAGCACCACCTGGGTCTTGGCCAGGTCATCCTTCTGGATTTCCAGCAGCTGGGTCTGTTCTTCCAGCTGGGCATTGGTTTCTTCCAGCTCGGCCTGCTGGGTTTCCAGGCGCAGTTGCGAGGCCTTCAAGGCCTGGCCCTGTTCTTCCAGCTCTTCGTTGTTGACGCGCAGCTCTTCCTGCTGGGCCTGCAATTCCTCGGACTGGCGCTGGGTCTCTTCAAGCAGTTCTTCCAGGCGGGTACGATCCTTGGAGGAGCGCACGGCAATGGCGATCTGGTCCGACAGCCGCGCCAGCAACTCTTCTTCCTCGGTGCGCAACTGGCGCAGGAAGCCCAGTTCGAACACTGCCTGCACCATGCCATCGGCCGAGGCCGGCACGATCATCAGTTCGCGTGGCGCATGGCGTCCCACGGAAGAAGCCACGGTGAGGTATTGCTCCGGCACCTCCTTGACGTGCATGACGCGGTTGAGCTTGGCAGCCTGGCCCAGCAGACCCTGGCCATCGCGCAGGTGCGGCGGCTGTTCGCTCTCCTCTTCTGCCAGCGCATAGGCAGCGAAGCGCCGGAACTCGCCGTGCTCGGTACGCAGATAGATCGCACCGACCTGTGCATTCAGGTAGGCGGTCAGGAAGGCCAGGGTATTCTCCCCCAGCGCGTCCAGGCGTTGTTCGCCCTGCAGTCGTTCGGCCAGGCCCATCTGTCCGGCACGGATCCATGCCTGCTTTTCGCGGGCGCGATAATCGCGCGAGGTGGTCACGGCCGCGGCCATGATCAGGACCAGCAGCAAGCCCGAACCACCCCACGCCACGGCGGTGGAGAACACCACGGCATCGCGCCAGTCGGCCTGGCGGCTGGCCAGCAGGTCACGCTCCTGTTCTTCCATGTCGTGCGTGAGTACGCGCACGCGGTCCATGAACATCTTGCCGCGATCGGATTGCACCACCGCCAGTGCGCCGACGGTATCGCCGTTGCGGCGGCGGCTGACGGTCTCGGCCAGCTCTTCGAGCTTGTCGGCGACCACGCGCTCGATCTGCGAGAGCCGCTGCAACTGATCCGGATTGTCGGAGAGCAGCCCGCGCAGCTTGGCAATCTCGCCGGGCAGCGCGGCGCGTGCCTGGTTGTAGGGACTCAGATAGGACTCGGTGCCGGTGAGCAGGAAGCCGCGCTGGCTGGTCTCGGCATCCTTGAGGGTGGAGACCAGCATCTGCAATTGCTCGCGCACCTTCATGGTGTGCGAGACGGCGCTGGCAGCCTCGCCCCGGCTGACCGAGGCCTCCCAGGTGAACAGGGCAATCAGTACCACCGCCAGGATGGCGACGGCAAACCCGATCAGCGGCCCCAGGGGCAGCGGTGGTCCGGAAAAGGCGCCCTTGCCCTGGCGCCTCAACATGGCAATACGTTCTTCAGCTTGGCTGGAATAAACCCGCACGGTGCGCTCCGTTGTTCGAATCGTTGGTCGAGCTGCGGGGGTTCTGTGTGTCGCTGTGTCCCCCTCCCCTTGGTCTTGCCACCGGGAAAGCCGCCGATTATACGGGCCGCTTCCGGTTTGCGCAGAGCGCCGGTAGGACAAAGTGCCGGCAGTTCAGTTCCACGGCACGGTCATCCTGACATGGACATTCGTTTCAGCTGCCGGCCAGGCCGGCGGCGATATTGATGGACAAACCGATGATGGCGGCATTGAAGACAAAGCAGATCAGCGAATGCGCCAGCACCGATTTGCGCAGCGCGCGCGAGGCCACGGCCACGTCCGAGGTCTGCACCGCCACGCTGATGGTGAAGGCGAAATACAGGAAATCCCAGTAACCGGGATTGCGTATGCCATCGGGAAAACGCAACGGCAGGGCTTGCGCATCGTCGTCCTCGGCATAGAAAAGGCGCGCGTAATGCAGCGTGAAAATGGTCCCGATCAGAGACCAGGAGCCGAAGACGGTAGAGGCCGTGAAGGCATAGCGCAACAACCGTCCACGCTCGTCGTGATGACTGCTGCCGCCGAGCTCCAGCAGGATGGCCAGAAGACTGGCAATGGCAGCCACGCAGATCATCACCAGCACCACCTGGGCGCTCTCATCCTCGGTCTCGGCCAGACGCCTGACGGCCCCGGCATCGGCGCGCAACATCATCAGCCACAGGCTCAGCAGATAGAACCAGACGCCGACATTCCAGCCGATGAGGCTGCGGCCTGTCCAGTTGCCGGCAGGAGCAAGGAGGGCGGCGGCAATCCCCACGCCGATGCCGATGAGCAAGCGCGGGTGGACCTGGAGGATGTGGCGGGCGACAGACATTGTTCTTCTTGGTAGGGTGAGCCTTCTGGAGCGACGCCTGCATCCTCAGGCTGCGGCGTCACGCAGGGGCAGGTTAGCATGGCCTGTGCGCTCCCGCCAGCGGCGCGCGGCTCAGAATTCATGCTCCTTCAAGGCGCGCCTGGCGCGTTCGCGGGCGCTGGCCAGGGCTTCTTCCTCGGTCGGGAAAATGCCCACGGGAATGTAAGTTTCGGCAATCTCGGGCTCACGCGAGAGACGCACGAAGACTTGGGCCTCGAAGCCTTCATCGGGTTTTTCCACCGCATCGTAGCGGGCGATATGGGTGCCACTTTGCAAGACCTTGTCCGTCATGCTGCCTCCTGTGTCGTTCACGATGAAGCCCGTTTGACACAGCCGCAGGCATGAGGTTCTGTGCAAGCATGATGTCCTGCGGCAAGTACGGCCATCGCCGGCGACGTCAGGCCGCCAGAGGAAAGCGCACGGTGAAGATGGTGCCCTGCCCCTGCTCCTTGCAATCGACCGTGATGACGCCGCCATGGTCATGCGCGATCTCGCGCACGATGGCCAGACCCAGGCCGCTGCCGGCGATCTTGTCATTGGCGCGATAGTAGCGGTCGAAGATCAGCTCGCGGTGCTCGGGAGCAATGCCGGGACCGGAATCTTCCACCGTCAATACGGTGGCGCCCGCTTCTTCCAGGCAGCGCACCGTCACCGTCCCGTGTTGGGGAGAGTAGCGCACGGCATTGTCGATGAGGTTGTCGATCAGGTCGGCGAGCAGGAAACGGTCGCCGCGCAGACGCGCCGGTTGCAGATCGAAGCCGAGGTCGATCTGCTTCTTGTCGGCCTCCTCGATGAAGTGCTGCACCGATTCTTCCACCAGCTTGTGCAGCGACAGTTCTTCCAGCTTGCGGCTTTCGAACAGGCCCGGTTCGGAGCGGGCCAGTGCCAGCAGTTGCCGGCTCTGACGGATCATGCGTTCCACCGAGGAATTCATCATCGCCAGCGAGCGGGCGGTATCGGGCTGGTCCTGGTGCTTGTCGTGCAGCAGCTCCAGTTGCAGCTTCAGGCCGGTCAGGGGCGTACGCAACTGATGGGCGACATCGGCCATGAAGTTCTGCTGCGCCTCTTCGCCCTTGCTGATACGGGCCATGAGTTCATTCATCGCCACGATCAGCGGCTGCAGTTCCACCGGCGCGCCGAGTCCGTCGATGGCCCCCAGCTTGCCGTGGCCGCGCTGCTCCAGGTTGCGCTGCAGGCTCTTCAAGGGACGCAGACCACGCCGCACGGCGATCAGCACCACCGACAGCGAACCGAAGGTCAGCGCGCCATCCAGCAGCAGGAAGGACAGCAGGATGGTGTAATGGGCGCGGTCGCGCTTGCGCAGGGTCTCGGCCACGGCCACCGAGATCACGCCATTCTTGACCCGCACCTGCATGGCCGAAATACGGACCGGTTCACCGCGCATCTGGCCGTCATAGTTGAAGGGACGATCGTAGATCTCGCTTTCCGGCAATTGCGGGAATCCCTTGTCGCCCACCAGGATCTCGCCCTCGGTATTGCGCACGGCAAAGAAGGTGGTGTCGGAGTGATTGCTGCGCAGGATCTGTTCGGCCTGCTGGGTCAGCTCGGCCGTGGTGCGTTCCTGGCGATGGCGCACCTGCGCATACAGGCCCCAGGTGGAATCCATCAGGTTCTGGTCGAAGGCATGCTGGGCCGGCAGCCAGGCCAGCCAGTAGGTCAGGCCGGCCCCCACCAGGTTCAGCAGCAGCAAGGGCGCGATCAGCCACCTGAGCAGGTCGCGCCGGATGCTGAGGTGAGGGTTCCCGGAAGGACGCGGGGCCGCAGCAGTGCTGTCCGCCTGCTGGTCGATGACCGTCATGGTGCGGCGTACCGGTTCAGTTCTCGCTCTTTTCGAGCATGTAGCCGAAGCCGCGAATGGTGCGGATGACCACGCCCGAATCAGCGATCTTCAGGCGGATGCGCGAGACATAGACCTCCACCGCATTGATGGTGAAGTCCTCGCCCCAGGGCAGGACGGCATCGATGATCTGCTGCTTGGAAACCACGCGCGAGGCGTGCTGCATCAGGTATTCCAGCACCGTCCATTCGCGCAGCGACAGCTCGATCTTGCGACCATCGATATCGGCGCGCTTGGTGGCATTGTCCAGCGACAGACCACCCACGGTCAGTTGCGCCGGTTGCGGCGCGCTGCGGCGGATCAGCGCCTTGATGCGGGCCACCAGCTCGGGCGTGGCGAAGGGCTTGACCAGATAGTCATCGGCCCCCAGTTCCAGGCCATGCACACGGTCGGGAATGGTATCGCGGGCGGTCAGCAGCAGCACGGGCGTGTTGTTGCCGTTGGCGCGCATGCGGCGCAGGACCTCGAAACCATCGATGCCGGGCAGGCCGATGTCGAGTACCAGCACGGCCGCGTTGAAACGCTGCGACAGCGCATCGTTGCCGTTGTTGACGGTATGCACGGTGAAACCATGCGAGTTGAGTACCCGCGACAGACCGTCGGTGAGTACCGGGTCGTCTTCGACCAGCAAAACATTCATAGGGGGACTTCTGTTGAGAAAAACGGCGCAAAACATCTGCGTAACGCTGCATCGTATTGCAGCCCAGGCCATGCTGCAAATGAGGCGTTCGCCCAGGCGGGGGGCGGCATGCGCAGAGTGTTTCTTTTTTGTCACACTCAGTTCGGCGTCAGCTAGTTGACAGCACTTTGTCAGGCTTGCCCCTTAATCTTGCCAGCCATGCGAATGAGAATCCCAATCATTAGCATGTAAAAAACACTGGTCACCAGCCAGCCAAACGTCCCTCCTTGTCGAAGGACGGAGTAGCCAGCCATGCGAGGCGGTCCTGCGCGAGCGGACCGCCTCATCATTTCCTACTCCACTAGCGACAAGAACAACATGAACCGTCTCACGCCGATGGCCGCCGCATTGGTCGCCATCTTTGCCGTCCCCCTCGCCGCCCACGCGCAGCAGGCCACTCCCGACAGCGCCACCACCACCGCGCCGGCCGACAGCCAGCTCGCCCCCGTCACGGTGGAAGGCCGTCGGGATGATTTCGCCAGCACCGGCACCGCCCTCACCAAACTGCCCGCCGACCTGCACGACGTGGCGCAATCGGTGACCGTGGTCAACAAGGCGCAGATGCAGTCGCAAGGCGTGAGTTCGCTGGCCGATGCGCTGCGCAACGTGTCCGGCATCACCCTGGGCGGTGCCGAAGGCGGTCAGATCGGCAACAACATCAACCTCAACGGCTTCTCGGCGCGCACCGACATCTATCTCGATGGCTTCCGCGACCGTGGCCAGTACTACCGCGACACCTTCGCCATCGAGGAAGTGGAAGTCCTCATGGGCCCTTCCTCGATGCTCTTCGGGCGTGGCTCCACCGGCGGCATCATCAACCAGGTCAGCAAGAAGGCCAATCTGAAGGCTGCCACCGAAATCTCCGGTTCGGTCAGCACCAATGGTCTGGTGCGCAGCACGGTCGATGTGAACCGTCCGCTCTCGGACACCTCGGCCCTGCGCATCGAAGCCATGGCCCAGAACGGCGCGGCCAGCACGCGCAACCAGACCGACGTGCAGGACTTCGGCCTGGCCGGCTCTTATGTCTGGGGCATCGGTACCCCCACCGAGATCACCCTGTCGGCCCTGTTGCAACACAACCAGGACCAGCCCGATTACGGCCTGCCGGCACTGAACGGCCATCCCGTCAACGTTGACCGCAATACCGCCTATGGCCTGGACAGTGACCGCACCATCCAGGACGTGGCTTCGTTCAATGCAGGCATCAAGCACCGAATCGCCCCGGACGTCACGCTGCGCAATCAGACCCAGTTCAACTACGTGCACACCGATGCGGTGGAAACCGCGCCCAATACCATCGGCACGATCTCTTCCAGCGGCTTCACGGCGCTCACCAATGCCAGCAGCAGCCTGCCGCTGTCCAGTCTCTACGTGCGCGGTCAGAGCCATGACCGTGTGATCACCGACTATTCCATCTTCAACCAGACCGAACTGGCGGCCAAGTTCGCCACCGGCAGCGTCAAGCACGATGCCATCGTCGGTTTGGAAGTCGGCCACGACGGCTACGACAACCAGGCCTCTTACCGCAACGGCAGCTGCAATGGCCGCTCGCTCAATGCCTCCGGTGCCACCACCGGCTACCTGGATTGCGTGAGCGTGGTCAATCCGTCCTACAGCGCTGCCGGCAGCAGCGTAGCCGATACCGCAGGCAACCATGCCGGTGGCAGCGCCAACACCATCGCCGCCTATGTGGGCGACACCATCGCGCTGGTGCCGCAATTGAAGCTGGTGGGCGGCCTGCGCTATGACCGCTATGTGGCCAGCATCACCAATTCGATCAACTCGGGCAATACCACCGGTTCCACCGCACTGGGCTATGCCCAGCAGAGCGTGAACTTCCTGAGCGTACGTTCGGGCGCAATCTGGCAGCCCAGTGTCGCGCAGTCCTATTACGTTTCCTACGGCACCTCATTCAATCCTTCGCTGGAGCAGTTGACCGGTACCGCAGGCCAGCAGAACCTGGATCCGGAAAAGAACCGTTCCTATGAAGTCGGTGGCAAGTGGGATGTCGCCGAAGGCCTGGCGCTGACTGCCGCCGGCTTCCAGATCACCAAGGAAAACGCCCGCAGCCAGGTGGCTACCGGCGTCTACGCACTGGCCGGTACGGTCCGCGTGAACGGTGCGCGCGCCGGTGCCACAGGTCGCATCACGCGCGACTGGCAGATCGCCGCCAACTACACCTACCTGGATGCCAAGGTCATCGGCGGTGCCGTGGCCGACACGTCGGTAGGCAAGATCCCGGTCAACACCCCCAAGCACACCCTGACCACCTGGACCACCTACGACCTGGCCCCGCACTGGCAGGTCGGTGGCGGCGCGACCTATATGTCGCAGCGCTATGCCAACGCTACCAACACAGTGCAGGTCGGCGGCTACACCCGTTACGACGCGATGCTGGCCTACACCACCAAGGCCTACGACATCCGCCTGAACCTCTACAACCTGAGCAACAAGATGTATTACGATGCGCTGATCCAGTCCGACGGCGGCCGTTCGGTCCCGGGTTCGGGCCGTACCGCCCTGCTGTCACTGACCTATCGCATGTAAGAAAGAAGACGCGCCCATGCTCATCACCATCCCTCAGCTGCTGGACCCGCAAGCCCTGCAGCACGTACGCAACTTGCTGGACCAGGCGGGCCAAGCCTGGGTGGATGGACGCGTCACGGCGGGCTACCAGGGTGCGCCGGTGAAGTTCAACCAGCAGATCGACGAGCATTCGGAGGTCGCCCTGCAATGCCAGCGCATCATCGTCTCTGCGCTGGAGCGGCATCCGCGCTTCATCAGCGCGGCACTGCCCAACCTGATCTACCCGCCCATGTTCAATCGCTATGGCCAGGGCATGCACTTTGGTGCCCACGTCGACGGCAGCGTGCGCATCCATCCGCACACGGGACGCAAGCTGCGCACCGACGTTTCGGCCACGCTGTTCCTGGCCGACCCGGCTGACTACGATGGCGGTGAATTGCAGATCGACGACAGCTACGGCATGCACAGCGTCAAGCTGGCCGCCGGCGACATGGTGCTCTATCCGGCCACCAGCCTGCATACCGTGACACCGATCACGCGCGGCGTACGCATGGGCTGTTTCTTCTGGATTCAAAGCCTGGTGCGCGACGATGGCCAGCGCCAGATGCTGTTCGACATGGACAACGCCATCCAGCGCCTGAACCAGACCGATGCCGATGCGCTCGCACGGCGCACCCTGGTGGGCTGCTACCACAACCTGCTGCGACAATGGAGCGAGACCTGATCGCTCCTGCGCCGGCCCAATGATTGATATCGCTTATCGGAAGTAGCGCGGATCCATCTTGCGGAACACCCAGGCCGAGATCAGGGTGATCGCGCCCACGATCACGAAGGTGATCTGGAAGCTGGCGTTGGTCGCCGTGCCCGCCTCGTTCTTGAACAGATTGACCATGGTGCTGCCGATGGTCACTCCCAGCCCGATGGCCAGCATCTGCACCATCGAGAACAGACTGTTGCCGCTGCCCGCATCTTCCTTGCGCAGCCCCTTCAAGGTCACACTGTTCATGGCCGCGAACTGCATCGAGTTGGAGGCGCCGAAGACGGCCAGTTGCACGATCGACGCCGCCAGCGGCCAGCCGGGCGTGATCAGCGCGAAGGAGACGATGGACAGGCCGACGATGGCCGTATTGACCAGCAGGAAGCGGTCATAGCCGAAACGCTTGACCAGCGGGGCGATCCACGGCTTGGCGATGGTGCCGGCAATGGCCGCCGGCAGCAGCAGCATGCCCGCATGCAGCGGCGAATAACCCAGCCGCACCTGCAAGAGCAGGGGCAGCAAAAAAGGTACCGCCGAAGAACCGATGCGACACACCAGGTTGCCCGCCAGTCCGATGCTGAAATTGGGCTCACCAAACAGACCGAGCCGGAACAGTGGACGCGGATGAACGGACGCATGGCGCCAGTAGACCAGTACAGTCAGCGCTGCCAGACCGAACAGTCCGATGCTCCAGCCAGTACGGTTGTGATCGAAAGGCACGTCCAGCGCCAGCGAGAAGGCCACCATGCAGGCGGACAGCAAGACGCACCCGATCAGGTCGAAGCGAAGTGGACCGGCAAGCTTGTCATCGGGGAGAAAGTACAGTACGGCCCCCATCCCCAGTACACCTACAGGCAAGTTGATCAGAAAGATCCAGTGCCAGGACAGGCTTTCCACCAGCCACCCGCCCAGTACAGGGCCGACCACCGGCCCAAGCTGCCCGGCAATCGAGATCGAGGCCAGCGCGGCAATATACTGCGCGCCCGGCACGGCCCGCAACACGGCCAGGCGTCCGACCGGCAGCAACATCGATCCCCCCAGCCCCTGCACCACACGCGCGGCCAACAGCAATGGCAGCGTCGACGCCACCGCGCACAGCACCGAGCCCAGCGCGAACAGCAGGATCGCCGCAAAATACACGCGGCGCGTGCCGAAACGGTCGGCCAGCCAGCCGGAGGCCGGCGTGAGCGAGGCCATGGTCAGCGTATAGGCCACCACTACCGGGTGCATGTTCAGGACCGGTTCGCCCAGGCTGCGCGCCATGGCGGGCAAGGCGGTGTTGACGATGGTGGTGTCCAGCGTCTGCATGAAGAAGCCCGACGCGACGATCCACAGCAAGGCACGCTGGGTCACGGGATCGTTGAGAGAGGCGGGGGCGGGCGTGTCGCGAAGACGCGGCGGCAAGTTGGCGGACATGGCGAAGTCGAAGTGGGAATGCGCTGGCGAAAATACGGCGGGGACACGTCGCTCGCAAGCATCCGTGTCCCCGCGTACTACCGCCACATTCTACGCCTTGAGCGCCTTCTCATCAGAAGGCCTGCGGACGCCACTTCAGCAGGCGTCGTTCCAGCGCATGCAGCAGCCAGTCCGCCGCCAGGGCCACCACCGCCAGCACGATCATGGCCGCGAACACGCCGCTGGCATTGAAGGCGCCCTGAGCAGTGGAGATCAGCAGGCCAATACCCTGTTTGGAACCGAGGAACTCGCCCACCACGGCCCCCACCAGTGCAAAGCCGAAGCTCACGTGCAGGCTGGCCAGGATCCACGACAGCGCCGAGGGAACCACTACCGCCATGGTCACCTGGCGGCGCGAGGCACCGAGGATCTGGGCGTTGGCGATCATGTAGCGGTCAGCCTCGCGTACGCCCTGGAAGGCATTGGCGAACACCACGAAGAACACCATCACCACCGCCAGCGCCACCTTGGAGGCCATACCCAGGCCGAAGGCGATGACGAAGATCGAACCCAGCACCACGCGCGGAATCGAATTGGCGATCTGGATGTAGAGGCTGAAGACATCCGAGAGCAGCTTGTTGCGCCCAAGGACGATGCCGGCGATGACCCCGGCCACCGAGCCGATCAGGAAGCCCAGCACGGTCTCTTCCAGCGTCACCAGGACCTGGGTCCAGAGCGAACCCTGGGAAGTCCCTTCCACCATCCAATCGTAGATCTGCGCCACGATCAGCGAGGGCTGGGAAAAGAAGAACGGATCGATCCAGCCGATACGCGCGCAGACTTCCCAGCCGCCCAGGACGATCACCAGGATGGCGATGCGCAGGCCGATCACCAGTTGGTGACGCGCGCGGATCTTGCGTTGCGCCTCCGCTTCGACGGCGGCGATGTCCATCATCGGGGCATTGTGGCTTGCTTGTGCTTGTGTCATGGGATTCCCCTGTATTTCAGAATTGAATAGGCGATGTACGTACGCGCGTCCAGGCGCATCACGCGATGTGGACTTCCTCGCGCAGATCGGCCCAGATACGGCGCGAGATATCGATGAAGCGCTGCTCGTAACGCACCTCCTCCATCACGCGCGGACGCGGCAGATCGATGGGGTAGACGCTCTTCAAGGTGGCCGGACGGGCGGTGAGCACATAGACCTTGTCGGCCAGGGCGATGGCTTCCTCCAGGTCGTGGGTGACGAACACCACCGAGCCCGAATGGGCCGACCACAGGCGCAGCAGTTCATCCTGCATCAGGGTGCGGGTCTGCATGTCGAGCGCCGAGAAGGGTTCATCCATCAGCAAGATCTCGGGGCTGTTGATGAAGGTCTGGGCCAGCGCCACGCGCTTGCGCATGCCGCCGGAGAGCTGGTGCGGATAGTGGTCGCCGAACTTGTCCAGACCCACGCGGCGGATCCATTCGTCGGCCAGGGCATGCGCCTGTTCCTTGGACTGGCCACGGAACATCGGACCGGCGGCGACGTTGTCACGCACGCTGCGCCAGGGGAAGACGGCGTCGTTCTGGAACACGAAACCGATGCGCGGATCGATGCCGTTGACCGGCTGCCCCATCACCCGCACCTCGCCCACGGTGGGCTTGAGCAGGCCGGTGATGAGCGAGAGCGTGGTCGACTTGCCGCAACCGGTCGGGCCGACCACGGCGACGAATTCACCGCGCGCCACGCTCATGGAGAAATCACGCAGCGCCACGGTGGCCTTGCCATCGGCGGTAATGAAGCGGCAGCTCACGTTGCGCAGTTCGATGGCCGGCGTTGCCTGGGCGGCCTGGCCGGCGGGGGTGAAGGCCTGCTGGTTGATGGCGTTCATCGTGGTGCTCTTTCGTAGCTGAAGGTTGAGTGCTGCCCTGACGCGCGCAAGCGCATCATGGCGTAGATCATTGACGGGATCGATCGAATGCAGGAAAGGACTGGCCAATGCTCACTGGTCACTGGCCAGTCCCGGCTTCATTTCACGGTGCTGACGAATTCATCCGTATAGGTCTTGGAGAGGTCCACATGCTTGCCCTTGACGTTGGGGTTGAAGCCCGACAGCACGGCCAGCACGGTTTCCGGGCCGCCCTTGGGCATCTTGCCGTCCTGCGAATACATCGGCAGCGAATTGCTCAGCGCCTGGACATACAACGGCTTGTTGTTGCCGTAATAGTCCTTGGGCATCTTGTCGGCGATCTGCTCGGCGGTATGGGTGTTGATGAACTTGAGTGCCTTGACGAAGGCGTGCGCCAGCTTCTCGGCCTCTTCCTTGTGGCCGTTGAGCCAGCTGCGCTGCACGTAGACGCTGGAGGCCGGATACAGTCCGCCCAGCGCCTTGACGGTACCCTCCACGGTACGCATGTCGATGAGCACCTTGGCATCCCCCGTCTTGAGCAACTGCGAGACGGTTGGTTCGGTGGTCATGCCGGCATCGATGCGGCCCTGCTTCATGGCGGCGATGAAGGTATTGTCGGCGCCCACCGGCAGCACCGAGAACTGCTTGGAGGTGATGCCCTCGCGGGAGGCCAGGTATTGCGTCAGGAAGTTGGTGGACGCACCCAGTCCGGTCACGCCCAGAGTCTTGCCCTTGGCATCGGCCATGCTCTGGAAGTGTGGCGCGGCCTTGCTCGAGACCAGTTCCACTTCACCCGGCACCTGGCCCAGGATGGTGATGGCGGTGACTTCCTTGCCCTTGGTCTGCAGGTCGATGGAGTGATCATAGAAACCGACCACCGCCTGCACGGCACCGGCCAGCAGTTCATTCTCGGCATCGACCCCGGCCGGCTGCGACTGCAGCTCCACGTCCAGGCCCTCTTCCTTGAAATAGCCCAACTGTTCGGCCAGCTTGGCCGGCAGGTAGATCATCTTGTTGATGCCGCCCACCATGATGGTGACCTTGGCGGCAGCCGACGCCTGGATCGGCATGGCGGCCAGCACGGTGCCGGCAACGGCCAGCGACAACAGGCCACGACGGAAATTTTTGTTCATGTCAGCTCCTCGAAATGGATGCAGCAGCCCGCGAATTCTACGGGGTCTTCATATAGACGGCGCAATTCACTGTGCCGCGTCGACAAACTCGTTGGTATAGGTCTTGGCAAGGTCGATGTTCTTGCCCTTGATGTTGGGATTGAAGCCGGCCATCACCTTGAGCACCTGCTCGGGGCCACCGGCGGGCATCTTGCCATCAGGCGAATACATCGGCAGCGAGGCCTTGAGCGCCTGCACGTAGATGGCCTTGTTGCCGCCGTAGTAATCCTTGGGCATCTTCTCGGCGATGTCTTCGGCGGAATGGGTCTGGATGTACTTGAGCGTCTTGACGAAGGCGCGCGCCAGCTTCTGCGCCTCGGCCTTGTGGCTGTTCATCCAGGAACGGTGCACATAGACGCTGGAGGCCGGATAGAGTCCGCCCAGCGCGGCCTTGGTGCCCTCCACGGTGCTCATGTCGACCAGCACCTTGGCCGCACCCGAGGCCAGCAGGATGGAGGTGGTCGGTTCAGTGGTCCAGGCCACATCCACGCGCTTCTGCTTCATGGCGGCAATCAGGGTATTGCCGGCACCGACGGGCAGCATCGAGTAATCGCCCGACTTCAGTCCGGCGCGGGCGGCCAGGTATTGCGCCAGGAAGCTGGAGGACGAACCCAGCCCGGTCACGCCAAGGGTCCGCCCCTTGAGGTCGGCCATGCTGTGGACACTGTCAGCCAGGTCGGCGCGCACCATCTCCATGCCGCCGGGTACCCGCAGCAGCTGGGTGATGGAGGTCACTTCCTTGCCTTTGCTCTGCAGGTCGATGGAGTGGTCATAGAAACCCACCACCGCCTGCACGGCCCCGGCCAGCAGTTCATTCTCGGCATCGACCCCGGCCGGCTGCGACTGCAGTTCCACGTCCAGGCCTTCGTCCTTGAAGTAGCCCAGGCTTTCGGCCAGCTTGGGCGGCAGGTAAATGAGCTTGTTGATGCCGCCCACCATGATGATGATCTTGTCGGCCGCATGGGCCTGCGGGGCGATCAGGCCGAGCGTGCAGGCGGCCATGGCGCCGATGGCCAAGGCGCGCGCACTACGGCGCAATGGGGCCGCGAGCGAACGCGGGAACACAGGGGTATCGTGACGCATTATGATTGTCTCCATATTTTTTGGGGTGGGATGGTCTGTCGCCATCTTCACTTCTTGTAGACTTGCGGGCCTATTCTAAGAAGCCGAAACCTTCATCCAGCTTTCCAAATTTCGGCTTTTTTCTTTGCAGTGCAACAAAAAGAACGTCAAGAACAAGAGACCAACGCATGAAATTGCTCCTCATCGAAGACAATCCCCAGCTTGCCCACTGGCTGGAGCAGATCCTCAAGGAACACAAGTTCAAGGTCGATATCGCCGCCGATGGCGAGATCGCCGACCAGGTGCTGCGCGACGAGAATTACGATGTCGTGCTGCTGGACCTGATGCTGCCCAAGCTGCACGGCAAGAACGTGCTGCGCCGCCTGCGCGAGCGCCACAACGGTGTGCCGGTGATGATCCTGACGGCCAGCGGCTCCATCGATGAAAAGGTCGAGTGCCTGGGCGCCGGCGCCGATGACTACCTGGTCAAACCCTTCGAGATCCGCGAGCTGGTGGCCCGCATCAAGGTGCTGGTGCGCCGCCAGACACCCGACAAGGCCGCCGAGATTCATTGCGGTGACCTGGTCTATGACAGCAATACGCGCCAGTTCGCCATCGCCGGTGCCACCCTGGCGCTACCGGCACGGGAGCATGACGTACTGGAAGTGCTGATGTTGAAGCAGGGCAAGACCGTATCGAAAACGGCGCTGATGAAGGGTGTCTTCAGTCTTTCCGAAGAGCCCAGCGCGGACGCCATCGAAATCTACATTTCGCGCCTGCGCAAGAAACTGGAACACTCCAGCGCAGCCATCATGACCCTGCGCGGCCTGGGCTACCTGTTGAAGCAGAAAGATGATTGACAGCCTGCGCCTGCGCCTGCTGTGGTGGCTGCTGATCCCGATGGCGGTCTACGTGGGCTTGTCCACCAGCGATGCCTATGACAACGCCGTCTCCAGCGCCACCCTGGTGCAGGACCGCGCGCTGCTGGCGTCGGCCCGCATGATGGCGGGCCAGGTGGGCTGGAATGATGGCGCCCCGGTGGTTTCAATACCGCCTGCCGCACTGGAACTGTTTGCCTCGCCGGCCCAGGATGCGGTGTATTACCAGGTGCGCATGGATGATGACACGCTCCTGGCCGGTCGTCCGGACTTCCCCGCCCGGCCTGACTTTGCGGCACTCTATCCGGTCTATGCCACGACCACGTTCGAAGGCAAGCCGCTGCGCGTGGTCAGCTACATCCGCGCGCTGTTCGACGAAGGCACGCTGCGCATGGTGGCCGTGTCGGTGGGCCAGACCATGCAGGGACGCCAGGAAATGATCGCCGACCAGTGGCATGCCTCGCTGCGTCGTCAGATCGTGCTGCTGTTGCTGGCCATCAGCCTGGTGGTGCTGGGCCTGACGATGGAACTGCGCCCCTTGCTGGCGCTCAAGGATGAACTGACCACGCGCGAGCCAGACTCACTCACGCCGCTGCGTGCCGGCGGTCTGCAGCAGGAATTGCGGCCCATCGTGGAAGCCATCAACCAGTACATCTTCCGCCTCAATGCCCAGGTGACGGTGCAGAAGCGCTTCGTGGCCGATGCCGCGCATCAGTTGCGCACGCCCCTGGCGGTGATCGATTCACAGATCCAGTTCGCCCGCCAGCTGGACGATCCGGCACGGGTCAAGGAAGTGCTGGCCGCGCTGCAGGACAGCAGCCGCAGCATGACCGACCTGACCAACAAACTCTTGCTGCTCTCGCAGGCCGAAGCCTCCAACAGCATCGCCTTCCCGCGCGCGCCGGTGGACCTGATGGCGGTGGCGGCCATGGTGCTGGAAGAACTGGCCGGGCTGGCCCTGAAGAAGGGCATCGATCTCGGGCTGGAGAGCACGCTGGAAAGCGCCATGGTCAACGGCAACGAGGCGCAATTGATGGGCCTGTTCATGAACCTGATCGACAATGCCCTGCGCTATACGCCGCCGGGCGGCAAGGTCACGGTGGGGCTGGCACACAGGCGCGGCCAGGTCGTCATCACCGTCACCGACAACGGCCCCGGCATTCCTGCCGAAGTGCGCGAACGGGTCTTCGAACGCTTCTATCGCAATGCCGCACCGGACCAGCCGGGCTCCGGACTGGGGCTGGCCATCGTGCGCGAGATCGTGCAGGCTTCGCAGGGATCGATCCGGCTCGACGCGCCGGCCGGGGGGAGCGGGCTGGTGGCGACCGTGAGCCTGCCGGCATTGGAAAGCTGACGCCTGGGCGCGCAGCAATACAACAGCGCGCAGCGCCCAATACAAACGATCAAAAAGTATCAGCCCGCGGCACGCTTTTGGCGTGGAGCGGCGCGCCCTGCCCTCGTACTCTTGCTCCTGCCCTCAAGGCAAATGGGGCTGCGCAGTGTCCCCCGCTGCACCGGCACCCGCCTGAACGATAAAAAAACCAGGAGACAAACCGTGAACAAGATCCGCTTGGGCGCCGCGTGCGCCGTCCTTGGCGCTGCCCTGCCCTTGGTGGCATCGGCGCAGTCCTGCAATGTCCCCGTGCTGAAGGTGCTGGCGCAGAAGAGCCTGGGCCTGACCGTGATGGAAAAATCGCTGGCCGATTACCAGAAGCGCACCGGCACCCGCATCGAGATCAGCTACTTCGGCGAGAACGACCGGCGCGCCAAGTCGCGCCTGGATGCCTCCACCAGGGCCGGTTCCTACCAAGTGTATTACGTCGACGAAGCCAACGTGGCCGAGTTTGCCTCGGCGGGCTGGATCGTGCCGCTGTTGAAGTATTTCCCCAAGGACGCCGACTACCAGGACTTCCTGCCCGGTCGCCGCGCCGTGGCCAGTTACAAGGACGTGGCGTATTTCGCACCGCTGATCGGGGGCTCGGACTTTCTCTTCTATCGTCGCGACCTGCTGGAAAAAGCCGGGCTGCCGGTGCCACGCACGCTGGACGAACTGGTGGCCGACATCAAGAAACTGCATTCTCCCCCGAACGTCTATGGCTGGGTGGCACGCGGCCAGCGCGGCTCGGGGATGAACGTCTGGCGCTGGGCGCCCTTCATGCTGGCGCAGGGCGGCCAGTGGACCGACAAGAACAACCAGCCGGCCTTCAACTCGCCCGCTGCGGTCAAGGCCACGCAACTCTATGCCGAATTGTTCAAGTACGCGCCCCCGGGCGCGGCTACCTATGACTGGAGCAATGCGCTGGAAGCCTTCCGCTCCGGCAAGGTGGCCTTCATGATCGAGTCCACGCCCTTCGCCGACTGGATGGAGGACAGCAGCAAATCCAGCGTGGCCGACAAGGTCGGCTATGCGCGTCCGCCCGCACCGCTGCCTTCGGCCGCCTACGGCCACGGGCTGGCCATTTCCGCCGTCGGCGCCAAGGATGAGTGCACCCGCCAGGCGGCGGGCAAATTCATCGCCTTTGCTACCGGCAAGGAACAGGAACAGGCCCGTCTGCGCGAAAAGGTCTTCAGCGACTACAACCGCACCAGCACCATCCAGAGCGATTACTTCCAAAAGCACGTCAAGCCGCAAATCCTCGCCGGCCTGAAGGACACCACGCCGGTCTCCAGGCTGACCATCTGGCCCAGCCCGCAATGGCCGGACATCGGCGACAACCTCGGCGTGACGCTGGAAGAAATCTTCACCGGTACCCGCAAGGATATTCCGCGTGCCCTGGACGAAGCCGCGCAGTATGCGCAGGACGCGATGGAACACGCGCGTAAATAATTTACTTCATTCAATCGCGTTACACGCTGCAGCCGCCCTATTCCCTTGCCGGACCAGGGCGGATTCCGGAGTCCTGCATGTTCAATCGTGGAAAGACCTCGCTGCCCTACCTGTTCCTCGGCCCCTCACTGTTGGTGATGTTGGTGCTGGGGCTGGTGCCGACGGTGGCGGCGATCAACCTGGCGCTGAAAAATCGCGTGCTGCGCTATCCCGACAGTGACTATGTCTGGCTGCGCAACATCGAGCGGCTGATGTCGGACCGGCGCTTCCTCAACGCCATCGAAGTCTCGGCCATCTGGGAAGTGGTCACCGTACTGGGTGCGGTGGCGCTCGGCATCCTCATCGCCATCTACCTGTTCGAAAACGTCCATGGCAAATGGCGCCAGGCCATGTGCGTGCTGCTGATCACGCCGGTGCTGCTGCCGCGCGTGTCGGCCGCCTTCATCTGGAAGTTCATGTATTCGCCGCTGACCGGCATCCTGGGCTGGCTGCTGGGGCTGGTGGGCATCCATGACACGGCCTTCCTGTCGGACCCGGTGCTGGCGCTCTATGCGGTGGCCGCCGTGGATATCTGGCAGTGGGGACTGTTCTTCGCCGTGATCGTATTGAAGCTGCTGGAAACCTTGCCACCCGAACCGCTGGAAGCGGCCCGGCTCGATCATGCGCGCACCTGGCAGGTGTATGCCTATATCGCCCTGCCGATGTTGAAGGCCCCGCTCATCAGCCTGGTCTTCATCAAGATGGTGGAATCGCTGCGCTCCTTCGACCTGATTTACGTGATGACCAAGGGTGGGCCGGGCGTGGCCACCGAGACGCTGGACATGTATGCCTATGCACAAGGCATCGGACTCTCGGGCAAGGTCTCCTATGCCTCCACCATGGCGGTGCTGATGATGGTGGCGACCACACTGATCTTTACCCTGATCTGGAAACGGGTGAGCCAATGGGAAGACTGATCACACGCTGCGCCATCTGGGGCGTGGGCATCCTGCTGGTGCTGGTGGCGGTGTTTCCGCTGTTGTGGGCGCTGCTCAATTCCTTGAAGACCTTGCTGGACATCGTCACACCGACGCCGCGCTTCATCTTCACACCCACGCTGGAAAACTATCGCCAGGTCATCGGCAGCCCGGAAGTGCTGGTGGGCCTGAGCAACAGCATCGTCATCGTCGGCAGCGCCGTGCTGCTGGGTACGCTCATGGGTGTACCGGCGGCCTACGTGATTGCGCGCTACCACGTGCCGGGCAAGCGCGATATCCAGTTCTTCCTGCTCTCGCTGCGCTTTCTGCCGCCGGTGGCGGTGGCCATTCCGCTCATTGCGATCTGGGTCGATCTGGGGCTGTATGACACGCGTTTCTCGATGATCGTGACCTACCTCCTGACCACGCTCTCGACCATCACCTGGCTCTCGATTCCGGTATTCCAGCGCATGCCGCGCGAGATCGAAGAAGCCGCCACCCTCGATGGCTACGGCCCCTACGCGGTGTTCTGGAAGATTGCCCTGCCCAACTGCGCCGGCACCTTGCTGGGCGGGGTCATCTTCAGCTTCGTGCTGGTCTGGAACGAACTGATGATCGCCCTGGCGCTGACCTCCTCCAACAGCGCCACCCTGCCGGTGGTGGCCTCGGCCTTTACCTCCATGGGGCAGGAAGTGCCGTGGGGCGTGATCAACGCTTCCACCGTCTTGCTGGCGCTGCCGCCCCTGATCTTTGTCGGCGTGTTGAGCCGGCTGTTGAATTCCATCCTCACCGGAAAATAAGGAGACCCCATGCAAGCCCTCGTACTCGAAGCCACGCGCGAACTGGCTCTGCGCGACATCGACCTGCCCCAGGAGCTCGGCCCGCAGGATGTGCGCATCCGCATCCATACCGTCGGCATCTGTGGCAGCGACCTGCACTACTACACCCATGGCCGCATTGGCCCCTTCAAGGTGGACGCGCCCATGGTACTGGGACACGAAGCCTCGGGCACCATCACCGAGGTCGGCAGCGAAGTCAGCCAGCTCAAGGTCGGCGACCGTGTCTGCATGGAGCCGGGCATCCCGCGCCTGGATTCGCCGGCCACCCTGCGCGGCCTGTACAACCTCGATCCCGCCGTGCGCTTCTGGGCCACCCCGCCCATCCACGGCTGCCTCACCGGCAGCGTGGTGCATCCGGCGGCGTTCACCTACCGGCTGCCGGACAATGTCAGCTTTGCCGAAGGTGCCATCGTCGAACCCTTGTCCATCGGCCTGCAAGCCGCTACCAAGGCACGCATGAAACCGGGCGACACCGCCGTGGTGATCGGTGCCGGCACCATCGGCGCCATGACCGCGCTGGCCGCCCTGGCCGGGGGCGCGGCGCGCGTGATCCTGGCCGATGTAGTGGCGCAGAAGCTGGCGCATTTTGCGCACAATCCGGCCGTCATCACGGTGGATGTGACACGGCAGGCGCTGACCGATGTGGTACGGCAAGTTACCGAGGGCTGGGGTGCCGATGTGGTCTTCGAAGCCTCGGGCCATGCCGGGGTCTACCAGACCCTGCTGGACCTGGTCTGCCCGGGCGGCTGCGCGGTGCTGGTCGGCATGCCGCCGGAACCGGTGGCGCTGGATGTGGTGAGCATGCAGACCAAGGAAGTACGACTGGAATCAGTGTTCCGCTATGCCAACATCTTCCCGCGCGCACTGGCCCTGCTGAGCTCGGGAACGATCGATGTGAAGCCTTTCATTTCACGCAGCTTCCCCTTCTCGCAGGGGATTGAGGCCTTCGAGGAAGCCGCGCGCGCTCATCCGCAGGATGTGAAGATCCAGATCGAAATGGAAGGCTGACCATGGCTGACATCCACTGCCAGGGCCTCTCCAAGCATTACGCCGGCGGCCCGCCGGTGCTGCATCCGCTGGACTTGCGTATCGGCGACGGTCAATTCGTGGTCCTGCTCGGCCCCTCCGGCTGCGGCAAATCCACCATGCTGCGCATGATCGCGGGGCTGGAAGAAATCAGCGGCGGCACACTCTCCATCGGTGGCCAGGTGGTCAACGACCTGCCCGCGCGGGAGCGCAACGTGGCCATGGTGTTCCAGAACTATGCGCTCTATCCGCACATGAACGTCTATGACAATATCGCCTTCGGCCTGCGGCGCTTGAAGCGCCCTGCGGATGAAATCGATCGCCGCGTACGCGAGGTGGCTGCCATGCTCAATCTCGAGACTCTGCTCGACCGCAAGCCGCGAGCCATGTCCGGCGGACAGCAGCAGCGCGCCGCGATTGCGCGCGCCATCATCAAGACGCCCTCGGTGTTCCTCTTCGATGAGCCGCTCTCCAATCTCGATGCCAAACTGCGCGCCCAGTTGCGCGGCGACATCAAGCGCCTGCACCAGCGCCTGCGCACCACCACCGTCTACGTCACCCATGACCAGCTCGAAGCGATGACCCTGGCCGACCGCGTCATCCTCATGCACGGCGGCCGCATCGTGCAGGCAGGCTCACCGGCCGAGCTGTACCGTTATCCACGTACGCTCTTTGCGGCGGGCTTCATCGGCACGCCCGCCATGAACTTCCTCGATGGCGTGGTCGAACGGGACGGCGCCGTGCTGGCCGTACGCTGTGAAGAGCGGCGCTGGATTCTTCAGGATGAAAGGTTTTCACGCCTCACGCCGGGAATGACGGTAAAGTTGGCGGTACGTCCTGACTATGTCCGCATTGCCGACGAGCGGGAAGCCATCCGCAGCCTGAACTGCCCGGTCAGTGTGGAACTGGTGGATATCCTGGGAGCCGATGCGCTCCTGACCACCCGCTTCGGTCAACAGACGCTGACCGCCCTGGTGAGCGCGCAGCACCTGCCGCAGGCAGGCGAGCGCCTGCACCTGGCCTTCGATGAGCAGGCGCTGCATGTGTTCGATGTACAAAGCGGAGAGAACCTGTCGCTGCCCGCAGCCGCCTGCGCGGCCAGCGGGCATGATGACGGCCCGCATGGCAAGGAGACCAAGCATGAGTCCGGATCTGGAGCTGGTGCATACACGCCAGGACGAATCGTTCAGGGCCTGGGTGCATGACTACCCGCACACGGTAGCCAAGTGGCATTTCCATCCCGAATACGAAGTCCACATCATCACCGCCTCCAGCGGCAAGTTCTTCGTGGGCGACTTCATCGGCGACTTCGCCCCCGGCAACCTGGTGCTGACCGGCCCCAACCTGCCGCACAACTGGGTCAGCAACCTCGGTGCGGGCCAGCAGGTGGCCGCACGCGACCTGGTACTGCAATTCTCGCGCCCCTTCGCCGACCGCATGCTGGGGGCCATCCCGGAGCTCTCGCCCTTGCAGGATCTGCTGGAGGGGGCGGCGCGCGGCTTGCAGTTTCCTGATGCCCTGGGCAGGTCGATCATCCCGCTGATGCGGGACCTGGCACAGGCCAATGGCGCGCGCCGTGTAGTGCTGATGATGAGCGTGCTGGAACAACTGGCCTCCTGCCGCGAACGCAGACCACTGGCCGGACCGGGCTACGATCTGGATGCCCAGCGCCACATGTCCTCCACCATCAACCAGGTGCTCTCCTGCATCCGCCAGAACCTGGGCGGCAATCTGCGCGAGAGCGACGTGGCCGAACTGGCCGGCATGAGCGTGAGCAGCTTTACCCGCTTCTTCAAGCGTCATACGGGCTGCACCTTCATCCAGTACCAGAATGGCCTGCGTCTGAACGAAGCCTGCGAACTGCTCATGTGCACCGCACTGAGCGTGACCGAGGTGTGCTACCGGGTCGGATTCAACAATCTCTCCAATTTCAACCGCCAGTTCCTGGCCCACAAGGGCATGCCGCCCTCGCGCTTTCGTGCGCTGCACCGGCTCAACGACGACGTCCGGGCAGTTGCGTAAAGCCCATCCACGTGTACGCAAAGGAAAACGATTTGAGCTATCTCGGCATCGACCTCGGCACTTCCGAAGTCAAGCTCGTCCTCACCGACGACGCCTCCCAAGTCATCGCCACCAGCAGCGCCCGGCTGCGCGTGGACAATCCGCATCCGCTGTGGTCCGAGCAGGCTCCGCAGGCGTGGTGGAATGCCACCCTGGACGCCATCGCCGCACTGCGCAGCCAGGCCCCGCAGGACTTCCAGGCACTGCGCGGCATTGGCATCTCCGGTCAGATGCACGGGGCCACGCTGCTGGACCGCAACGGCAACGTACTGCGTCCGGCCATCCTGTGGAACGACATGCGCGCGCATGCCGAATGCGTGGAGCTGGAAGCCCTGGTACCCGACGCGCCGACGATCACGGGCAACCGAGCCATGCCGGGATTGACGGCACCCAAACTGTTGTGGCTGTCGAAATACGAAGCTGCGGTGTACCGCGCCATCGACAAGGTCCTGCTGCCCAAGGATTACCTGGGCTGGAAGCTGACGGGTGAATTCGTCTCCGAGATGTCGGACGCGGCCGGAACGCTGTGGCTGGATGTCGCCCGGCGCGACTGGTCCGATCGCATGCTGGCCGCCACCGGGCTGGATCGCAGCCACATGCCGCGCCTGATCGAAGGCAGTGACGTGGCCGGGCATCTGCGTGAAGAGTTGCGGCGCGAGTGGGGCCTGAGCGGCCCGGTCGTGGTGGCCGGTGGTGCCGGGGACAACGCCGCCAGCGCGGTGGGCATCGGCGTGATCGAGGCGGGCGATGCCTTCCTGTCACTGGGCAGTTCGGGCGTCCTGTTTGCCGCCACGGCGCGACATGCGCCCAATCCACAGCAGGGTGTGCATGCGTTCTGCCACTGCCTGCCGGGGCAATGGCACCAGATGAGCGTGATCCTGTCGGCGGCGGCCAGCCTGCATTGGCTCGCAGGCGTGACCGGGCAGCCCGTGGCCACGCTGGTGGCGGGCGCGGCGCAACTGACGGCGATGCAGCAGGCGCAGGCGCCGCTGTTCCTGCCCTATCTGAACGGCGAGCGTACGCCGCACAATGATGCGACGGCCAAGGGCGTGCTGTTCGGCATGACACCGGCGCATGACAGTGCACACCTGGCCTATGCGGTGATGGAAGGGGTGGCCTTTGCGATGGCCGATGGCTATGCGGCTTTGCAGGCGGCAGGTACGCTGCTCAACAGCGCAGCCCTGGTCGGCGGCGGGTCGCGCAGTGCGTTCTGGGGGGAATTGTGTGCGACGGCCTTGGGCATTGCACTGCGGCGACATGCGGGGGCGGAGGTGGGAGCGGCCATGGGCGCGGCCAGGTTGGCGAGGTTGGCCGATACCGGTGAAGAGGCGGGCCGCGTGTGCGTGGCGCCCGAGGTACTGGAGTGGTACCGGCCCGACTCGGCAAGGCAGGCACAACTTCAGCGCAGGCTGACACAATACCGGCGTCTCTATCGCGGTCTTGCAGACGAATTCATCGCCTTCTCGCAGTCCTGATGTTGGCTGATGGCTGAGCTCCCATCTACTCCGCGACAAAAATAAAACCAAAGCATTTATCGAAGAAATTCAACAGACTTCATGCAGGTCCTCGGGCAACATCTGCGCTTCCCGATGCGGCCTGCTGAGGTCTTCTGCGCCTTCTTCGGGACATTCATTTTTCCCGCGGAAGGACACGCATGCACGCCAGTACCACCCGCTGGGACAAGCTCACCCGGCAGCGCCAGCACCATCGCATCCTGCAACTCTCTTTCGTCAATGACGACGCTCCCGACGCCGAACTGCTGATCAATCGCCTTGAGGCCAGCGAGGCACTCAGCCGCGATTACGCTTACACGCTGGAACTGCTGAGCAACGATGCCGACATCCCGCTGGAAGCCGTCATGGGCAAGCTGCTGTGCGTGGCCCTGGTCCGAGCGGACGGCACGCTGCGCCATTTCAGCGGATATGTGCAACGTTTCTCCTTCTTGCGCACCGACGGCGGCATCGCCTTCTACGAAGCACGGCTGGCACCCTGGCTGGCCTTCCTGGCGGCGCGCAGGAACAATCGCATCTTTCATCAGCGCAGCCTCGAAGGAGTCAGTGCCGAGGTCTTCCAGGACTACCCTTCGCATGCCCGATGGGATTGTCAGCTGCACCACGCCGATCCGATCCGCACCGAGCTGTTTCAGTTCGACGAGAGTGACGGCAACCTCCTGCATCGACGCTGGGAAGATGCCGGATGGCACTACCACTATGAACATCAGGCAAATGGTCATCAGCTGAGCTTGTCGGATGATTCGACCTATGCCAATCCCATCGATGGCACAGGACAAATTCCCTTCCAGTACCACGGCGGTGCCATCGAGGAAGATGGCATGGCACAGTGGTCGGCGGTGCGGCAATTTCAGCCCGCCAGTACGCGCCTGTCGAGCTACGACTTCAAGACTGCGCAAGCGCAACAGGTGGACGTGCCGACGCTGAACCGGCAAGGGGCGGTACTGCCGCTGGAGCACTACGAATATACCGGAGCCTATGGATTTGCCCATCGTGAAGACGGCGACCGGCAAAGCCGCCTGCGCATGGAAGAATTCGAGGCATCGGCCCTGCTATTCGAGGGCGCAGGCAATTGTCGCTACCTCCAGCCGGGGCGGACCTTCCGCCTCACTGGGCATTTTTCGGAGCAAACTGGCGCGCTTGCCGACAGTCGCGCCGGCCACCAGGACCAGGAATTCCTGATCGTCAGTGTGGAGCACAGCGCCACCAACAATTATCTGCAGGAGGCGGACACTCCGCCCCTTTATACCAATCGCGTCCGCTGCATACGCAAGCATATTCCCTGGCGTCCTGGTCGCGGCTACTACAGTCAAGCCACGCACTTGCACGGCATGCAGACCGCCACCGTGGTCGGGCCGGCCGGCGAGAATCTGCATGTGGATGAATATGGCCGGGTCAAGGTGCAGTTCCATTGGGACCTGCATGGCCGTCACAATGAACACAGTACGACATGGATGCGTGTGGCCAGCAGTTGGGCCGGTGCGGAACAGGGGCTGGTGGCGGTACCGCGCATCGGACAACTGGTGATCGTGCAGTGGCTGGGCGGGCATCCGGATCGCCCCATCATCACCGGTGCGGTGGTCAATCAGCGCAACATGCCACCCTGGGCCCTGCCCTCCCAGGCCGCCTTGTCCGGGATGCGCAGCCGCGAACTGGCCCCGCAGGCGGGCAATGCACCTGGCGGACGTTGCGGCCATGTGCTCTTCGACGATACCCACGAGGCCATCCAGACCCAGATCCGCAGCGATGCCTTCGACAGCCAGCTGGCACTGGGTCACATCACCCGCATCGAACACCATGGGGGTCGTCGCGATGCACGGGGTGAAGGCTTCGAACTGCGTACCGACGCTCATGGCGTGGTGCGCGCTGCCCAGGGCTTGTTGCTGACCAGCGAACCGCGACCCAAGGCGCACGGACATGTCACCGACATGGGCGAGACCGTTGGCCGCCTGACCCAGGCGCAAGCCACGCTTGCCAGTCTGAGCAAACTGGCGCAGGCGCACCAGGCGCAAGACAGGGATGCGGATCAGCACGATGCGGCACAGGCGATCAAGGCACAGAATGCGGCGCTCAAGGGAGATGGGAACGCCAGCCGCGACCGCTTCCCTGAACTGGGCGAACCACATCTGGTCCTCGCCAGCCCGAGCGGCATCGAAGCCAGCTCGGGGGCCTCCACGCATCTGGCCAGTGCCGAACATGCGGCGCTGACGGCCGGCAGCCATATCTCGGTCGCGGCTGGCAAATCCTTCTTTGCCAGCGCAGCAGAAAAGCTCTCGCTGCTGGCCTATCGTCTTGGCGCCAAACTGATTGCTGCCAGCGGTCGGGTAGAGATCCAGGCACAGAACGATGGGATGGAGATCCTCGCGCAGAAGGTGGTGGACATCATCAGCACCCGTGACTGGATCAATCTCAAGGCCAAGAAAGGTATCCGTCTCAACGGTGGGGGCAGTGAACTGGTGATTGCGGAGGGCATCACCGGCTTTACGCAGGGCGCGCACCACATACATGCTGCCGACCACCAGACCTTGGGACCGCAGGCCAGGCCCGCCGAGTTCCCCGGGTCTCGGCTCTGCCCGTCGCGCGCCAGCGGTGCGGCACAGTCCGGCAGTGCCAGTGTGGCGCTGTCCTGAGCGCTGGGTGGATCACATGCACGCCATTGCGCTTCCCGCTGAACTCATCACCACGGGCCATGTGCTGGTGGAACCGGCCAATCTGGATCCCCGCTCGCCATTACATGACTTGCCCATGCAGGTGTGCGAGGTCGCCCGGCTCCGGGATGCGGACGAGCTGACGCCGCGCCTTATCAATATCAGCGGACTCACTGCGGCCCAGCAGAAGTACCTGAACACTGCGCTGCGATGTGCTCCCCATGCCGATGAACCGCCGCTACTGTGTGCCTGGCTGGAGACTGAAGCCGACCCTGAGCGGCTCATGCGCGCGCTCACACGCTTCCTGATCGGGGTCGGCCTGGACGGGCGGGAGACTTATTGGCGCTACTACGACCCCCGTGTCTTTGCGCTGACCATGCACTTGTTCTCGGATGAACAGACCCGCGCCTTGCTGGGACCGATTACGCAGTGGCGTTTTCCATGGTGCGGTCACTGGTGGAGCGTGGCCGGCCCCGGTGAAGAAATCGAGGTACTGGGCGGCAGCCGACCGGCCTGGCCTGGCACCAACCAGTGGAGCAGTCTGGCGCACTGCGATGTGCTCAACAGCATGTTGCGCGCACTGGCGGACAAGCTTGCCGGATGTACACCGCCTGAAATCCTGCTGTATCAGCGACGCGCCGATCTGGCCCTGGTGCGCGGGCGGCAGGTACTCAAGCTCAGCGATCCGGACGAACTGAGGGAATACGCCCTGCATTGCCTGCGTTATGACAACGCGTTTCTCGACCACCCCCACCTGTACGAAGCCTGGCCAGCGCTGGCCAGTGGGCAGATCAGCTGGAGCGCCCTGCTGCAGCGCCTGGGCCCTGACGATTATCGGCAGATGGAAGCCCTGCGCCATCTGATGTCCCCTGCCAAAGGAGCAGCACAATGAACGGATGCAATTTTTGCGACAAGAAAGGCTTGCTGATCTATCCGGTCCGTTATGCCGTGGCCAGTCCTTACGGCGCGGCTGGCGTGCCGGGCTTGTCCGGCAATTTCAGAATCGAGGGTGCGCCACAGTCCATCGGCGCAGCCAAATACACCTTGCGTGCGCTACGTCCCGGCTATCTCTACACCTATGACGAGAAGCGGAGGCGACTCAAGGCTTATGTGGTCATGCCGACCGGGCATCTCTGGAATTATCCGCTGGAGTACAACGCCCCCCATCCGGCGAAGATCCGCTTTGCGTGCATTGATCCCGGCGAGCTGGTGCGGGCCTATTGTGTCGATATCTCCCACACCGCAGCCGACCCGGCCGGCAATTTCTGGATAGGCTGGTCCAATGTGCAGTGGACCAAGACCCTGATCAAGAAAGTCAGTGAAGCGGGTTGGCGCAGGAAGCACATGCAGTGTATTGACGTTGCCGCGATGCTGGCGGGCGGTGCAGCGCACACTGCGGAGTTCAACGCGAGCGCGGACAAGGTAGCGCATTTCGTGGCAGAAGAAGCTGCGATGAAAAAGGCCTATGCCTTCAGCAATGCGCCCGTTGAATCCGAAACACGCAAGCTCGCCACGGCCGTGCGCTTCAAGGCGATCATGGCCGAACATGGACCGCATCACAAGGGCTACATCGCTGCTCTCAATGATCCGGTAGGCATGACCAATGACTTGAGTGAATTGACGATACCGGACCTGCAGGCCGGGTTCGATGAGAAGATGCACCAGTCCAGGATGATTGCCGACCTGTTGGCGATTACAGAAAAATGCGTGCGCAAAGAGGCTCGGGAGGACGTTGAGTTTAGTGACAACGTTGCCGAGATCTCGGCCACCTTTCCTGATGGCGACACCTACAACAGTGCGAAGACCGTGTTCGCGGTGATAAAGGCGGGCGGCCCAAGACGCTACGCCGAGCAGCAGAAGGAAAGGCGGAAAAAGTATGGCGTAGATCTGGCCGGTCGTCAGCAGGCAGCGGAAGACGAGGCATGGTATGACTTGACCCATGACAATGGCAGGCCGACTCTGGATGAAGCACGGCTGAAGGCTTTTCCTCCGATCTACGAGGCTGCGCTCAAGGAATTCGAGCCGCAACTCTTGCAGCTGGTGATGGCACATCTTGGCTGGCTCAAGAGCGAACAATTGGCGAACTGGATGGAAGGTGTTCATGACGATGCCGACATCCTCAGTGGCTATGCCTATAGCGAATCGATGTCGCAATGTATCGGCAAGGCTGCCTGCTCCAAGCCCTGCATCGAACAGCTCACCCAATGGATCTCCAGCGGCAATCTCAAGGACACGCGCAATTTGTATGGTCGCGCCTTGTTGCTCAATCAGGCCGATATCATTGCGGCCACCGAGGTACAAATCAAGGGCAGCGATGTCCAGATCGAGAACATCCTCAACATCTACAAGGGTGCTGTTGAGCGATTGCACAACCAGGGGCATGCGGAACAATTGATTGACCGCCTGGCGCTGACCACGGGCAATGTCATCGCCAAGGCCATCAGTGAGAGTGGCAGCACACTGGCAAAGGGACTGGCGCAGGTTCATCTTCAGTTGATGTCGGGGGTTGCCATCAAGGTCAGCAACATGAGCAGTGTCGATGTGGCGAGATGGGCAATCGCACAAGCGAAAGAGCAAGGCATCAAACTGGAGACGGCGCGACAGCAGACCCGAACCGATGCACGCAAGGAAGCCGGCAGAGCAGTCAAGCAAGCCAAGGTGCAGAAGCACTTCGTCTATGAACTGGATATCGCCAGACTGGAGAAGGAGGGGCGCATCGTGCCGGGGACCATCAAGGGGATTGGACTTCCGGGTGTCGCGATGACGCAGAAGTGGCTTGGCTCCGGCTCGCCTCGAGACTTCAGGCTCGGTGTTGCGACCATGATCGTGCAGATGGTGGCGCTGAATTTTGCGATGAAGGATCTGGCGGGCAATGATCAGTTCAATCAGTGGGAAACTCGTGTGAAGGCAACGCTGGCGATCATCAGCTTAAGTGCAACGATTGTCGAGACCGCCGCGGTAAGTCTTCAAAAATCGGTGGAGCATCCGCTGGCTGCATTTATCCGCGGCCAATGGGCGATGGACGCAAAATTGGTGGGCACAATTCTAAGAGGTGCACGCATAGCTGGGGCCGGCGCTGGCATCTTAGCCGGCGTTTATGATCTGGCATTTAATGCTTTACCTGCATACAGAGACGAGAACTATCTTCTTATGACTCTTTACGCGCTGAACGGACTATCTGGAATCGGCATCGCCTTCGCTGCCTATTATTCAATCGCCGCCATATGGGCGCCGCTTCTGATCGTGTCCTTTGCCATAAGTGTGTCCATCGCAGTAGTTAACAACAGTCAATTAAAGACCTGGATTTCTCGATGTGAGTTTTCTTTGGGGGAAAAATACAGTTCATTCGAAGACCAAATGGAAGCCTTCAATCAGATAGCCGGGATTTAACTTATGGATGAGCGCATCTTTTCACATAAGGCCGGAAATCCAATTTCCGAGTGGGATCTGCAACACAGATTATCAATCCACGAACCGGTAAGCCCGGAACGCAAAGACACAGGCACCCTGTTCCGACTTAATTCTACGTATATGGATGTCACTGATCAACCGCATAGAGATCGGCAATGGCACGCAGGCGGAGTACTTGTTTCCTGCATAGGAGCTCTCGCTCCATTGTGGCTGATTGGTTACATGCTGCTCCATCCTCCCAGAGAATTTTTCCTCAGCTTAGGCATTGCGTATTTCGTATTGATTGGCGGCTCAGCCATCTTCGCGTATTTGACCTTCAAGTACGGTCGGGATGAATTCTTTGCGTTGAAACGCCGGCCCATCCGTTTCAATCGCAAGGAGAAAAAAATATACGCGATCCGTCATCGTCGTTTCCTGTCCAAGCCGGGTCAAGGCGATTTCACATGGGAAGCTGCGTGGGACGAGAAGGCGATCTTTTGTATCCACAGGCGCATAGTCAACAGTAGACCTGCATACCATATAAGGCACTATGAAGTCGATGAACATGACAACGTCATACGCGCTTTCGCAATTGGTCGAACGTGGGAAGGGAAAGAGAATCTCCAAGGCCTGCTATCGCAATGGAACTATTGGTGCTGGTACATGAACCACGGACCGGCCGAATTACCGAAGCCTCCGCTCTTCTTCAAAGAGCGGGAAACCATGCTGGAAAGCTTTCTGTTCTGCCTTTACGACTTCGGCACACGCGCCAGCGTTGCTTATCGTATTTCAGTGATGCCATTCGTCCTGCTGATGACTATCCACCGTATCATGGCTTTGTGGACTTGTCGTGAGCCAGTATGGCCGCAAACCATTGAAGAACTTAGTGCCATCGAACCTGATGACCCTTACCATGAACCACATGGCCGTACTCCGACAGGCTGGGGAGAGACCTTGCAGGCCATCGAACGGGGTGAATATCCCTATGATCCCAAGAGCGAAATGAAGGCATGGCGGGGTGAACACGATCCCGCGCTGAATGCCTTGCTTTGGGATGAAGACATTCCTCCAAAACATTAGTACCAGTTCACATTCAATCTGCGAGTGCGTAGCGTACTGGCAAAGGGGCTGGCGAAAATTCATCAGAAGCAGGGACGCATCGTGCCGGGGACCATCAAGAGGATTGGACTTCCGGGTGTCGCGTTGACGCAGAAGTGGCTTGGCTCCGGATCGCCTCGAGACTTCAGGCTCGGTGTTGCGACCATGATCGTGCAGATGGTGGCGCTGAATCGCGGGAGCATACGACATCCTGGTCAACTCTCCAAATGCAGATAAAGCCGGGTGAAAAATACAACTCATTTGAGACGCAATTGGAAGCATTTCGCGAGGCTACTGGAGGATGAACTATGGATGAACGCATATTTCAATTCAAGGCAGGTCAGCCAATTCCCGAATGGGACCTAAGACATCGTCTCCATATTCATAGACCTGTTGGTCCCGAAATGAAAGACTCCTCTACGATCTTCAGAATCAATTCGAGCTACATGGATGTGACAGATCAACCGTATCGAGATCGTCAATGGACGGCCGGTGGAGTGCTCACGTTGTGTCTGGGTATCGCTGCATCAATTTTTCATGGCACTGGCGTCATACAAAATCCAAACAACACTCTTGATAGCTACCTGATTTCTACAATCCTTTTAGTACTAGGAGCAATTTCAGCGCTCGGATATTTCGCTTTCAAATACGGCCGAGACGAATTCTTGTCACTGAACCGACGCCCTATCCGTTTCAGTCGCAAAGAGAAAAAAATCTACGCCATCCGCCGTCGTAGATTCTTCGCCAGATCAGGCGAGGGCGATATCACATGGGAGGTTCCCTGGAATGAAAATTCGATCTTCTGCATTCACCGCAGAATGGTTGATCGCCGACACGTCTACCATATTCGATACTACGAGATTGATCAGAATAGCAACGTAGTCCGCGCATTCGCACTAGGGCGAAAATGGGAGGAGGACGAGTGCCTGGAAGATCTTCTCTCTCAGTGGAACTACTGGTGCTGGTACATGAATCACGGCCCGGCGGAGTTACCCAAGCCCCTGCTCTTCTTCAAGGAAAAGGAGAACATGCTGGAGAGCTTCCTGTTCTGCATGTATGACTTCGGCATGCGCGCCAGTGCTGCCTATCGTATCGTGATGATACCGGCCATCCTGCTGATGACCAGCCACCGCCTGATGGCACTCTGGACCTGCCGCGATCCAATCTGGCCTGACGCGGTAGCCAAGGTCAGCGTCATTGAGCCTGACGATCCATTCGATCAACCGTCCGGGAACACTCCCGTGGGTTGGGCAGAAACTATCCACACTATTGATCGTGGCGAATATCCTGATGGCGATAAACGAGAAATGAAAAACTGGTCTGGCGAAAAGAATCCTGCTCTTAACGCTCTACTTTGGGCCAAAGACATCCCTCCCCCAACAAGATAATGAAAGCGCCCATGAAAGACCATCAAGGCCGAGCCGTGATCCGCCTCGGCGACAAAACCTCCCACGGCGGCGAAGTCATTTCCGCCTGCGACTCGCTCAAAGCCATGGGCAAAGCCGTCGCACTCGAAGCAGACATGACATTCTGCCCCAAGTGCAAGGGCCAGTTCGCCATCCAGCCCGGTGGCGGCGGCAGCACCCGCAAGCATCATGGCAAGCAGGTGGCCTATCACGGAGATACCACCGCCTGCGGTGCCACCCTGATCGCTTCACTGTAAAAAGCTGAAGCTGTCACCAGCAACCAGACCATCATTGCCCGTCGTCAGACTGCTCCTTCTTGAGCTCCGCAAACTTGGCCGCCATGGTTGGATTGCCCCGCGTCAATCGCTTGATGGTCACATCCTGCGCCTTGTCATTGGCCAGACGCAGGTTGCGGTCAGTACCGAGCAGGGCTTCCTTGGTCTTCTGCAAGTGGTCGATGGATTTGTCGATCTCATCGATGGCCGTCTGGAAGCGGCGCGAGGCCAGGTCGTAGTTCTTGGCGAAGGCCGCCTTGAAGGTGTCCAGCTCGGATTCGAAGTTGGTGATGTCGATGTTCTGCGCCTTCACCAGCGCCAGCTCGGTCTTGTATTTCAGCGAGTTGAGCGCAGCATTGCGCAGCAACGTGATGATGGGAATGAAGAACTGCGGACGTACCACGTACATCTTCGGATAGCGGTGGAAGACATCCACGATCCCGGTGTTGTACAGCTCGCTCTCCGGCTCCAGCATCGAAACCAGGACGGCGTATTCGCAGCCCTTCTCCTGACGGTCCTTGTCCAGTTCCTTGAGGAAGTCTTCATTGCGATTCTTGGTGGCGGTGTGATCGTTCTCATTCTTCATCTCGAACATGATGGAGACAATCTCGGTGCCGGCTTCATCCGTATCACGGAAGATGTAGTCACCCTTGCTGCCGCTGCGCGCATCGTTGTCCTTCTCGAAATACGCGCGCGGGAAGGCGGTGGCGCGAATACGGTTGAACTCGGTTTCGCAATGCTGCTCCAGCGTCTCGCCGACCATCTTGGTCGATAGCCGCGCCTTCATGTCGCGCAGGCGCTCGATCATGTCTTCGCGGTCCTTGAGCTGGGTCTCGTATTTGTCCTTGAGTGATTTCTCGGCCAGCTGTTTTTCCAGCTCGGCGCGCATCAGGTTGTTCCTGAGTTCGTCGCGCTCCTTCTCCACCACGCCGACGGCCTCGTTCACGGCCAGCTTCTGGGTCAGCGCGATGGAATCCATCTTCGCTTTCAATGCCTGGATCTCGGCATCCTTCTCACTGACGGTCTGCTGCAATTGCCGGGCGAGGCGAGCCTCGGCCAATTGCTGGTCGGCGAGCTTTTCTTTTCTGGCCTGTTCGAGTTCATTGGCCAGCTTGTCGCGCTCGCGCTCGACGTTGGCCATGGCTTCGGCCACGGCCATCTTCTGCGCCATTTCACCGGCTTCCAGCCTTGCCTTCAATTCCTGGATCTCGGCATCACGCGCGGCTGCGGCCTTCTGCAATTGCGCCTCGGCCTTGGCGCTCGCCAGCGCGATGGCGTTGCGCTTGTCCTGCTCGGCCAGCTCCAGGCGCTCGTGCAATTGCTGCTCGAAGGCACTGTCGCGCACTTGCGAGAGGATGTCGGCATAGCCGGCCTCATCGATCTTGAAGGCTTTGCCGCAGTGGGGGCAGATGATGTCGTGCATGGATGCTCGGGTCCTGTTCTTGTCAGATGACCGCTAGCTTAACGGATCGCGCCCGCGGTGCAGAGAGAGAAAACGAGGAAAGAAAATCGGCAGGAAAGGCAGAAATGCAAAAAGCCCGCACAAGGCGGGCTTTTCTGAATTTTGGTGGAAAGTGCAAGGTTTGAACTTGCGACCCCTGCAGTGTGAATGCAGTGCTCTACCACTGAGCTAACCTTCCTTACCTGACTGGTTTGTTGCTGCAGAACCAATCGAGAAGCGAGATTATGCCAACGTTTTTCGACCTGTGCAAGTGCTTCGTAAATAATTCTTCATTTTTTATCGAAAGCGCTGCCGGATGACGACAAAGACCTGACCAACATCAGCCTCACGCCGCTTCAGCGGCCGCCTCCGGTGGCGGCGGTTCGAAGCGCCACACACAGCTGCCGCGCGCTTCCTTGTCAAGCTGGTTGAGCACGTCTTCATGCAGGCCCAGTTCTTCCTCGCTGGCCGTCACCACGATCACTTCGGCCAGCGGCGCCAACTCCAGCTTGCCCTCGCCTTCACTGACCTCTTCCTCGGCACCCAGATCCATGGTCAGCGAGTTCTGCCCGCGCGTCATCGACAGATACACTTCGGCCAGCAACTCCGCATCCAGCAGCGCACCGTGCAGCACGCGATGGGCGTTGGAGATGCCGTAGCGGTCGCACAGCGCATCAAGCGAATTGCGACGGCCCGGGTGCAGTTCCTTGGCCATCTGCAAGGAGTCCACCACATCGGCCACGTGCTCCTTGAACGGCGGCAGGCCCAGCAAGGCCAGCTCCGCATCCAGGAAGCCGACGTCGAAGGGCGCATTGTGGATGATGATCTGCGCACCACGCACATAGTCCAGGAACTCGGCGGCAATCTGCTTGAAGGTCGGCTTGTCAGCCAGGAACTCGGTGGTCAGGCCGTGCACGGCCAGCGCGCCTTCTTCGGAGTCGCGCTCGGGATTGATGTAGAAGTGAAGATTCTTGCCCGAAAGCTGGCGATTGAGCACCTCCACACAGCCGATTTCCAGGATGCGGTTGCCGTTGCGCGGCGAAAGGCCCGTGGTTTCGGTATCGAGGATGATCTGACGCATGCTTGCTCCTGCTGATGTTGATGCTGCTAAAACACTGATATGAAAGAAAAAACCGCCCCGCTCAGCCTATGCTGTCCACGCCGCGATTGGCCAACTGGTCGGCGCGCTCGTTGCCGGCGTGGCCATTGTGCCCGCGCACCCAGCGCCACTCGACCTGGTGCTGCTGCTGGGCGGCGTCCAGCGCCTGCCACAGGTCGGCATTCTTGACCGGCTCCTTGCTGGCGGTCTTCCAGCCGCGCGCCTTCCAGCCGTGGATCCACTCGCTGATGCCCTTCTGCACATACTGGCTGTCGGTATGCACCACCACTTCGCAGGGGCGCTTCAAGGCATTGAGCGCCTGGATCACCGCCATCAGCTCCATGCGGTTGTTGGTGGTGTTGGGCTCGCCACCGAAGATTTCCTTCTCCTTGCCACCGGCCACCAGCAAGGCGCCCCAGCCGCCACGACCAGGATTGCCCTTGCAGGCACCATCGGAATAGATCTCTACTTTGTCCATACTCTTCACTTCAATCGGTTTGCCCATGCACATTGGCGCATGATAAGCGGGCCGCGATGATACCTGATCTCGCTGCAAGGCCCGTAGGTTCAGTCGGTCTTGTGGATGCGATTGGTCACCGGCACGCCACGCGGGGCCTTCAGCTTCTGGCGTTGCAACGCCGGGCCGATCAGGCGCATGCCCGGCACCCGCTTGATGGCCTGGACGATGTAGACCGCGCCGAAATACGGCCACCAGCGGTCGCCGGCCTTTTCCATGAAGCCGAAGCGGTCCAGCCATTGCGCGGTCTCGCAGGGCGGGGCGTAGCAGCCGAAGTGGCCGCGATTGACCTCCATGTTCAGCAACTTGAGCCAGTCCTTCAGGCGCGGCAGGCGGATGAATTCACCATCCTGCGGCAGGAAATGCGCACCGGTCAGGCGGCCGGCAGCCTGGCGCATGCCCCACAGGCTGCTGGGATTGAAGCCGCAGATGATGACCTGCCCTTCCGGAATCAAGACCCGCTCCACCTCGCGCAGTACCTGATGCGGCTCGGCGGCAAACTCCAGCACGTGCGGCAGCACCACCAGGTCCAGGCTCTGCGTGGCGAAAGGCAGTTCGCCGAAGTCCGGCGTCACCACCTGCGGGATTTCCAGCTCGGACTGCCCTTCCACCGGCATGCGCTTGTCGGCCAGCCAGCGATAGGGCATGCGGTTGGCCTGCAGCGCGTGGATCTGGGGTGAACCGATCTGCACGGCGTTGAAGCCGAAGATGTCCGCCGTCAGGGCATTGAGATGGCGCTGCTCCCACTGGCGCAGATAGTCGCCGATAGGCGTCTGCAACCAGGCGGCCAGGTCTATAATTTCGGCGTTGTTCGCAGTCACTGCAGTGTCAGCCTTGTCAGCCATCTCTTCTTTCGCGCCTCATGACCCAGCCAGCCCAGCCAGCTCAAGCAGATCAGAAAACTTCATTGGACGTCCTGGCCGTACCGGCGTTCGACGACAATTACCTGTGGATCATCCATGACGGCCGCCATGCCGCCGTGGTCGACCCCGGCGACGCGGTCCCCGTCCTGGCCGCATTGCAGGCCGAGGGCCTGACATTGGCCGCTATTCTACTGACTCATCACCATGCTGACCATGTCGGCGGTGTGCTTGAGCTGGCGCGCAGTGCCGTCAGCGACGCCTTCCCGAACATCCCCGTCTATGGCCCGGCGCGCGAGCATTCCCGCATCAAGGGCATGACGATCCCGCTGCACGGGAATGACGAAGTGAAGATTGCTTCCCTGGGCCTGTCGCTGCAGGTCATCGACGTACCCGGCCACACGCTCGGTCACATTGCCTATTACGCGGCAGATCAAGGCCTGCTGTTCTGTGGCGATACGCTTTTTGCAGGAGGATGCGGGCGCCTCTTCGAAGGCACGGCAGCACAGATGGTCCAATCACTGACCAGGCTCGCCAGCCTGCCCGGCGATACACAAGTGTATTGCGCCCATGAGTACACCCTCTCCAATCTGAAGTTCGCTGCCGAGGTCGAGCCCGGCAATGAAGCGCTGACCGCACGGATCCTGCGCGAGCGTGCCAGACGCGAACGCGGGGAGGCGACCGTACCGACCAGCATCGCCTTGGAGCGCGCCACCAACCCCTTCCTGCGCACCGGCGAAAAGGAAATCCTCGAATCGCTGCAAAAGGCAGGTCGTTTGGCGCAGTTGGACGACGTTAACAGCTTCGCAGCCCTGCGCGAATGGAAAAATACCTACAGATAAGGGGATATTGACAGACGTTCAGGAGCAAATTCCTGCCAAATCAAGGACTTGGCTTTGTAACAGAGGCCAATTTTTGCTTGACTGCCGAAAAGGGTCTTTCGTACACTCCTTCAATTCCCCAAAATGGGCACCAGCGTTTTTACGAAGTTTTACGAACGCTGTCCACTCTGCACCACGCCGGGGAGACTCGCAGCTTCCGACCTTGCATTACCGTCAACCTGCACGCGCCCGTGATCGGACTGATCCGGACTCCGCCGGCAGGAGGTGTCGAGCTTCATCACAGCTCTGCAACGGAAGCGCCGCACGCAAACTTTTGCCTCTGGTACAGGATATCGCCCACATGCAGCGTACTTTGAAACAACTCGCCATTGCCGCCCTGTTCTGCGCTGGTACCCCGCTGCTCTCCCACGCCAACGATATCTCGATCTACCCCGCCCCCTTCAATGCGATCAATCCCGAACTGGCCGGCAATGCCCTGCCGGGGATGAACGACATCGACATCTGGACGCGCATTCGCAAGGGCTTCGGGATTCCCGATCTGGACAATGCCTTGGTGGAGAGCCAGACCCAGTGGTACAGCTCCCGTCCCGACTACATCCAGCGCACCACGGTGCGCGCCTCGCGCTATCTGTTCCACGTCGTGCAGGAGCTGGAAAAGCGCGGCATGCCCACCGAACTGGCGCTGCTGCCCTTCATCGAATCGGCCTTCAATCCGGAGGCACTGTCCACCGCCAAGGCAGCGGGCATGTGGCAGTTCATTCCCTCCACCGGGCGTGACTACAACCTCAAGCAGAACATGTTTACCGACGAGCGCCGCGACGTGCTGGCCTCCACCGATGCCGCGCTGACCTATCTGCAGAAGCTCTATGGCATGTTCGGCGACTGGCAACTGGCGCTGGCAGCCTACAACTGGGGCGAGGGCTCGGTGCAGCGCGCAGTCAACCGCAATCTCGCCGCCGGCCTGCCGATCGACTTCAATACGCTGTCGGCGCAGATGCCCGCCGAGACCCGCAACTACGTACCCAAGCTGCAGGCAGTCAAGAACATCATCGCCAATCCGGCCGCCTACGATATCGCCCTGCCCAAGGTGGACAACCAGCCCTACTTCGTCACCATCGGCAAGACCCGCAATATCGACGTGAAGGTCGCCGCGCAACTGGCTGAACTGTCGGTCGACGAGTTCAAGGCGCTGAACCCGCAGTTCAACCGCCCCGTCATCATCGGTGGCGACGATACCAAGATCCTGCTGCCGGAAAGCAATGCCGAGAAGTTCAAGGCCAACATGTCCAAGTGGACCCAGGCCTTCTCAACCTGGACGGCGCACACCGTCTCCAGCGCCCGCGAACGCATCGAGACCATCGCCAGCAAGTTCGGCACCACTCCCGAAGTCATCCGCAGCGTCAACCAGATCCCGCCGCGCATGGTATTGAAAGCGGGCTCCACGATTCTGGTGCCCAAGAACGAAGAGACTGCCTCCCTCGATACCGACCTGACCCCGGAAATCGCCGACAACGCCCGCCTGGCCATCGCTCCTGACGTTCCGGAAACCCGCCGCATCTATGTGAAGGCCGGCAAGCGCGACACCCTGGGCGGCATCGCCAGCCGTTACCACGTGAGCGTGGCGCAGATCAAGCAATGGAACGGCTTGAAGCACGACACCCTGGCTGCCGGCCAGAGCCTGCAACTGCACGTGGCCAACGTCGCCGTCCATGCGGCGCCGCGACGCGTTGCCTCCCATCGCGCCGCCCCGGCGCGACGTCAGGTCGCCTCGGCCAAGGCACCGGTGCGCAAGGCGGCCCCGCCGGCCCGCAAGGTGGCCGGCAAGCCGCTGACCCTGGCCTCCGGCAACGGCGCCCGCAAGCAATAATCCGGAGGAAACCGGAGGAGACCCGGGCGGCTCGACCGCCCACTACAAGAAGACGCGCCCCAAGCACGGAAGAAGAAAAACATTGCAGTCTGTATGGACCCGAAGCCCCGGAGCTGATCCGGACTTCGGGTTTTCTTTTTGGCGAGACCTTCAGCGCGCGGCTTCGGCGTAGGTGGCGGCGGCCACCAGGCGGCGCGTGTAGTCCTGCTGTGGATGCTGCAGTACCTGCTCGGCAGGGCCGCTTTCGACCACCTTGCCATCCTTCATCACGATCACCTGGTGCGCCATGGCCTGCACCACGGCTAGGTCGTGGGTGATGAACAGATAGGCCAGGCCATGTCGGCGCTGCAGGTCGGCCAGCAGTTGCAGTACCTGCTGCTGCACGGTCACGTCCAGGGCCGAGGTCGGCTCGTCCAGCAACAGCAGTTCCGGCTGCAACACCAGCGCGCGGGCGATGGCGATACGCTGGCGCTGGCCGCCGGAGAATTCATGCGGATAGCGCTCCAGGGCGGCTGTCGTCAGACCGACCTCTTCCAGCGCGCCGACGATGGCCTGGCGCTGCTGCGCGGGGGTCTTCTCGGGATGGTGCAGGGCCAGGCCTTCGCCGACGATCTGCTCCACCGTGCGACGCGGCGAAAGCGAGGCGAAGGGATCCTGGAACACCACCTGCAGGCGCGAGCGCAAAGGCCGCAGCGCACGGCTGCTGCGCTCGGAAATGGGCTCGCCGTCGAAGCGGATACTGCCACTCACGCTGGCCGCCGACAGCCGCAACAAGGCCATGCCCAGCGTGGACTTGCCGGAGCCGGATTCACCGACGATGCCGATGGTCTCGCCACGACGCAGTTGCAGGTCGATGCCATCGACAGCATGGAAGGCGCGTTTGGCAAACCAGCCCTGCTTGATGTGATAGGTGCAGCGCAGTTGCTCAGCCTGTAGCACAACAGGGGCCTCGGCCGGCACCTCTGCCGCATTGCGCTGCGGACGGCTCTGCAACAGCTTGCGCGTATAAGGCTGCTGCGGATTGGCGAAGAGCTCGGCGACGCTGGCGCTTTCGACCAGCTTGCCCTTTTCCATCACGCCGACGCGGTCGGCGAAGTGGCGTACCAGGTTCAGGTCGTGCGAAATGATGAGCACGGCCATGTTCTCTTCCCGCTGCAACTGGTTCAGCAAGGCCAGGATCTGTACCTGGATGGTCACATCCAGGGCCGTGGTCGGCTCATCGGCAATGAGGAGCCTGGGCTTGCAGGCCAAAGCCATGGCAATCATGGCGCGCTGGCGCTGGCCGCCCGAGAGTTCATGCGGATACGACAGCGCACGCCGCGCCGGTTCGGCAATGCCGGTCTTCTCCAGCAACGCCACGGCGCGTCTGGCCGCATCGCGCGCATGGAGACCCTCGTGCAGCATCAACACCTCGGCGATCTGGTTGCCGATGGTAAAAAGCGGGTTCAGGGCCGTCATCGGCTCCTGGAAGATCATCGCCACATCCTTGCCGCGCACCTGCTGCATCTGGCGCTCGTTCTTCTTCAGCACATCCTGGCCGTCGAGCAGGATGCTGCCTTCGTAGCGGGCATCCTGATTGAGCTGCATGACCGCCAGCGACGACACGGTCTTGCCCGAACCCGATTCTCCCACCAGGGCAAACTTCTCGCCAGGGGACATCGCAAAGCTCACGCGGTCCACCACCACGGTGTCGCCGAAGCGTACCGTCAGATCCTTCACTTCCAGCAGCGGGGCGCTCATGCCTTCCTCCGTACGTCCAGGGCGTTGCGCAGCCCGTTGCCGATATTGGTCAGCAGCAGCAGGGTCACGGTCAGCACCACGAAGGTGGAGACCGCGATCCACCAGGCATCCAGGTTGTTCTTGCCTTGCGCCAGCAGTTCACCCAGGCTGGGGGTGGAGGGCGGCACGCCCAGGCCGAGAAAGTCCAGACTGGTCAGCGCCAGGATGGCGGCGCTCATGCGGAAAGGGAGGAAGGTCACCACCGTCGTCATGCTGTTGGGCAGCACGTGGCGCCAGATGATGAGGCGGTTGGGCAAGCCCATGGCGCGCGCGGCCTGCACGTATTCCAGGTTGCGATTGCGCAGGAAATCGGCGCGCACGTAATCGGACAGGCTCATCCAGCCGAACAGCGACAGCAATACCAGCAGCAGACCCAGGCTGGGCTGGAAGATGGAGGAGAAGATGATCAGCAGGTACAGCTCCGGCATCGATCCCCATATCTCCAGCAGGCGCTGGGTGATGAGGTCGGTGCGTCCGGCAAAGTAACCCTGCAGCGCACCGGCGGCCACGCCCAGCACCACCCCGATGAACGTGAGCGCCATGCCGAACAGCACCGACACGCGGAAGCCATAGAGCAGGCGCGCGAACACGTCGCGACCGCGGTCGTCGGTGCCCAGCCAGTTCTCGGCCGAGGGGGCCGCCGGGTTGGGTTCCTTGGCGAAGTAGTTCAGGGTGTTGTAACCATAGCGGTTCAGCGGATAGATGACCCAGTTGCCGTCCTTGCGGAATTGCTGCTCGATGAAGGGATCGAGGTAGTCGGCGGGCGAGTCGAAGTCGCCGCCAAAATGCCTGTCTGAATAATCTTTCACTATCGGGAACATCAGCCTGCCCTGGTAGCTGGCCACCAGCGGCTTGTCGTTGGAGATCAGTTCGGCGCCCAGACTCAGTATGAAGAGAAGGGAAAAAATCACCAGACTCCAGTAGCCGGTGCGATCCGCGCGAAAACGCAGCCAGATGCGACGGCTGGGCGAGAGGGAGGGGGTGGCGGGCGTAGTCATGCTCATTGCGCCAGGCTTTCGAATTGGACGCGCGGGTCAGCCCACACATAGCAGAGATCGCCCACCAGCTTGACCACCAGGCCGATGAGCGTGAACAGATAGAGCGTGCCCATGACCACCGGATAGTCACGCCGGATCGCCGATTCATAGGCCAGGAGCCCCATGCCGTCCAGCGAGAACAGCGTTTCGATCAGCAGGCTGCCGGCGAAGAAAGAGGCGATGAAGGCCGAGGGAAAACCGGTTACCAACGGAATGAGTGCATTGCGAAACACGTGCTTGTACAGCACCTTGCGCTCTGACAAGCCCTTGGCGCGGGCGGTCAGCACGTATTGCTTGCGGATCTCTTCGAGGAAGGTGTTGCGGGTGAGCATGGTGATGACGGCGAAGGCGCCGATGACCGAGGCCGTTACCGGCAGGGTGATGTGCCACAGGTAATCGGTGATCTTGCCCATGAAGGAGAGGCTGGCCCAGTTGTCCGAGGTCAGGCCGCGCAGCGGGAACCACTGCACGAAGCTGCCGCCGGCAAACAGCACCAGCAGGAACACCCCCAGCACGAAACCGGGAATGGAATAGCCGACCAGCACCAGCCCGGTGGTGGCGGTATCGAAACGGCTGCCCTCGCGCACCGCCTTGGCGATGCCCAGCGGCACCGAGATCAGGTAGCTCAGCAGGAAGGTCCACAACCCGATGCTGATGGAGACCGGAAGCTTGGATTTGACCAGGGTCCAGACATCGCCGTGGTGGTAGAAGCTCTTGCCGAGGTCGAAGGTCAGGAAACCCTTGAGCATGATCCAGAAACGCTCGACCGGCGGCTTGTCGAAACCGTAGAGCTGCTTGATCTCGGCGATGCGCTGCTCGTCGATGCCCTGCCGTCCGCGATAGGCCGAGGCACCGCTGGCGGCGCCGCTACCGGAGGCTTCACCGCCACCGCCGCGCCCTTTCATCTCCAGCATGGCCTGTTCCACCGGACCGCCGGGGACGAACTGGATCACCGCGAAGGTGATGGCCACCACACCGAAGAGCGTGGGAATCATCAACAGCACCCGCTTCAAAATATAGGACCAGATATTCATGCCTGCCACCATCCTCGTTCCTGCCCGCCGCACCGGGTGCGGGCCTTGGTCTTTTCATTCATTTTTTGCCTCACCGCGCCTTTTCCTCCCACCAGGTGCTGATCACATAGGGATCGGCCTGGTAGTACAGCGGCGCCACCGCCGGGATACCGAAACGGTTGCGGTAGGCGATGCGATGCGTGGAGGAATACCAGTGCGGCACCACGATGTACTTGTGCAGCAACACACGGTCGAGCGCGCGGGCAGCCGCTGTCAACCTGGCGCGGGTATCGGCGGCCACCACGGTCTGCACCAGCTGGTCCACCACCGGGTCCTTGAGCCCCCAGGCATTGTTGGAACCCTTTTCGTCAGCGGCCCTGGAGCTGAACATGTCGAACAGTTCGTTGCCGGGGCTGCTGGTATCGGGAAAGCGCACGCTGGTCATGTCGAAATCGAAGTCTTCCATGCGCTTGGCCACCAACGCATAGTCGGCACTGCGCTGGACCACGTCGATGCCCAGCGTACGCAGGTTGCGGGCGAATACGCTGATGACGCGCGACATCGAACTCTGGTCGTCGAGTATCTCGAAGGACAGCGGCACGCCCTGGGCATCGCGTACCGCGCCATCGCGATAGACCCAGCCGGCCTGGGCCAGCAGCGCGCGGGCCTGGCGCAGGTTGGCGCGCAAGGAAGACGGCGGGTCGGTCGAGGGCGGAACCGGCGCCGGTCCGAAGACCGCAGGATCAAGCTTGAAGCCCTTGGCCTGCAAGGACTTCAGCAGGGCCAGCTCATCGCCTTGCGGCTCCCCCGTGGCGGCCAGTTGGCTGTTGTTGAAGAACGAGTAGATACGCTTGTACTGGCCGTAAAACAGCTGACGGTTCATCCATTCATAATCCAGCGCCAGCCCGATGGCCTGGCGCACGCGTACATCCTTGAACTGGTCGCGCCGCAGGTTCATCACGAAGCCCTGCATGCCGGCGCCGTTGGAATGCTTGAATTCCTTCTTGATGATGCGACCATCGCGGAACTGCGGGCCGGTATAGCTGCGCGCCCAGTTCTTGGCGCTGTATTCCACGACCACGTCAAATTCGCCGGCCTTGAAGGCTTCCAGCCGCGCCAGGTCATCCTTGTAGAAGCGGTAGACGATGCGCTCGAAGTTGAACATGCCGCGTCGGGCCGCGACGTCCTTGCCCCAGTAATCCGGGTTGCGTTTGTAGATGATGCTGCGACCGGTGTCGTAGCTCTCGATCAGATAGGGGCCGGTGCTGATGGGCGGGGTCAGCTGGATCTGGTCGAAGGGCGTGCCCTGTGCCCATTTCCTTGAGAACACCGGCACGCTGGAGACGATCAGCGGCAACTCGTGGTTCTTGCTGGCGAAGTCAAAGCGCACGGTGGCGGCATCGACCACCACGCAGCCCTTGACATCGGCGAAGACCGACTTGTACTGGGGCGCGCCCTTGGCGATGAGGGTGTCGAAGGAGTATTTCACATCCTCGGCAGTGACCTTGTCGCCATTGTTGAAACGCGCCTTGGGGTTCAAGTGGAAGGTCATCGACATGCGGTCCGGGGCCAGCTTCATGTCGTCGGCCAGCAGGCCATAGACGGTGGCGACTTCGTCGGAAGAGGACACGGCCAGGCTCTCGAACATCAGCTGGTCCAGGCCAGCGGCGGCCACGCCCTTCATCGACATGGGATTGAACTTGTCGAAACTGGTGCGACGGTCCGGATTGGCCAGGTACAAGGTGCCGCGCCGGGGCGCATCCGGATTGACGTAGTCGAAATGAGTAAAGCCGGGCCCGTACTTGGGCGTGTCATACAGTGAAAAGGCAGGCTCGGCGAATGCCAGGGTGCCATGGGCCAGGGCGGCGGCCAGCAGGCAGGAGAGAAAAATCTTGGCTGTCTTCAGGGGCGGGACCATGCGGTTGTCTGTCTGCACTCTCGTGGGCTGTGATGTCTCGGGGGCAAGCAAGTCCCGCGCCTGATGGGCTCCGGCCGAATGCCAGCAGCCTGGGGGACGGGATCAGGAAACGATTTCCGTGTCGGGGCATTGTAAAGAGAGCAGCGATTACAGGGAAGCAATTAAAGCAACTTGACGAATGCTGCTTGGCTTGCCGCGTCATGCCCTGCCGGTGCCGCAAAGGTTGCCGCGCCTGCCGCAAGCCCCTACAATCCGGGTCTGTCCCATCCCGGCCGCCGCCGCTGCGCGGCGCCGCTATCATTTACCGGCCGCGCCACGCCTGCTTCTGCCCCGCAGAAACACGCAATACGCGGCGGACCCTACGGAGTCAACATGGCATTTCTGCAAGGCAAAAAAATCCTGATCACCGGCTTGCTGTCCAACCGTTCCATCGCCTACGGCATCGCCCAGGCGTGCAAGCGCGAAGGTGCTGAACTGGCCTTCACCTATGTGGGTGAGCGCTTCAAGGACCGCATCACCAAGTTCGCCGAGGAATTCGACAGCAAGCTGATTTTCGACTGCGACGTCGGCAGCGATGAGCAGATCAATGCCCTGTTCGCCGACTTGGGCAAGTCTTGGAGCCAGCTGGACGGCCTGGTGCACGCCATCGGCTTCGCCCCCTCCGAAGCGATTGCCGGCGACTTCCTGGAAGGTTTCTCGCGTGAAGGTTTCAAGATCGCCCACGACATCTCCGCCTACAGCTTCCCGGCCATGGCCAAGGCTGCCATGCCGCTGCTGTCCTCCAACGCCGCCCTGCTGACCCTGACCTACCTGGGTTCGGAGCGCGTGGTACCCAACTACAACACCATGGGCCTGGCCAAGGCCTCGCTGGAAGCCTCGGTGCGCTACCTGGCCGAATCGCTGGGCCCCAAGGGCGTGCGCGTCAATGGCGTCTCGGCCGGCCCCATCAAGACCCTGGCAGCCAGCGGCATCAAGGGCTTCGGCAAGATCCTCGGGGCGGTTGCCGCCACCGCCCCGCTGCGCCGCAACGTCACCATCGAAGATGTCGGCAATGCCTCGGCCTTCCTGCTCTCCGACCTGGCCTCGGGCATCACCGGCGAAATCACCTATGTGGATGGTGGCTTCTCCCGCGTCGTGGGTGGAATGGCAGAATAATCAAGCACCGCCCACAATAAAGAGACAGTTTCTCGAAATAGCTTCGTGCCAATTTCGATGTTTTAGGGTATGATTCGCCTTGTGCATTGCAATAACCAATGCACAGGCGAATCGGACGTGAAATCTGTTCTGCAGTGTTTCCAGCCGTATTTGTCCAAGCAGCTTCGCAAGCCTTACCTGTCATTACGACAAGTTCCCAGTAAAAGCCCCCCGCCCCTGGCATCCCTTGATGATGCCGTCCCGGCGCAAAGCTTTTGTGCCGAAATTTCTTTGTATTTTTCATAGTCATTTCGTCGGTTGGCGTTGCTTTTTTTCGTTCAGGCACTCGATGCCCGGCGCGCTCGCGTGCGCCCGTCTCGTGCCTGGCGTTCACTTTCACGAAAGAGATTATGACTTTTGAAGCACTCGGCCTGAACCCTTCGATCATCAAAGCCCTGACCGAAGCAGGCTACACCTCCCCGACCCCGGTGCAGGAAAAGGCCATCCCCGCCGCCATCAGCGGCCAGGATCTGCTGGTATCCTCGCAGACCGGCTCGGGCAAGACCGCCGCTTTCATGCTGCCGTCGCTGCATCAGCTGGCAGATCTGCCGCAGGCGCCGCAAGCAGCCCGTACCCCCAACCAGGAACGCCAGGCTACCCGTGCCCGTGGCGAGCGTCCGCGTTACCAGCCGGCACAGCCGAAGATGCTGGTGCTGACCCCGACCCGCGAACTGGCCCTGCAAGTGACCACCGCCACTGACAAGTACGGTGCCTACATGCGCCGTGTGCGCGTGGTGTCCATCCTGGGCGGCATGCCTTATCCGAAGCAGATGCAGCTGCTGTCGCGCAACCCGGAAATCCTGGTGGCGACCCCGGGCCGTCTGATCGACCATATGGAGTCCGGCAAGATCGACTTCTCGCAACTGCAGATCCTGGTGCTGGACGAAGCCGACCGCATGCTGGACATGGGCTTCATCGACGACATCGAAAAGATCGTCGCCGCGACCCCGGCCACCCGCCAGACCATGCTGTTCTCGGCCACGCTGGACGGCGTCGTCGGCAACATGGCCAAGCGCATCACCAACAACCCGCTGACCATCCAGATCGCCAGCTCGTCGACCCGTCATGAAAACATCATGCAGCGCGTGCACTTCGTGGATGACCTGTCGCACAAGAACCGCCTGCTGGATCATCTGCTGCGCGACACCAGCATCGACCAGGCAGTGATCTTCACCGCCACCAAGCGTGACGCCGACACCATCGCCGATCGCCTCAACATCGCCGGTTTCGCTGCCGCCGCACTGCATGGCGACATGCACCAGGGCGCCCGCAACCGTACCCTGAACAGCCTGCGCCGCGGCCAGGTGCGCATGCTGGTGGCTACCGACGTGGCCGCGCGCGGCATCGACGTGCCGGGCATCACCCACGTGTTCAACTACGACCTGCCCAAGTTCGCTGAAGACTACGTGCACCGCATCGGCCGTACCGGCCGTGCCGGCCGCAATGGCGTGGCGATCTCGCTGGTCAATCACGCCGAAGGCATGCAGGTCAAGCGCATCGAGCGCTTCACCAAGCAGACCATTCCGGTGGATGTGGTCGAAGGTTTCGAGCCGAAGAAGTCGGCTGCACCGCGCAGCCCGCGCAAGCCGGGTGGCTGGCGTCCGGGTGATGGCCGCAGCAACAGCGGCCCGCGCTTCGGCGCCGGCAACCGCGAAGGCGGTGGTCATCGCGAGGGCGGTTTCGGTGGCAACCGTGAAGGTGGTTTTGGCGGCAATCGTGAAGGCGGCTTCGGTGGCAACCGCGAAGGCCGCAGCTTCGGCGGCGCCAAGCCGAGCAACGGCCCGCGTCGTGAAGGCGGCGGCGGTGGCGGCTACAAGGGCAACAACGGCGGCGGCTTCCGCGCCGATGGCCCGCGCCGCTCCTACGGCGATCGCTGATCGCTGCAAGCTGTCCTGATGTTGAAAAGCCGCTTCCTTGGAAGCGGCTTTTTCTTTGGTGCGACAAAATGCGCCAGCTCAAGCTGAGCACTGTCCTCCCTGCCCCGCCTGCAAAGCGCGAACATCATCGGCAATGGCCTGCACCGCCTTCCCGACTGCCCTCTGCGTGGCAGCGACGACATCGGCATTGGCAGCGCCTGCCACCCGTTCCACCACCGTCAGGCGGCACGCCGCGCTGCGACGGTCATCCGAGCGTGTGATGGTCCAACCGAAGCTGGCCTGGACATGGCCGTTGCGCGCTGCATCGAAATCGCGCAGTTCCACATGGATGCGGTAGCTCGGCTGGTCTGCCGGACGACCACCGCGCGAGACGTCGATGGCGCCCAGTCGCCACGCCACACCAGCGGCCAGTGCATCGCGCAATTCATTGTTGAACGGTGAGGCCCAGCGATCCTGCTCCAGCACTTCCACCTGCGTGCCATCGCTGCGTACCACCAGTTGCGGACGCGCCAGGCGGTCGGGCACGGACACCGGCATGACTTCGATGAAGGTCTGCGGCCCCTGGCTGGCCGTACGTACGGACGCGCCGCCATCGGCCGGGGCCGCCAGCGTGTAGAAGCGCGTCGGCGGTGAACTGCCGCAGGCGGCCAGCAGGGAAGCGGCCAGTACGGTCGCCACCAGGGTCTTGAGGGAGAACGAAGTCTTGTCTTGCATCATGGCTCCTGTTTGCCCCGGATCAGCGCTTCCGGATGCTGTTGCAGGTAATCGGTGAGGATACGGATCGAGGCCGCAGCCTTGGACAGTTCCTGCATGGTCTGGCGGATGTCCGACTGCAGCGGTGCATCATCGGAGAGCGTGCGCTCGGCGGCATTCAAGGTCTTGCGGGCATCCTTCATGGTCGCCTGCATCTCCGGCGCGATGTCGTTGTTGATGTGTGCGGCCGTCTGCTCGGCCGTGGTCAAGGTCTTGTTCAAGGTCTTCAGAGTAGTCTGCAGATCGCGACCGATCTCGTCGAACGGTACCTTGGAGAGCTTGCCCGCAATGTCGGAGAGCTGCTTCTGCAGTTCGTCCAGGCTGCCCGGGATGGTCGGCAGCTCCAGCGGCACCTTGTCCGGATCAATCTGCGCCGGCTTGGCCTTGGGGAAGAAATCGATCGCCACATACAGCTGGCCGGTCAGCAAGTTGCCATTGCGCAGCTGCGCACGCATGCCGCGCTTGACCAGCATGCGCAACAACTGCGCGTTGGAACGGCGCTGCTCGCCGGTCTCTTCGTGGAAGCGGCGGCCCAAACGATCCGGATAGATCTGCACCAGCACCGGCATGCGGAATTCACCGCGCGCCTTGTCGTACTCCACGCCGATGCTCTTGACCTCGCCCAGCACCACGCCACGGAAGTCCACCGCCGCACCCGGCTGCAGGCCACGCAGGGACTGGTCGAAATACAGCAGGGCCGTTTGCGGCGCGCCATCCGGCTCCTTCATGGCAGTGCTTTCATCTTCCACCAGCGCATACTCGGTGCCCTCCTTGGCCGGTGGGCTCACGTGCTGTTCATCGCGCTCGCGGAAGGCGATGCCACCCAGCACCACCGTGGAGAGCGCCTGGGTGTGCAGCTTGAAGCCGCTGGCGTTGAGTTCCATGTCGAAGCCGCTGGCATGCCAGAAGCGCGAAGCCTGGGTGACAAACTTGTCGTAGGGCGCATTGACGAAGATGCGCAGGGTCACCCCCCGACCATCGCTGTCGAGGTCATAGGCAACTACCTGACCAACCTTGATGCGCCGATAGAAGATGGGCGAGCCGATATCCAGCGAGCCCAGGTCATCGGTATGCAGCACGAACTGCCGTCCCGAGGCATCGCGCGTGACGATGGGGGGCTGCTCCAGGCCGACGAAGTCTTTCTTGGTCTCTTCCGAGACACCGGCATCGGCGCCGATGTAGGCCCCCGAAAGCAAGGTGCCCAGGCCCGAGATGCCCGAGGCGGCAATGCGCGGACGCACCACCCAGAAACGCGTGTCCTCGGCATTGAAACCGGAAGCGTCCTGGTTGAGCTGGATGCCCACCAGCACGTGCGAACGATCGGCGGCCAGCTTCAGGCTCTGCACCTGGCCGATCTCGACATCCTTGTACTTCACCCTGGTCTTGCCGGCCTCCAACCCTTCTGCGGAACGGAAGCTGACCGTGACCATGGGGCCGCGCTCGACCAGGATCTTGGCCACCAGCGTCAGGCCGACGATGGCCGCAACGATGGGAATGAGCCACACCAGCGAGGGCAGCCAGTTGCGCTGGCGCGCGCGGCGCGGTTGCAGCAGCGCCGGCTTGTCATCGGAATGATCGGGTGGAGTCATGCGGTTTCCTGTGGCTTGTTGACGTTGTCATGGGGAGAAGCAGTATCGGGGAGCGGCTGGCCAGGTGCAGGGAAGGCTTGATCGGTCTCGCGCTCGTCCCAGATGAGGCGCGGGTCAAAGGCCAGCGAGGCCAGCATGGTCAGCACCACCACTGCGCCGAAAGCCGCGATGCCGATACCGGCGTGGATATTGGCAAAGCCGTGGATCTTGACCAGCCCGGTCAGGACCGAGACCACGAAAACATCCAGCATGGACCAGCGTCCGATGGCCTCGACCACGCGATACAGCCTGGCGCGCTGCAGCCGGCGCCAGCGACTGCGGCGACGGGCCGAGAAAACCAGGATGCCCAGCGCCACCAGCTTGAACAGCGGCACCAGAAAGCTGGCCACGAATACCACCAGCGCCAGGCCCCATTCACCGGATGTCCAGAAATAGATGACGCCGGAGAGAATGGTGTCGCGCTGTTCATCGAACAGGGTACGGGTCACCATCACCGGCATCATGTTGGCCGGGATGTACATGATGCAGGCCGCAATCAGGAGCGCCCAGGTACGGGTGAGGCTATCGATCTTGCGTACGTGCAGCCGCGCATGGCACACGCCGCAAGCTTGATGGGGCTGGGCCCCTTCCCACACGGTGCCGCAGTGATGGCAGCCGATCACGCCCAGCGCAGCGGCATCCTGCACGGGCAGGTCTTCATCCGGCTCTTGAGTGAGGTCGGGCGCATGCGATGTCACCTGGCGGGTGAAGAAGCTCATGCACCGGCCTTCTTGTCACCGTATTGCCCGGCTTGCTGCTGCTCCCACACGTGCCAGAGGTAGCGTGGATTGAAAGACACCACGACCGTCAGCAGCACCGTCAGTCCACCGAAGGACCACAAGGCCGGACCGGGGATGACCTCGGCCATGTTGGACAGCTTGATCAGCGCCACCAGCACGCCCAGCATGAATACCTCGATCATGCCCCAGGGCCGTGCCACCTGCATGAGCCGCAGCAGCAGCACGAAGCCGGGCGGACGTGACTGGCGTCCCCCCGGCAGCAACAGGTAGAGCAACACCCCCAGCTGGATCAGCGGGAACAGCAAGGTCGTGGCCAGCACCAGCAGGGCCACCTCCGACATGCCGTCACGGGTCAACGCCACCACCGCGCCGATCAGCGTGGTCTGGCTGGAGAGCCCCTGCAGCTCGATGGTCACGATGGGAAAGGCATTGGCGATCACGAACAGGATCAGCGCAGCAATGGTCAGCGGCAGCAGGTGCTGCAGGCGGCGACCGGTATCACGCTCCAGTTCGGCGCCACAACGCAGGCAGCGGGCGACCTCGCGCTCGCCCAGCGTCATGCGCTGGTAGACGGCGTCGCATTCTTCGCAAACGATGAGGTCGGTACGTTTCTGCATGGATGTTGGCGGTTATTGACTATCCTTCCGGGGTGGCGGAGGCGTCGGCATTCTGTTGTTTGTTCTTCGTGGCAGGCGACGCAGAGAGCGGTGCCGGCGCAACAAGTCAACCCTGGTTGGCAAAAGGACTACTGCAGCGCTCGGTTTGGAGCATTTTCACCCGGCGGCGTTCCATCCTCACAAGGAATTGATATTGCAGCAATGCAGATAAATGACCAGCCGGTTATTAACAAGACGATTCTAGCAACGAATTTATTGGAATGTACCTTTCTTTTACGTGTGTCAACCGTCTGTAAAAAAGATAGCCCTTGACAAGCGGATGCCCAATCTTCTACATTGCTCGGATGAACTCCGCAGCAACCACCTCCATCCGCCACAACAGCGCCAGCAGCCTGCTAGCGTTGCTATCGGTGTCGCTACTACTAGCCTCGCGCTAAAATCCGTTTTCCTGTCGTATCCGCTGACTTTACGCGATCCGGCAAACCCACAAAATCCAGCAGGTCCGGCAGTACAACCAGGCAGTGACGCGCGTTCCATGATGAAAGCCGACGTCGCCGCCCACCAGGCCAAGCATATGTATTCGATGATCCGCACAATCTGCAACCAGCGCGCGCAACTGCCCCAGGCAGGCGCCCCGCTGCGGGAGATGCCGCCTCTGGCTCTATGAAGGGTTGCCTGGCCACGCGCTCGTGGCAGCCAGGCAACCCGATCGGCCACATCTGACGCACTGAAGCATTCACGTATCCAAGCACTGAAGCATTCCACGCCATCCGGAAACCAAGAGGTCCATCATGATGTTAAGCAACCCCGCCGCCAAATACCGTCCCTTCCCTGCCATCGACCTGCCCGACCGCACCTGGCCCGGCAAGGTCATCGACACTCCGCCGATCTGGATGAGCACCGACCTGCGCGATGGCAACCAGGCCCTGATCGAACCGATGAACGCCGAGCGCAAGCTGCGCTTTTTCGAACTGCTGTTGAAGACCGGCCTGAAGGAAATCGAAGTCGGCTTCCCCTCCGCCTCGCAGACCGATTTCGATTTCGTGCGCAAGCTCATCGTCGAGAACCGCATCCCCGATGACGTCACCATCATCGTGCTGACCCAGTCGCGCGAAGAACTGATCCGCCGCACCGTCGAATCGCTGGAAGGCGCCAAGAAGGCCATCGTCCACCTGTACAACTCGGTGGCCCCGGCCTTCCGCAAGATCGTCTTCAACATGTCGCGCGAGGAGATCAAGAACATCGCCGTCACCGGCACCCGCCTGGTCAAGGAACTGACCGATGCGCGCCCGGGCACCGAATGGCGCTTCGAATACTCGCCGGAATCCTTCAGCACCACCGAGCTGGATTTCTCCAAGGACATCTGCGATGCCGTCTGCGAAACCTGGGGTGCCACCCCACAGCGCAAGATCATCCTGAACCTGCCCTCCACCGTCGAGTGCGCCACCCCCAACGTCTACGCCGACCAGATCGAATGGATGTGCCGCAACCTGAAGCACCGCGACAGCGCCATCATCTCGGTGCACCCGCACAATGATCGCGGCACCGCCGTGGCCTCGGCCGAGCTGGCCGTGATGGCCGGCGCCGACCGCGTCGAGGGCTGCCTGTTCGGCAACGGCGAGCGCACCGGCAACGTCGACCTGGTCACGCTGGCATTGAACCTGTACACCCAGGGCGTGAACCCGGGCCTGGACTTCTCCGATATCGACGTGGTGCGCCAGGTGGTGGAAGAATGCAACCAGATCCCCGTTCACCCGCGCCACCCGTATGTCGGCGATCTGGTCTTCACGGCCTTCTCCGGCTCGCATCAGGACGCGATCAAGAAGGGCTTCGCCAAGCAGCAGCCCGACGCCATCTGGGAAGTACCCTATCTGCCGATCGACCCGGCCGACCTGGGCCGCAGCTACGATGCCGTCATCCGCGTCAACAGCCAGTCCGGCAAGGGCGGCATGGCCTACCTGCTGGAACAGGAATATGGCCTGGCCCTGCCGCGCCGCTTGCAGATCGAGTTCTCGCGCGCCATCCAGCGCGAGGCCGATGCCACCGGCAAGGAAATCGCCGCCTCCGATATCCACGCCATCTTCCAGCGTGAATACCTGGAGCGCGTAGAGCCCTATGTCTACCGTGCGCACCGCATGTCCGAAGACAGCTCCAAGGCCGAATCCATCAACATCGAAGTCGACATCGTACGCAATGGCCAGCCGGTGACCGTGCGCGGCAGCGGCAATGGTCCCATCGATGCCTTCGTGCATGCGCTGGGCCTGGACATCAAGTTGATGGACTTCCATGAACACGCCATCGGTGCCGGCGCCGACGCCAAGGCTGCCAGCTATATCGAGCTGCGCCTGAACGAAGCCCCGACCGGATTCGGTGTGGGCATCGACGCCAACATCGTGACTGCCTCCTTCAAGGCCGTGCTGTCTGCCGTGAACCGCCAGATCGCCATCAGCGAGAGCGCCAACCAGGCTGGCTCCGCACAGGCCAAGGCTGCCTGAAACGGAATCCGGCCGGCGATCCCGGCCGCTTTCTGAACGCGACGCCGCCCTACCGGGCGGCGTTGTTGCATCCCCCTCCCCCGCCCTCTTGCCGTCTGACGTCGTTGCACGGCCGCCACGTTGATGCGCGGCAATCTGCGCTGATCCTCGTTTTCCCTGACGCCGGACAAGTTCGCAGAATTTACGTGTGCCAAACGTTCTCAATGTACGTAACTGGCTTATTATTGCTTGCTGGTCGTCATACCAGTCAAAAGTCACATGCCACGTGTGACATCTCTCATCAGCAAGCCGCATCCACATTTTTCGGGGGGAAAATCATGCGCTTCAACAATCTCAGCATTTCCATACGACTCACACTCGCGTTCTCGGTACTGATCCTGGTGATCGCCGCCATCGTCACGCTGGGCCTGGCCCGCTTGAGCAACATCAACCAGGCGCTGGACCTGGTGGTCAATGACCGCTACAAGAAGATCGACATCATCAACAACATTTCCGGCAGAGTCGACGATCTGGCCATCTCGCTGCGCAACCAGTTGCTCATGAGCGATCCGGCGCAGATTGCCAACGAACAACAAACCATCGAGCGCCTGTCAGCGGAAAACACCAAGCTCTACGATGAACTGGGCAGCCTGATCGTCAATGCGGAGGCCCGCGCCAAGTTCGAAAAGGTTACGGAAACGCGCAAGAGCTACGCCGCCCTGCGCAAGGAGATCGACCGCCTCTACAACAGTGGCGAGAAGGATGCCGCCATCAAGCTCATGCTGGAGCAGATGATGCCGCTGCAGAAACTCTATTTCGGCCATCTCGATGCGCTCTCGGACATGCAGCAGAAACTGATGGATCAGTCGGTTGCCGATGCCGAAGCCATCTACAGCTCCACCCGCACCATCATGCTGGTCTCCGGCCTCCTCTCGGCGCTGTTCGCCGCCTTCATCGCCTGGACCATCTCGCGCAGCATCACCCGTCCGCTCAGCCGTGCCGTGGAAGTGGCCGAGACCGTGGCGGCGGGGGATCTGACCGCCGTCATCGCCGCCCACTCCAACGATGAAACCGGCCGACTGCTGCAGGCGCTGGCGGCCATGAACCAGAAGCTCAAGGCCATCGTGCAGGAGGTGCGGCGCGGTACCGACTCCATGGTCACCGCCTCGACCCAGATCGCCAGCGGCAACCTGGACCTGTCCTCGCGCACCGAGGAGCAGGCCAGCGCCCTGGAAGAAACCGCCTCCTCGCTGGAACAGCTGACCTCCAGCGTCAAACAGAATGCCGACCACACCCGCAAGTCCAGCGAGTTGGCCGGCAACGCCACGCAAGTGGCCAACCAGGGCGGCCAGACCGTCAAGCAGGTGGTGCAGACCATGGGCGCCATCAATGATTCCTCGCGCAAGATCGTGGACATCATCTCGGTCATCGACGGCATCGCCTTCCAGACCAACATCCTGGCGCTGAATGCGGCCGTGGAGGCAGCACGCGCAGGGGAACAGGGCCGTGGCTTCGCGGTGGTGGCGTCGGAAGTGCGCGGCCTGGCCCAGCGTTCGGCCACCGCCGCCAAGGAAATCAAGGAACTCATCAATGATTCCGTCGGCCAGGTCACGGCCGGCACTGAACTGGTGGCACAGGCCGGCAGCACCATGGATGAGGTGGTCCACAGCATCGAGCAGGTCAGCCACATCGTCGGGGAAATCTCGGCCGCCACGCGCGAGCAGAGCGATGGCATCGAGCAGGTCAACCAGGCCATCATGCAGATGGACAACACTACCCAGCAGAATGCCGCGCTGGTGGAGGAAGCCGCCGCCGCCGCGCAGGCCTTGCAGGATCAGGCGCAGCGACTGCTGGAACTGGTGAGCGTGTTCCGTCTCGATGACCTGGGCACGGCACCCGCACCGGCTCCGGTGGTGCGCGCCGCACCGTTGCGCACGGCGACACCGGCATCGACGACGGCCCTGCCCGGCAAGCCGCCCGCAGTCCGCGCCGCGGCTGCCGCGCCGGCACCACGCGCGCTTCCGGCCACCAGCAAGGAAGACAAATCGGAAGAGTGGGAAACCTTCTGAGAGGTCAAAGTCGGTACCGCCACCAGGGCCGGCTGCGGCCCTGGTGGCAGCTTGAAGACGCAAGCAAGGCCATCAGCCCTGGCGGGCCAGGCGTATGCCGCTGACCTGCCAGCGTGCGCTGGCCGGGAAGAAATTGCGATAGGTCAACCGTGCGTGGTTCAGCGGCGTGGCCGAAGATGACCCACGCAGCACGTACTGGTTGACCATGAATTTGCCATTGTATTCACCTACCGCACCCGGTGCGGCGGTGAAGCCGGGGTAAGGCCCATAGCTGCTGCTGGTCCACTGCCAGGCCACGCCAAAAAATTCACGTCCGCGCCCATGCAGCCGCGCGGCGGCATGTTCCCACTCGGCCTCGGTCAACAGACGGGCCTGAGCCCAGCGGGCATAGGCATCGGCCTCGTAATACGAGAGATGCACGGCAGCCCGATGCGGCTGCAAGGGCTGTACGCCATACTCGGTGAATTCGCGCCACTGGCCGTCGGCGCCGCGGCGCCAGTACAGGGGATGCGACAGGCCAGCCTGCCGCTTCCATTCCCATCCCTCGGACAACCACAGTGCGGCATCTTCATAACCGCCCGCCTCAACGAAGGCCAGGTATTCGGCATTGTTCACCAGCCGCGAAGCGCACTGGTAGGGCTCGACGAACTGGCGATGGCGCGGCGTCTCGTTGTCGAAGCAAAAGCCGCCACCGGCATGACCGATCTCGACGATACCGGCCTCGATGCGATGCCAGCGCAGCGCCAGCTCGGCCGGGTCGTCCAGCTGCAGGTTCATCGGCAGGGGTTGATAGGCCGGTTGCAGCGGGTTCATCGACAGCAGGAACTTGATGTCGGTGAGCATCAGCTCCTGATGCTGCTGCTCGTGCTGCATGCCCAATTCCAGCAGCGCAAGGAAACCCGACAGTTGCGGATGCGCGCTGCCCGCTTCGCCGGGTTCCGACTCCAGGGCATCGATGAGCAGCAGCATGCGTGCATCGACCTGCTCGCGATAGGCCAGCACCTCCTCCAGCGCGGGCCGCGTGAGCAACCCGCGCTGCGGACGCGGAAACTTCTCGCCCACGCCGTCGTAGTAGGAATTGAAGAGCACGCGGAACTGCGGATGGAAGGGCGTAAAGCCGCTCTGGAAACGCTCCAGCAGGAAGGTTTCGAAGAACCAGGTGGTGTGGGCCAGGTGCCACTTGACGGGGCTGGCATCCGGCATGGCCTGCACGCAGCAATCCTCGGCCGAGAGCGGTTCGGCGATGAGCAGGGACTGCCGGCGCAGGCGCCGGTAACGGTCGCCCAGGCGCTCGCGCGGGCGTTGATGGAGGTGCTGGACGGCAGCGTCGATGACGGCATCGATGGTGGCAGCGGTGGCGGCAGTGACGACGGCCTGGTCGTCTTCGCCTTGCGTGGTGGTGTCCTGGGTAATGACGGAAGGCATCCGGTCTCCTGCAAGAATCATTGAATCAATATGGGCCAGCGCCGCCTAGCGCGCCTGCGCATGGCAGACCGCGAACCAGCGCCGCTGGTCAAACCACAGGCGGCAATTGCCGAATCCGGCTTCTTCCAGCAGGCCCAGGATGTCCTGCTCGGTGAACTTGTGGCTGTATTCAGTATGGATGCGCTCGCCCTGATGGAAGGTGCGGCGTCCGCCCGGCCAGCGCACGATCAGGTCGCGCCGCGCTTCGAGGTGCATTTCGATGCGCTGCTGGCGGCCGTTGTAGAAGGCCACGTGGCGCCAGTCGCGGGGGCTGAAGTCAGCCCCGATCAAGTCGTTCACATGGTTGAGCAGGTTCAGGTTGAATGCCGCTGTCACACCGATGGCATCGTCATAGGCCGCTTCCAGCACGCGCGCATCCTTGACCAGATCCAGCCCGATGAGAATGCCGCCATCGCTGGCACCGGGCGGCAAGGCCGCACGCACCCGGCGCAGGAAGTCCAGCGCCTGGCGTGGATCGAAGTTGCCCAGCGAGGAACCGGGATAGAAGAACAGGCGGCGTTGCTGTCGCACCGTTTCCGGCAGTGCCAGCGTGGCGGAGAAATCCATCGCCAGCGGCAACATGGGCAGTTGCGGGAAGCGCTCCTGCAAACCGGCCACCGACTGGTGCAGGAAATCGGTGGAGATATCCACCGGCACATATTGTTGCGGCTGCAAGGCCTCGAACAGCGCGGCGGCCTTGGCGCAATTGCCGGCGCCCAGATCGATCAAGGTACAGCCCTTGCCGATGGCCTGCGCCATGGCCTGCTGATGGGCGGCGAAGATGGCGGCTTCGGTACGGGTGGGGTAATACTCGGGCAGAGCACAGATGGCTTCGAAGAGCTTGCTGCCCAGCGCATCATAGAAATATTTGGGTGAGATGGCCGCCTCGGCGGCGGTGAGCCCGGCCAGCAGTTCATCATGTGATGTACGCTCTGCTGGCGCGACCTCCCGGCGGGAGGGGATCAGTGCGGGTTGGGCCAAGCGAATCTCCTTGCCTGTCATGGGGTTGGGATGATGCGGATGCCTGCTGCTGCGCTGCGCCGGTCGAGCTGATCGCGCTCGAATCCGCATACTCTAGCAGGGCAAGGCAGGCAAGCAATGGCTGACGAACAACATCGCGTTGTGAGACAAGCTGCGCGATGTCTGCACGGACTGTCTATACTTATGCCTCTTCCGATTAAGGCAAGCCCGGTTGGTTCAACGCAGCCAGCAGTTTTTCCCGGCGTTGACCGGCGACTCTGGTCGTGCGGCAACATGCACGCAACGATTGGCCCGGCAGCCTCAACAGCTCATCCATGTCCATGTCCTCCACGACTCCTTCCCGCATCAACTCCCCTGCCACCGACGCCACGCCAGCCTCGGATTCTCCCACCGCCCGCAAATCCGCGCTGGCCGCACTGCGCGGACTGCTCCCCTTTCTCGCGCCCTACCAGAAGCAGTTCCTGCTGGCCGGCCTGGCGCTGCTGGTGGCGGCCGCAGCCACACTGGCCGTACCCTATGCCTTCAAGCAGATGATCGACCTCGGTTTTGGCGCGGCCGGCAGCAAGAGCGCCAGCCACATCAACCTGTATTTCCTGGCCCTGTTCGGCGTGGCCTGCGTGCTGGGGGTGGCCACGGCGGCACGGTTCTACATGGTGTCCTGGCTGGGCGAGCGGGTCACCGCCGACCTGCGCAGCGCGGTCTATGCCCACGTAGTGACGCAGAGTCCCGAATTCTTCGAAACCACCAAGAGCGGCGAAGTCCTCTCGCGCCTGACCACCGATACCACGCTCATCCAGGCCCTGGTCGGCACCAGCATTTCGATGGCCCTGCGCAATGCCCTGCTGTTCCTGGGCGGCATGAGCATGCTCTTCATCACCAGCGCCAGGCTGACCTCCATCATCATCGTCATGCTGGCGGCCGTGGTGCTGCCCATCGTCTTCTACGGGCGCCGCGTGCGCAAGCTCTCGCGCGCCTCGCAAGACCGCGTGGCCGATGCCGCCGCCATGGCCGGTGAAATCCTCAACGCCATGCCGACCGTGCAAGCCTTCACGCATGAAGAGATCGAGGCGCGCCGCTTCGGCGATTCCGTCGAGCGTGCCTTCCAGACAGCGATGGACCGCATCCGCGCCCGCTCGCTGCTCACCGTCGTAGCCATCCTGCTGGTCTTCGGTGCCATCGTCTTCGTGCTGTGGCTGGGCGCGCATGCGGTCATGCAGGGCCGCATGACCGGCGGCGAGCTGGGCCAGTTCATTCTGTACGCATCCCTGGTGGCCGGTTCGCTGGGCGCCCTCTCGGAAGTGATGGGCGACACCCAGCGCGCCGCCGGCGCCACCGAACGCCTGCTCGACCTGCTGGCGGCGCAGTCGCCGGTACAGTCCGTACTGCTGCCGGAACAACTGCCGCCACGCACCGCCAACGGCGCAGCCCTGAAGATCGAAGACCTGGACTTCCACTATCCCTCGCGCCCCGGCAGCGCATCACTGTCCGGCTTCTCGCTGGATGTGCGTGCGGGAGAGACGGTGGCCGTGGTCGGTCCCTCGGGGGCCGGCAAGACCACGCTGTTTCAGTTGCTGCTGCGTTTCTACGATCCGCAGCACGGCAGTATCCGACTGGAGGGCGTGGACATCCGCTACCTGACCCTCCATGACCTGCGCAAGGCGATTGGCATCGTGCCGCAGGACACCGTGATCTTCTCGGCCAATGCCATGGAAAACATCCGCTTCGGTCGCCCCGATGCCAGCGATGCAGAAGTGATCGCGGCCGCCCGCATGGCCGCTGCGCATGAATTCATCGAACGCCTGCCGGAGGGCTATCAGTGCTTCCTGGGCGAGCGCGGCGTGCGCCTTTCCGGTGGCCAGCGCCAGCGCATCGCCATCGCCCGCGCGCTGCTGAAGAACCCACCGCTGCTGTTGCTGGACGAAGCCACCAGCGCCCTGGATGCCGAATCCGAGCGCCTGGTGCAAAGCGCCCTGGAAGCGGCCATGGTCGGCCGCACCACGCTGGTCATCGCGCACCGCCTGGCCACCGTGCAGCGCGCCGACCGCATCATCGTGCTGGAACACGGTCGCATCGTCGAGACCGGCACCCATGCCGAACTGGTGGCCCGCGATGGCCTCTATGCCAGCCTGGCGGCATTGCAGTTCGAGACGCAATAAGGCATACGGCGGGGGCCGCCGACGCAATTTGAAGAAATCCCCTAGACTGCGCATCTCGGCATCTTCCCGATGCCATGACATGACAGGAGTTCTTGCATGAGCAGTCTATTGTTTTCGCCGCTGACCCTGCGCGGGGTCACCTTGCCCAACCGCATCGCCGTCTCCCCGATGTGCCAGTATTCGGCCGAGGACGGCTTCGTCAACGACTGGCACCTGGTGCACCTGGGCAGCCGTGCCGTGGGCGGGGCCGGCCTGGTCATCATGGAGGCCACGGCGGTGGTTCCGGAAGGCCGCATCACCAGCGCCGATCTCGGTATCTGGAAGGATGAGCACGTCGCGCCCCTGCGCCGTCTCACCCGCTTCATCGAGCAGCAGGGTGCCGTGCCCGGTATCCAGCTGGCGCATGCGGGCCGCAAGGCCAGTGCCCTGCGTCCCTGGGATGGCCCGGCGGCCAGTGTGCCGGTGGCCAAGGGAGGCTGGCTGCCGCAGGCGCCCTCGGCCCTGGCCTTCGATACCACCTATACCGAACCGCATGCCATGAGTACGGCGGAAATTGCCGCACTGGTGCAAGCCTTCGCCGAGGCCGCCGGTCGCGCCCTGGCCGCCGGTTTCAAGGTAGTCGAACTGCATGGCGCGCACGGCTACCTGGGTCATCAGTTCCTCTCGCCCCTGAGCAATCACCGCACCGACCAGTACGGCGGCAGCTTCGAGAACCGCATCCGCTTCCTGCTGGAAACGGTGCAGGCGACCCGCGCCGTCTGGCCCGCCGAACTGCCCCTGCTGGTGCGCCTGTCGGCCACCGACTGGACCGAGGGCGGCTGGGGCGCCGACGATACGGTGGCCCTCTCGGCCCGCCTGCGGGAAATGGGGGTGGACCTGGTGGATGTGTCCACGGGCGGCAACCTGCCCTCGGCGGCCATTCCGGTCGGCCCCGGTTACCAGACCGGCTTTGCGGCGCGCGTGAAAAACCAGACCGGCATCGCCACCGGCACGGTCGGCATGATTACCGACGCCTTCCAGGCCGAGCACGTGCTGCGGACCGGCCAGGCCGACCTGGTGCTGCTGGCGCGCGAACTGCTGCGCGATCCCTACTGGCCGCTGCATGCCGCTCAGCAATTGCGCGAAGACGTGGCCTGGCCGCCGCAATACGTGCGGGCGGCGTCCAGCAAGACACCGTTGCGGCCGGATGTGCAATACGGCGGCAAACAGGACCTGGGCCTCACAAGCAGCGCCTGAAAGAAAAACTGCCGTTCAGCCTTCAGGCTGAACGGCAGTTTTTTGCTGGCTTCGCGTCGTGAGGCGATCAGCCCGGACGACGCTTGTGGCGCAAGTACTCGATGATCCCCGGCAGGATCGACAGGATCACGATGGCCACGATCAACAGGCTCAGGTTCTTCTTGACGATGGGCAGGTTGCCGAAGAAGTAGCCGGCATAGCCGAAGCTGGCCACCCAGGCGATGCCACCGATGACGTTGTAGAGGAAGAAGCGCTTGTAAGTCATCGCGCCCACGCCCGCCACGAAGGGTGCAAAGGTGCGCACGATGGGGGCGAAGCGGGCGATGATGATGGCCTTGCCGCCGTGCTTCTCGAAGAAGGCATGGGTCTTGTCCAGGTATTCCTTCTTGAAGATGCGCGAGTTGGGCTTGTCGAACACCTTGATACCCAGCATCTTGCCGATCTGGTAGTTGGTGCTGTCGCCCAGGATGGCGGCCACGATCAGGGTCAGCAGCATCAGGTGAATGTCATAGGCGCCGGTAGCGGCCAGGGCGCCGGTCACGAAAAGCAACGAGTCGCCGGGCAGAATGGGCGTGACCACCAGACCGGTTTCGCAAAAGATGATCAGGAACAGGATCAGGAATAACCAGGGACCATAGGAAACGGCCAGTTCGGCCAGGTGACGGTCGATGTGGAGGATGAAATCGACCAGGAACAGAAGGATATCCATAAGCCTGTAGAGAGAGGGGAAGTGGCAGAAAGTGGGCATTGTACCAACAGCCCCGCCCCTCTCCGCGAAATTTGATGCAGTGCCGCAGCCACCCTTCCCGCCCCTCCTCCCCTCGCGCATTGATGAAAGTTTTTCCCTGTCGCGCAATCTGTTCATGCTCCACCCCAGCCATGGCCCAGGCCGCTGTGCCAGAGCCCGCTACCCGTGGGCTGTGGCGGCCGGATCGGGCGGTTTCAAGGGAAGTCCCGAGTCAGAATGCTGCCGTTGACGCTCCTGCGCGGCTCCACTACAGTCGTTCGCACCGGCCTTTCCCCACTACGACAAGACCAGCCCACGCTGGCATCGGGGCCGGATCCCCCCCCCAGGAGACCAAACCATGGATCTGAACCTGCAGGACCATCACGTCATCGTCACCGCCGGTGCCCAGGGCATCGGCCTCGCAATTACTGAAACGTTCATCAAAGCAGGCGCGCAAGTGCACGTCTGCGATATCGATGAGGCTTTCCTGGCCGATGCACGTGCCCGACTGGCAGGCGCGGCGGTGAGTTTCAGCCGTACCGACGTGGCCAGTGCGGCGCAGGTCGATGCCATGTTCGCCGACCTGGCCGCGCGCTGGGACGGAAGACTGGACGTCCTGGTCAACAATGCCGGCATTGCCGGTCCCACGCTGCCGGTGGAAGACATCGATGCGGCGCAATGGGACCAGACCATCGCCATCAACCTGACCGGCCCCTTCCTCTGCACCCGGCGCGCCGTGCCCATGCTGAAGAAAAACGGCGGCGGCGCCATCGTCAATATTTCCTCGGTGGCCGGTCGGCTGGGCTTTGCCTTGCGCACGCCCTATTCGGCATCCAAGTATGGCGTCATCGGCCTGACCGAGACCTGGGCCATCGAACTGGGCCCGTCCAACATCCGTGTCAATGCCGTCTTGCCGGGCATCGTCGAAGGGCCGCGACAGGAGCGCATCGTGGCCGCCAAGGCGGCGGCCTATGGCATCGAACATGAAGAAATGCGCTCACGCTTGCTTTCCAAGGTCTCGCTGCGGCGCATGGTCAGCGCTCAGGACATCGCCAACCAGATCCTTTTCCTCTGCTCGCCCGCCGGTGCTGCCATCAGCGGCCAGAGCCTGTCGGTGTGCGGCAACGTCGAAACGCTGGCCTAGCGCCCTTCCCCTTTTCTTTGTCCTCTCCAGGAGCAAGTCCCATGGCCCAGCCTCGCAAAGTCATCATCACCTGCGCCGTCACCGGCGCCATCCATACGCCTTCGATGTCGCCCTACCTGCCGGTCACGCCCGAGCAGATCCGCGATGAAGCCCTGGCTGCCGCCGAGGCGGGCGCGGCCATCGTGCACCTGCATGCGCGCGACCCGCACAATGGCAAGCCGACCCAGGATCCGGACGCCTTCCGCAAATTTCTGCCGCAGATCAAGGCCGCCTCCAACGTGGTCATCAACCTCACCACCGGCGGCGCGCCGACCATGGGGGTGGAAGAACGGCTGCAACCGGCGCTGCAACTGAAACCGGAAGTGGCTTCCCTGAACATGGGCTCGATGAACTTCGGCCTGTATGAAATGCTGAACCGCTTCAAGGACTTCAAGTACGACTGGGAACAACCCTACCTGGCCGGCTCGGACGACCGCATCTTCCGCAATACCTTCAAGGACATCGCCTACATCCTTGAATCCTGCAGCGCCAACCAGACCCGCTTCGAGATCGAGTGCTATGACATCGGCCACCTCTACACGGCCGCGCACTTCATCGACCGCGGCCTGATCAAGCCGCCCTTCCTGATCCAGTCGGTATTCGGCCTGCGCGGCGGTATCGGCAACGATGTGGAAGATGTCATGCACATGAAGCGCACCGCCGACCGTCTCTTCGGCGATGCCTATTTCTGGTCGGTGCTGGGGGCCGGACGCGGCCAGATCCCGATTGCCACCATGGCCGCCGCCATGGGCGGACACACCCGCGTGGGGCTGGAAGATTCTCTGTGGGACGGCCCCGGCCAACTGGCCAAAAGCAATGCCGATCAAGTGCGTCGTATCCGTACCGTGATCGAGGCGCTGTCCTTGCAGGTGGCCACGCCGGACGAAGCGCGTGACATGCTGCAACTCAAGGGCGGGCAGAACGTCGGATTCTGAAACAGGCCCGGGCTTGCGGGGAACACCGGGACGGAACAGCGTCTCCGGTGTTTTTCTTCATCTTGCTGCAATGACAAGCCGGTCCGGCATCGGGTGTTCGGGCGGTCGATACGCTACAATCCTTCATCTTTTGGCCACCCGGCCAGCCTCCCGAGCATTGCAATGAAACAATACCAAGACCTCATCCAGGACGTGCTAGAGAACGGCTCCTGGCAAGACAACCGCACCGGCATCCGCACCTTGAGCATTCCCGGCGCCATGATGCGCTTCGACCTGCAGAAGGGTTTTCCGGCGGTGACCACCAAACGCCTGGCCTTCAAGTCGGTGGTGGGCGAACTGTGCGGCTTCCTGCGCGCCACCCGCAGCGCGGCCGATTTTCGTGCTCTCGGCTGCAAGGTCTGGGACCAGAACGCCAACGAAAACGCCGACTGGCTGGCCAATCCCTTCCGTACCGGCACCGATGATCTGGGTCCGGTGTATGGCGTGCAATGGCGAGAATGGCCGGCCTACAAGCTGATCGACGCCGCGCACACCGCGCAGATCGACGCGGCCCGCGCCAAGGGCTTTGCCATCGTCTCCTCGCTGCAGGACAAGGGCGTGGAAAAAGTCCTGCTCTACAAAGCCGTGGACCAGCTGCGCGAATGCCTGGACACCATCGTCAAGAATCCCGGCAGCCGCCGCATCCTTTTCCACGGCTGGAACTGCGCGGTGCTCGACGAAATCGCCCTGCCCGCCTGCCATCTGCTGTACCAGTTCCTGCCCAACCAGAGCACCGGTGAAATCTCGCTCTGCCTGTACGTGCGCAGCAATGACATCGGCCTGGGCACGCCCTTCAACCTGGCCGAGGGGGCGGCGCTGCTGCACCTGGTGGCACGCCTGACCGGCTACCGGCCGCGCTGGTTCAGCTACTTCGTGGGCGATGCGCACATCTACGAAAACCATATCGACATGGTCAAGGAGCAGTTGACGCGCGAGCCCTACCCGCTGCCGCAACTGGCCATCGCCGAGCGCGTGCCGGAATTCGCCAGGACCCGCGAGTACGCCCCGCAATGGCTGGAACGGGTCGAGCCAAGCGACTTCTCGCTGGTCAACTACCAGCACCACGCCCCGCTGACCGCGCCCATGGCGGTCTGATCCACTTCGGCAGGCCACGGCATCGCATCGGCGCCGGCCTGCGCTTCGGGAGTTCGCATGTTCACTGCGCTGCTGCAACGACTGGGCCTGGCCCATCCCATCATCCAGGCGCCCATGGCGGGCACCTCCACCGTCACCATGGCCGCTGCGGCGTCCAATGCGGGCGCACTGGGCTCGCTGGCGCTGGGCGCCTCTTCGGTGGCGCAGGCGCGCGAAGCCCTGGCGCAACTGCATGCCCTGACCGACAAACCCTTCAACGTCAATTTTTTCTGCCATCAGCCAGCGGTGCTGGACGGGGCGCGCGATGCGGCCTGGATCGCGCATCTGCAAGGGCATCTGGACGAATTCGGCGGCAGTATCAAGCTGCCGCTCAAGGAGATCTACCGCAGCTTCGTCGTCGATACCGAGATGCAGCAGCTGGTGCTGGAACTGCCCCCGGCAGTGGTGAGCTTCCACTTCGGTCTGCCGCAGGCGGGCGTGATCCAGGCGCTCAAGAATGCAGGCGTCTTCCTCATGGCCACCGCCACCAGCCTGGAGGAGGCGCGCCTGATCGAAGCTGCGGGCGTCGATGCCATCGTCGCGCAAGGTATCGAGGCCGGCGGCCATCGCGGCATCTTCGATGAACACAAGGATGAAGAAATCGGCACCTTCGCCCTGGTCCGCCTGCTGTCCACGCACTGCCGACTGCCGGTGATCGCCGCTGGCGGCATCATGGACGGCGCCGGCATCGCCGCGGCCCTGCAACTGGGGGCACAGGCAGTGCAGTTGGGGACGGCCTTCCTGCTCACCCGCGAATCGGGGGCCAATGCCGCCTACAGGAATTTGCTGAAAAGTTCACGTGCCCACCACACCCGCGTGACGGCAGCGATCTCGGGCCGCCGCGCACGGGGCATCGTCAACCGTTTCATGGAAGAAATCGACATATCGACTGCAAACCGCCTCCCTGCCTACCCCGCCGCCTACGACGCCGCCAAGCAACTGCATGCCCTGGCCAGCGCCAGGGACGTGCACGAGTTCGGTGCCCACTGGGCCGGACAGGGCGCCGCGCTGATCCGGGATGGTTATACGGTGGGGGAACTGGTGCACCTGCTGGTGCAGGAGTGGCGGGCGCAGGCCTGAGCCTGCCCGTGTTCAGGAAACGGTGTCGGTGCGGGTGACGGTGTCGTCCGGAACCTGCTTGTCCTGCCAGCCGCCGCCCAGCGCCTTGTAGAGCGAGACCGTGGCCTGCAGGCGCTGCAGCTTGATCTGGCCGAGCTGGTTCTGGGCTTCGGACAGGGTGCGCTGGGTATCGAGTACCACCAGCAGGTCTTCCGCACCGGCGCGGTAGCGGATCTCGGCCAGTTCGAAGGCGAAGCGCGCCTGGTCCACTTCATTGATTTTCAGGCGATAGCGCTCTTCCAGGCTGCGAATGGCGCCCAGCGCCTTTTCCACTTCCGACAACGAGGTAATGACGCGCTGCCGGTAGACCTGCACCAGCTCTTCCTTCTGCGCTTCGGCCAGCGCCTGCTGGTTGCGCAGGTTGCCGCCATCGAAGATCGGCGCGATCAGGCTGGTACCGAGATTGGCAAACAGATTGGGACCATTGAAGAGCGACAGCAAGGCATTGCTCTGCGCGCCGGTGGAGCCGGTGAGCGAAATACTGGGGAAGAGCGCGGCCCGTGCTACCGCCACATTGGCATTGGCGGCCGCCAGATTGGCCTCGGCGCGGCGGATGTCGGGGCGGCGGGTCAGCAGTTCGGAAGGCAGGCCGGCCGAGATGCGCGGCATCTGGATGCGCGCCAGACCCTTTTCCTCGACCTTGAAATTCTGCGGCGGACGGCCCAAGAGGATGGCCAGCGCGGTCTGCGCATCCTGTTCCTGCTGCTGCAGGTCGGGAATCAACTGGCGCTGGTTGGCCAGGGCCGAACGCTGGCGCGCCAGGTCCAATGGCGAAGCTGAGCCGGCGCGGCTTTGCGCCTCCACCAGGCGTAACACGCGCTCGGCATTGTTGACGTTCTGGCGCGCGATCTCAAGCCGGTCGCGCAATGACAGCACCTGCAGATAGGTGGAGACGATGCCGCTGGTGACGGTCAGGGCCACCGTCTCGCGATCGTAACGATTGGCACGCAAGGTGGCTTCAGCGGCTTCGACGCCCGCACGGTTCTTGCCCCAGAAATCGATTTCGTAGCTGACCTGCAGGCTGGCATTGGCGGTGTTGGTCGGTGTGCCGCCGGAAATGGGCATCTCGCGGCTGGCACCCGCGTTCAGTGCCACGTTGGGCAACAGTGGCGCCCCGGCGATGCGGGCCTGTGCCTCGGCCTGCTTGACGCGCGAGAAGGCGGCGGCGATTTCATAATTGTTGCGCTGGCCTTCCTGCACCAGCGCGGACAATTCGCTGCTGCCAAACTGCTTCCACCAGTCGCTATCGGGCCACAGCTGCTCGGCGTGGGCGACGTCGGCGGAGGCGCCGCCGCCCCACTGGTCGGGCACCTGCATTTCCAGGATGGGATCGGGCTGCACGTCCCGCGTGACGCAGCCACCGATGGCCAGGACCAGCGCGACGGCCATCGCCACCCGCGTCAAGCGGGGCAACGGGAAAGAAGTCAGCAGCAGTGAACTACGCAATGTCATGGCCTTGAACGTCGAAAAACGGAAAACGGAGAAACCGGGCCGCCCGGGCAGCCGTTACTGTACAGCAAGCCCTGCCGGCCGTGCGCGACTACTTGGCAAGCGCCGGCGGATTGGCCGGCAGCAGCACCTGCTCGCCCTCCTTCAACCCCGACAGTACCTGGGCGCGTTCGCCATCGCGAATGCCGATCTTGATCTTGCGCGTCTCCAGCGTGCCATCGGGAGCCACCACCTTGACACTCTGGGTGCCGTCCATGCCCGGCTTGGTCACCAGCGAACGCGGAATGGTCGGCACATGCTCGGCGCGCGCCAGCACGAAATACACGTCGGCACTCATGCCGCTCATCAGTTCGCGGCTGGGATTGGCCACATCGAAGAGCACGGTGTAATACGCCTTCTTGCCCTGGCGTCCGGAGTCATCGGTGGGCAGCAGCATGATCTGGCGCAGCTTGCCGCTCCAGCGCTTGCCGGGGTAGCCGGGCGTGGTGAAATACGCCGTCATGCCCTTTTGCAGGCGCGTCACGTCCTCTTCCGCGACCGGCACCTGCACCGTCATGCGCGAGAGATCGGCGATGCGCATGAGCACTTCCTGGTTGGCGCTGACCATCTGGCCGGGACGTGCATTGAGGGTGACGATGGTACCGCCGGCGGGGGCTTCGATGCGGGTCTGCTTCTGCACCGCCTCATCTTCACGGATGGCCGCTTCGGTCTGCTGGATCTGGGCGTTGGTGGCGTCCACGCGGGACGCCGCCGCATACATGTTCATGCGGCTGGATTCATAGGACTCTTCGCGGGTGGCGTTCTCGGCCTTGAGCTGGGTCTGGCGCTGGAACTGCAACTGGGCAAAGTCGAGCTGGGCGTTCTGTCCGGCCAGTTCGGCCTTCAGGCGCGCCAGGGTGGCACGGTTGCTTTCGATGCGGCTGTTCTGCACGGCCGGCGCCACGGTGGCCAGCAGGCGCCCGGCTTTGACCGACTCACCGATCACCACTTCCACATCCGAGATCTGTCCGGCCACCTTGGAGCCGACATCCACGTAATCCTGAGCCACCACATTGCCGGTGGCGTTGACCACCTGTTCCAGGTCGGCGCGCTCTACCGCGACCGTCTCCAGCTTCACCGGAATCGGCTTGGGCGGCGGCGGTGGCGGCGCCTGGCGGGAATACAGCGCATAGCCGCCGCCCAGCACCAGCGCCAGGGCGATACCGCTCCACCAGGCTTTCTGCCGCGCAGGCGCATGGGTGGTCGGAATAATATGTGGAAGTGGTTCGTGCGGCTCGGTCATGTCACTGGCGGCAAGCGTTCAAGTCGGATTCAACAAGGCGTGATGATCCCTGCAAAACATGACGGCCGAATGTCTTCGGCCGTCCCTGTTGCGGTGCTGGCGCGCCCCCTCAGGCGGCCAGTACCGGTGCTTCGATGGCGCTGGCGGGTACGGCCTGCTGGCGGGCCGCGTGCCAGTCGGGATGAACCTCGGCAGCACCGCTCCAGACCGCCTGGTGCAGTTGCGACAGCAGGCCCGGCTCTTCCAGGATGCTGTTCTTCTGCTTGTCGTTGAGCGCGTCCGGTCCATCCTTGAGCGCACTACGCACCAGCTTCTCGCGCAGGTGCTGCGTCAGTGCCGGCACCTGCGGGTGCGCATGCGCGGTGGCGCACACCAGCGCATTGAACGACGGATCGACCACGGCCTCGACGAAGCCCGGCAACGGCGGCGTCTCTTCGTGATGGCGCACGGTCTCGCGCAGTTCCAGCGGCGGCGAGGTCTCTTCCGGGATCTTGAACAGACCGGCACGGCGGAAACCACGACCATAAGTTACCCGCGAAGACAGCACCGACACCGGCACCGAAACGGCCAGCGAACCGGCAATCGGGATGAGCCACCAGATGAAGGAGGGATTGAGCCAGTACACCAGCGCGCCCCAGGCCACGCCCAGCACCGAATGCCAGCCATGGCGACGCACCGCCTCGCCCCAGCCGGTTTCATTGTCGGCCCGCGGCGGCGACTTCCAGCCGGCATTCCAGCCGAGGAAGGCCCCCAGCACGAAGCGCGTATGGAACAGCATGCGCACCGGGGCCAGCGCCATCGAGAACAGCAGTTCGATCAGCATGCTCACGAACAAGGCCAGCGCGCCACCGAAACCGCGTGCGCCCTTCACCGCAAACAGCAGCACGGCCAGGATCTTGGGCAGGAACAGGATGGTGGCCGTAGCCGACACCAGCGCCAGGGCCTTTTCCGGATGCCACTCGGGCCAGATCGGGAACAACTGGCGGGGCGCCGTGAAATATTGCGGATCGATCAGCGTATGGGCCGCCAGCAACACCGTGGAGAGGATCAGGAACAGGCCCCACAGCGGCGCCGACACATAGGCCATCACGCCAGTGACGAACACGGCGCGATGCACCACGTGCATGCCGCGCGCCAGGAACAGGCGGAAGTTCATCAGATTGCCCTGGCACCAACGGCGGTCGCGGCTCAACTCGTCGAGCAGATTGGGCGGCATTTCTTCATAGCTGCCATCCAGGTCATAGGCGATCCACACCGACCAGCCGGCGCGCCGCATCAGCGAGGCTTCCACGAAGTCGTGCGACATGATCGGCCCGGACAGGTTGCTCTTGCCCGGCAGCGGCGCCAGCGCGCAATACTTCATGAAGGGCTGCAGACGGATGATGGCGTTGTGGCCCCAGAAGTGCGATTCGCCCAGCTGCCAGTAATGCAGGCCGGCCGTGAACAACGGGCCGTATACGCGCGTGGAGAACTGCTGGATGCGCGCATAGAGCGTATCGCGTCCGGCTGCACGCGGCGCGGTCTGGATGATGCCCGCGCCCGGATGGGCTTCCATCAGGCGGGTCAGCTTGGTGAGGCATTCGCCGGTCATGACGCTGTCGGCGTCCAGCACCACCATGTAGCGATAGGCGGCGCCCCAGCGGCGGCAGAAATCGTCCAGGTTGCCGCTCTTGCGCTTGACGCGGCGGCGGCGATGGCGATAGAAGATGCGCCCGAAGCCACCAGTCTGGCGGCACAGGCGATCCCATGCGGCGGTTTCTGCCGCGCAGATATCAGCTTCGCCGCTGTCGCTCAAGATGAAGAAATCGAAATGCCGGATCTGCCCGGTGCGTTCCAGCGACTCGTAGGTCGCCCGCAGGCCGGCGAAGACACGCGCCACATCCTCGTTGCAGATGGGCATGACGATGGCCGTGCGGGCCTCGGGTGCAATCTCGGTATTGCCGGCCTTCTCATGCGAGATCAGATACTTGTCGTCACCACGCATCAAGACCAGGAAACCCGTCATGGCCGTCCAGAACCCGGCCGAGACCCACAGGAACAGCAGCCCGAACAGGAACAGCACCAGCATCTCCAGCGGCTTGGTGCCGTGATAGGGCAGCACGTCGCTCATGAAGTAGGTGGCCATCGAGGTCTGCAACACCATCAGCACCAAAAGCGTAATACGGCGCACGTTGCCCGTATGCTGCCAATGCCCCTTGGGATCGGGGGCCTCGGACTGGTCCAGGTGATCTTCGATGTAGCGCGGTTCGTCATCCACCGGCGGCACGGCTTCGACCACCTTGGCGCGGCCCTTGCGGGCGCGCCGCCAGCGGCTGGGACGACGTTCCAGGCGGCGGTTTTCTTCTTCCACCCAACGCGAGAACGGATTGAGTTCACCCCAGGGACGCGGCACCATGGACTTGCGCTGCAGAGGCGGCCCGACCGGAATGCGCGGCTGGCCGCGCTCCTGACCGATGGGTGGAACCGGGGCGCCCTGCACGGCCCGCGCAGCTTGCACGGCCGGCACCGCAACCGGCTGGGCGGCGGGATACATGAGGCGCAGGCGGGCATCGACCGAGGCTTGCGCCGCGGCCGGCACCAGGCTGGCATCGCGTCCGCTGGCCTCGGCCAGCACGCGGTGCAGGTCGACCACCGGATCGCCGGAGCCGATTGCACCCGCCCGCGCGGCCAGGTCCTGGCGTTGTTCAGGCGACAGCGGCAGGCACGCGAGGTAATCCTCCAGCGTCTGCGAGGCTGCCGAAGTCTGCCTTAGTTGGGGGGTAATATGTAGCTCCACGTTTCAGACAAGGTTGTGCCGCCATTGGCATTGCGCAGGAAACCGCGCAGCTCGACAGGCTTGTTTTCTTCCAGACGGCGCAGCTTGACTTCCACACGCCAGCCGCCGGTCACGTCATTCTTGCGGGTAGTCACGCTGGCCAGCTTGCCATTGGCATCGGCCTCGACCACCCCTTCCACCCGCGCGTTGGCGGGCAGCTTCTTGAGATTGCCACCATCGAAGTCAATCGCCAGCTGCTGCACCTCATCGGTCTTGCCGTCCTGCTTGGGACGATAGCCATGGCCGAACAGGGTCTGGGTGACGAAGGCCAGCGGCGGGCGCTTCTCGTTGTCCTTCTGCCAGGACAGGCGGTATTCCACGTTCAGCGGCTGGCCCGGCTTGGGCAGCGTGTTGGGGATCCAGTAGGCCACGATGTTGTCGTTGGTCTCGTCAGGCGTGGGGATCTGCACCAGCTCCACGCGGCCCGAACCCCACTTGCCCTTGGGCTCGACCCAGGCGCTGGGGCGCGACTGGTAGTTGTAGTCCAGGTCTTCGTAGTGCGAGAAGTTGCGGTCACGCTGCATGAGGCCAAAGCCCTGGGGATTGTCGAAGGAGAACGAGGTCACCAGCAGGCGCTTGGGGTTCACCAACGGACGCCACAGCCATTCGCCGGTCCCCGACTGCATGGCCAGGCCGTCCGAGTCATGCACTTCCGGACGGAAGTCGTCGGCCGGACCCGGCTGGTTCTCGCCGAAGAGGAACATGCTGGTCAGCGGAGCAATGCCCAGCTTGGTGACGTTGCTGCGCAGGTAGATCTGGGCCTTGACGTCCATGACCGTATCCACGCCGGGCTTCAACACGAAGCGATAGGCGCCGGTGGCGCGCGGCGAATCCAGCAGCGCGTAGATCACCAGGTCCTTGGCATCGGCGGCCGGGCGCTCCAGCCAGAATTCGGTGAAGCGGGGGAATTCCTCGCCCGAATAGAGCGCCGTATCGATAGCCAGACCACGTGCCGACAGGCCGTAGCTCTGCCCTTTCCCCATGGCGCGGAAGTAGCTGGCACCGTGGAAGGTCAGCACGTCATCCTTGACCTTGGCCGAGTTGAGCGGGAAGCGGATACGAAAACCCGCAAAGCCGATATTGCGCAGGGTGCGCGGATCGACGCTGCGATTGGCGCTGTAGTCGAAGAGGGCCGGACTGAAATGGATCTCGCGCACGGCGTTGCCCACCACTTCATTGATCTTGACCGGCTCGGTATAGCTGGCGCCAAGATGGATGAAGGACAGTTCGAAGGGCAGCTTCTGCGCGCGCCAGACCGACTTGTCATCGCGGAAGTAGAGCCGGCTGGCCTGCTCGTAGCTCAGGTCCTTGAGCGACTTGGGCAGGTCATCAGCAGGCTTCTTGTAGGATTTGCCGGCCAGTGCCTTGGCGCGGGCGGCCACCGTGTTGAAATCGAAGGCCAGGGCCGCCTGCGGCAAGGCCAGCGCCAGCAGACCCGCCAGGGCCGCCGGAGCGGCAAGGCGACGCCACCAGGCCCGTCGTGCGGCACTGCGCGGGGAAACAAGTCCCTCGCCAGGCCAGGAGGTGGTGTGAAGCAGCATTATTGTTTTGTCGGACATGCAGTTTTCTGGTTGATTGCCCCGGCAGACACTGGAAGCAGCGCCGCACCGGAAGGCAGGCGCTAGTTTACCCAAATGTGGCCAGGATTGTTCGCTAGTTCATATCGGGATGGCATGCTTGCGGCCGGAATGGCCCCAATGGGCAATGTTTCATGAAAGAAACTTCATTCGGCCGCAAACCCGGCTTTAGTGCTCAAGGCAGCCGACCGGTTCAGATATAAGGGCAGATGGCGCTGCATAAAGTTCCGTGTTGCAGCATGGCTGCTGTAACATTATGTTTTGTCGCGCCTGCCTCCGGCCCCGTGCCGGCCTGCTTTCCCCTCGTTCCAACCCAGATTTGCGCATGACCACTGCTTCCGGCTCCCTGACCATCGTCGTCGCCACCGACCTCAACAACGGCATCGGTATCCGCAACACCCTGCCCTGGCATCTGCCGGAAGACCTGGCGCATTTCAAGCGCACCACCTCCGGGCATGCCATCCTGATGGGCCGCAAGACCTTCGAATCGATCGGTCGGCCGCTGCCCAACCGGCGCAACATCGTCATCACCCGCAATGGCGGGTGGCAACACGCGGGCGTGGAGACGGCCGGCTCCCTGCAGGAAGCCGCCGCACTGGTGCAGGCAGCGCCGGCCTTCATCATCGGCGGGGCGCAGATCTATGCCGAGGCGCTGCCGCTGGTGGACCGCCTCATCATCACCCGCATCGGGAAAGTCTTCGATTGCGACGCCTTCTTCCCGGCCCTGGACCAGGCGCTGTGGCAGGAGACGGCGCGCGAGAACCACCGGTCCGAAACTTCCGGATTGGACTACGCTTTTGTGACATACCAAAGACGTTGATCCGGCCCGACAACAGGCTGTTGTTTTTTCCCTTTTTTGCTTACACTGCGCAGCTCTTTAGCGCAGTTGGCGCACACGTGGCGCGCATATCTGCGACAATCCCGCTTTCATTTTTCCGGCGCGCAAGCACTGCCAGCCCAGGCGCTTTTCTTTTGACCCCCTGCGCGCGTGTGCCGAACCGGCTCCCCGCGCGCAAAGCCTGGAGAAATCCATGAAATTCCGATTCCCCATCGTCATCATCGACGAAGACTTCCGCTCCGAAAACACCTCGGGCCTGGGCATCCGCGCCCTGGCCGACGCCATCGAAGCCGAAGGCATGGAAGTGCTGGGCGTGACCAGCTATGGCGACCTGGCCCAGTTCGCCCAGCAACAGTCGCGCGCCTCGGCCTTCATCCTGTCCATCGACGATGAAGAAATGGGCGCCGGCTCGGATGAAGAGACCGACCACGCCCTGAAGGCCCTGCGTGCGTTTGTCAGCGAAATCCGTCATAAAAACGCCGACATCCCCATCTATCTCTACGGTGAAACCCGCACCTCGCGCCACATTCCCAACGATGTGCTGCGCGAGTTGCACGGTTTCATTCACATGTTCGAAGACACGCCGGAGTTCGTGGCCCGTCACATCATCCGTGAAGCCAAGTCCTACCTGGACGGCCTGGCCCCGCCCTTCTTCCGCGCCCTGGTCGATTACGCCCAGGACGGCTCCTATTCCTGGCACTGCCCCGGTCACTCCGGCGGCGTGGCCTTCCTGAAGTCACCTGTGGGCCAGATGTTCCACCAGTTCTTCGGCGAACGCATGTTGCGCGCCGACGTCTGCAACGCCGTGGAAGAACTCGGCCAACTGCTGGACCACACCGGCCCGGTGGCCAACTCGGAGCGCAATGCGGCGCGCATCTTCAATGCCGACCACTGCTACTTCGTCACCAACGGCACCTCGACCTCCAACAAGATGGTCTGGCACTCCACCGTCGCCCCCGGCGACATCGTCGTGGTGGACCGCAACTGCCACAAGTCCATCCTGCACTCCATCATCATGACCGGTGCGATTCCCGTGTTCCTGATGCCGACCCGCAATCACCTCGGCATCATCGGCCCGATCCCGCTGGAAGAGTTCACCCTCGAAAGCATCCAGCGCAAGATCGAAGCCAACCCCTTCGCCCGCGAAGCCAAGAACAAGAAGCCGCGCATCCTGACCATCACGCAATCGACCTACGACGGCGTGGTCTACAACGTCGAGACCCTGAAGAACATGCTCGACGGCGAGATCGAGACCCTGCACTTCGACGAAGCCTGGCTGCCGCACGCCACCTTCCACGACTTCTACAAGGACATGCACGCCATTGGCAAGGACCGTCCGCGCGCCAAGAAGTCGCTGATCTTCTCAACCCAGTCGACTCACAAACTGCTGGCCGGCCTGTCGCAGGCTTCGCAGATCCTGGTGCGCGAATCGGAAACCGTGAAGCTCGACGAAGACGCCTTCAACGAAGCCTTCTTGATGCACACCTCGACCTCGCCGCAGTACTCCATCATCGCCTCCTGCGACGTCGCGGCGGCCATGATGGAAGCACCGGGCGGCACGGCGCTGGTGGAAGAAAGCATCCTGGAGGCGCTGGACTTCCGTCGCGCCATGAAGAAGATCGACCAGGAATTTGGCGATGAGTGGTGGTTCCAGGTCTGGGGCCCCAACAGCTTTGCCGCCGACGGCATCGGCGAGCGCGAGGACTGGGTCATCAAGGCCGAGGACGACTGGCACGGTTTCGGCAACCTGGCGCCGGGCTTCAACATGCTGGACCCGATCAAGGCCACCATCGTCACCCCCGGCCTGGCCCTGAACGGCCAGTTCGGCGAGAGCGGCATCCCTGCTTCCATCGTGACCAAGTACCTGGCCGAGCACGGCGTGATCGTGGAGAAGTGCGGCCTGTATTCCTTCTTCATCATGTTCACCATCGGCATCACCAAGGGCCGCTGGAACACCCTGGTGACGGCGCTGCAGCAGTTTAAGGACGACTACGACAAGAACCAGCCGATCTGGCGCATCCTGCCCGAGTTCGCCCAGCGCAACCCGCGCTACGAGCGCCTGGGCCTGCGCGACCTGTGCCAGCAGATCCACGAGACCTACCGCGCCTACGACGTGGCCCGCCTGACCACCGAGATGTATCTCTCGGACATGCAGCCGGCCATGAAGCCTTCGGACGCCTTCGCCAAGATGGCCCACCGCGAAATCGATCGCGTCCCCCTGGACGAACTGGAAGGTCGCGTGACCTCGATCCTGCTGACCCCCTATCCGCCGGGCATTCCGCTGTTGATCCCGGGTGAGATCTTCAACAAGACCATCGTTGATTACCTGAAGTTTGCGCGTGATTTCAACGAGAAATTCCCGGGCTTCGAAACCGACGTGCACGGACTGGTCAAGCGTGAAGTCAACGGCCGCCGCGATTACTTCGTGGATTGCGTCAAGCAGTAAGTCTCGGTGCTGCGTGCAAAAAAAGCCGGTGCCTGCGAAGGCATCGGCTTTTTTCATGCTGCTGCCGGATGCAATCCGATCAGAAGCTACCGAGATAGAAATAACCCGCCAGTGCCCCGCCAAACAACAACCACAGCGGATGAATCTTGGTCTTGAGCGCAATGATGGCGGTGGTCGCCGTGATGGCCGCGAGGAAGCCATGCGTGATCGACGCCTGCGCGATCAACAGCGCCGAAGCCGCCACCAGCCCGCCGGTGACCGGCAGCAGGCCGGCCTGCACGTGACGCCGCCAGGGCTTGTCCTTGCACCTCTCCCAGACGTGCAACATGATGATGGTGATGATGGAGGACGGACCGAACTTGGCCAGGCTGGTCACCAGCATCCCCCAGAAGCCCGCCACATGCCAGCCCACCAGCGTAACCACCATCAGGTTGGGGCCCGGCGCGGCCTGACCCAATGCAAACAGCGCACTGAAATCCTCGGCGCTCATCCAGTGATGGACTTCCACCACCTGGCGCTGCATCTCGGGGAGGATGGTATTGCCGCCACCGAAGGCCAGCACCGACAACTGGGTGAAGATGATGGCCAATGCGATCAGGGTCTGGCTCATTGCGCGCCCTCCTTCTTGCCCGCAGTCTGCGGCTTGGCCGCGAAGCGGCTGCCATAGCGGGCGGTGAGCACCACGCTGACGGGCGTCATCACCAGCATCACCCACAGCAGCGGAATGCGCAGCAAGGCGATGGCAATGAAACAGACCACTGCCACGCCCGCCAGCACCAGGTTCTTGCGCAGGGGCAAGGCGATCTTGACGGCCATCTGGATCAACAGCCCCGCTGCCGCCGCCGCCAGTCCCGCGAACAGGTGCTTGACGTTGGGATCATGCTGGAAGTGCTGGTAGATCATGCCCAGCAGGATCACCACCATCGAGGGCACGGCGATGAGCCCGGTGATACCGGCCAGCGCCCCCTTCCAGCCCCGGAACTTCATGCCCAGCGCCACCGACAGGTTGATGATGTTGCCCCCGGGGAGGAACTGACACAGGCCCAGCAGCTCGACGAATTCGGGATCGGTGAGCCAGCGACGGCGCTCCACGATCATGCGGTGCGCCAGCGGCAAGGCACCGCCGAAGGCGGTCATGCCCAGGCCAAGAAAGCCCAGGAAGATTTCCCGGGTAGAAGGAACGGCCCGCTCAGGGGCCGGCAGGTCAGGAGTACTCATCATCATCTCATGCGAACGCGGCGTGATTGCCGGATGAATGAAAGGCTACTCTTGGGGAGGGTTTTTGTCTAATATATGTCAGATACTTGATCCATATTTTAAAAATATGTCACCTTCCATCGATCTGCGCCTGCTGCGCTACTTCATCGCTGTGGCTGAAGAGGGCCACCTGACCAAGGCGGCCGAGCGCATCGGCATCCAGCAGCCGCCGCTGTCGCAGCAGATCCGCCTGCTGGAGCGCGAGCTGGGCGTGACCCTCTTCAACCGCCTGCCGCGCGGCATGGAGCTCACTGACAGCGGGGTGGCCCTGCTCAATGATGCACGCGCCCTGCTGGCGCAACTCGATACGTCGGTGGCCAGCGTGCGCCGTATCGCACAGGGCAAGATGGGGCGCATTGCGGTGGGCTTTACCGAATCGGCTTCGCTGCATCCCTTCGTGCATTCGGTGATCCGCGCCTTTCGCGCCGATGCGCCGGATGTCGCCATGACGGTGGAAGAGAGCAATACCAATGAACTGATCGAAGCACTGCGCGCCAAGCGGCTGGATCTGGCCTTCGTCCGTTCCCCGGTGGGCGATTCGGGCGGATTGACCATCGAGACCATGCTGGTCGAAGACATGGTGGCCGCGTTGCCCATCGACCATCCGCTGGCCGAGCAGGGCAAGCGCAAGAGCCTCGCCCTGCACGCACTGGCCGAGCAATCCTTCATCATGACGCGCCGGCCCAACGGTCCTGGCCTGTACGACACCATCATCGCGGCCTGCCATGCGGCCGGATTCTCGCCGCAGGTGATCCAGGAGGCGCGCAAGAATCTGTCCACGCTATCGCTGGTGGCTGCTGGCGTGGGGGTGGCGGTGATCCCGGCATCGATGACGCGGGTCAATGCGGAGGGCGTGGTGTACCTGAAGCTGACCGGTGCGCCCGAGCTGAAGGCACCGCTGCACCTGGCTTACCGGACTGGCAGCATCAGCGGTGCGGCGCGCCTGATGCGGCAGGAAGCCTTGAAATTGAGTGCGGGGCGCAAACGGCGTTGATATCTGCTGCATATGGCAAGTTTCACATCCATACAAAGCAGGCTTGCAGCTGATGAGAGTGTGGATTTCAACCTGAAGGCAGGCGGCGATGTGGAGACGGCCTCTTGCTTCGATCCAATATTTCAATAATAATTGAAATATTGGATTGAAGGAGAGCGAAATGGAAACCAGGACTGTCATCACCGCATTGGCCGCATTAGCCCAGGAATCGCGCCTGGCCATCTTCCGGCACCTGGTTCAGCTCGGCCCCGAAGGCTGCGCCGCCAGCAAGATCGGAGAAACCTTGGGCATCGCCCCCTCGTCCGTCTCCTTTCATATGAAAGAGCTGACACACGCCGGCCTGGTGAGCTCCCGCCAGGACGGGCGTTTCGTCATCTACGCGGCCAACTACGGTGCAATGAATGAAGTATTGAGTTTTCTGACGGAAAACTGCTGCGGGGGCAATCCGTGCTCGCCCGTGAGCGCCTGCAGCGAGCGCTCCACCACCACGTCAGCAACAGCGGGAACCATCAGACAGAGTTCATCATGAGCACCCACCGACTTAAACCCCTGCCCCCTCATTTACTGACCAAGGATAGAAAGTGCTGACTGCGCTCGTCATCTTCCTGCTCACCCTGATGTTTGTCATCTGGCAGCCCAAAGGACTGGGCATTGGCTGGAGTGCCTGCGCCGGTGCGGCCGTGGCGCTGGCGGCGGGCGTCATCCATCTTTCGGATATCCCGGTGGTCTGGCATATCGTCTGGAACGCTACCGGCACCTTCATCGCCATCATCATCATCAGCCTGTTGCTGGACAAGGCCGGCTTTTTTGAGTGGGCCGCCCTGCATGTAGCGCGCTGGGGAGGTGGACGCGGGCGTCTGCTGTTCGTGCTGCTGGTCCTGTTGGGCGCGGCGGTATCGGCCCTGTTCGCCAACGACGGCGCTGCGCTGATCCTCACTCCCATTGTCATCGCCATGCTGCTGGCACTTCGCTTTTCGCCGCAGGCAACACTGGCCTTCGTGATGGCGGCCGGCTTCATCGCCGACACGGCCAGCCTGCCGCTGGTGGTGTCGAACCTGGTCAATATCGTCTCGGCGGACTTCTTCAAGATCGGATTCGCGCAATACGCCTCGGTCATGATCCCGGTGGACGTGGTCTCGGTCGTGACGACGCTTATCGTCCTGTTCATCTACTTCCGCCGCGATATCCCCCGACACTATGACCTGACGCAACTGCAAGAACCCGCCGCAGCCATCCATGATCGAGCGACCTTCGTCGCCGGCTGGTGGGTACTTGCGATGCTGCTGGCAGGCTTTTTCTGGCTGGAAGACAGGGGCGTACCGATCAGCGTCATGGCAGCCGCGGGCGCAGTGATTCTCCTGGCAGTCGCAGGCAAGGGCCAAGTCATTTCCACGCGTGAAGTCATCAAAGGCGCGCCCTGGCAGGTGGTGTTCTTCTCGCTGGGGATGTACCTGGTGGTGTATGGACTGCGCAATGCAGGACTGACGGACCACTTGACGGGCGTGCTGAACGGTCTTGCCGAACATGGCGTCTGGGGCGCTGCACTCGGCACCGGTTTCCTGACGGCCTTGATGTCCTCCATCATGAATAACATGCCCACGGTGCTGGTCGGGGCACTATCGATCGATGCCACCACCGCACAGGGCGTCGTGAAAGAGGCAATGATCTACGCCAACGTCATTGGCAGCGACCTTGGCCCCAAGATCACCCCCATCGGCAGCCTGGCCACCTTGCTGTGGCTGCACGTGCTGGACAAGAAGAACATTCATATTTCCTGGGGCTATTACTTCAGGGTCGGCGCCTTGCTGACGCTGCCGGTCCTGCTGATCACCCTATCCGCTCTGGCCATCAGGCTGGGGGGATGAGCAGGATGGCCCTGCCCGCTCCGTCAACTTCAACACAGGCATTCATCATGACCACGATCTACCATAACCCCGCATGTGGCACCTCCCGCAACACCTTGGCCATGATCCGCAACAGCGGTGAAGAGCCGACGATCATCGAATACCTGCAGCACCCGCCCAGCCGCGAGCAGCTGGTCCAGATGATCCGGGATGCCGGTCTCACCGTACGCGACGCCATCCGTCAAAAAGCTCCGCCCTACGCCGAGTTGGGCCTGGATGATGCCGCTCTGAGCGACGACCAGTTGCTCGATGCCATGCTGACCCATCCCATTCTGATCAACCGGCCATTCGTGGTGACGTCCAGGGGAACCCGCCTGTGCCGCCCCTCGGAGCTGGTACTGGAGATCCTGGAAAATCCTCAGCAAGGTGGATTCACGAAAGAAGACGGCGAAGTCGTCGTCAATGCGGAGGGCCACCGTGTCAACTCTGCCAGGTGATCTGCCCAACGTCGACGCGAGTCAGTTCAAGGCCCCCTCCATCGCCGATTTCGCCAGGATCGGGGCGTCGTCACACCCTCCGCGATTTCTCTTGCTGTACGGCTCCGTTCGTGAACGCTCCTATAGCCGACTGCTGACCATGGAAGCGGCCCGCTTGCTGGAGGCATTGGGTGGCGATGTCAGGATCTTTGATCCGCGCGGCCTGCCGCTGCCGGACAGCGAACCGGACACACATCCGAAAGTGCTTGAACTGCGGGAGCTGGCCAACTGGTCTGAAGGGATGGTGTGGTGCTCGCCTGAACGCCATGGTGCCATGACGGGGATCATGAAGGCACAGATCGACTGGATTCCACTCTCTCAGGGCGCCATTCGCCCTTCGCAAGGCAAGACGCTGGCGGTCATGGAGGTATCGGGCGGCTCGCAGTCCTTCAACGCCGTCAACCAGATGCGGATACTCGGTCGCTGGATGCGGATGCTGACCATCCCGAACCAGTCTTCGGTGGCCAAGGCATATCAGGAGTTTGACGAAGCCGGCAGGATGAAACCGTCGGCATACTACGAGCGCGTGGTGGACGTGATGGAGGAACTGTTCAAATTCACGCTGTTGACGCGCGACGTCTCGCCCTTCCTGACTGACCGCTATAGCGAGCGAAGAGAATCGGCCGAAGAACTGACCGGGCGCGTCAACCAGCGCGCCCTCTGATCCGACGGACATGCTGCGAGGCGCTTGATTGGCCGGCGCAGCCCGTCAATCATAGTGCAGCAACATTCCATAAATGATTTATATCATTTATGGAATTCAACCCATCAGGTCTTGGGCAGGGTCACGCCATGCTGCCCCTGGTACTTGCCGCCGCGATCCTTGTAGGAGGTTTCGCAGATTTCATCACTCTCGAAGAACAGCACCTGGGCGCAGCCTTCGCCGGCGTAGATCTTGGCGGGCAGCGGGGTGGTGTTGGAGAACTCCAGGGTGACATAGCCTTCCCATTCGGGTTCGAAGGGGGTGACGTTGACGATGATGCCGCAGCGCGCGTAGGTGGACTTGCCCAGGCAGATGGTCAGCACGCTGCGCGGGATGCGGAAGTATTCGACGGTGCGTGCCAGGGCGAAGGAGTTGGGGGGGATGATGCAGACATCGCCCTTGAAATCGACGAAGGATTTCTCATCGAAGTTCTTGGGATCGACGATGGTGGAATTGATGTTGGTAAAGATCTTGAATTCGTTGGCGCAGCGGATATCGTAGCCATAGGACGAGGTGCCGTAGGAAACGATCTTGCTCCCGTCGGCCGCCAGGCGCACCTGACCGGGCTCGTAGGGTTCGATCATTCCTTCCTGCTCCGCCATGCGGCGGATCCACTTGTCTGACTTGATGGCCATGGTTGTTTGCTGTATTCGACGGATTCGGAGAATGCGGCATTTTACGCGAAAAATGGGTCAAGTTGGGGCGATTGGGGGGAATCGGGGCGGGTGTGGCTTGTTGGTGTTGGTCGATGTTGATTGCCTTGGGAGCCCCCCTCGGGATAGCACCTCACCTTTCGACGTATTGAGAATATCTCCGATTACCCGGCATCAGCGGACTTCATCCGATCAGCGATGAACCTGACATTTCGGAGGGAGAGAGTCACCGCGATTGAGGTGTCCGAATTCGCCCCCTTCCCTCCCGCCTCTCTATTTCATACCGACCAAGACTGACGAAGCAAACTATTCCACCTGACCGTCCAGATGGAAGCGTTGTGCTGAATATCATTTGATTTTTGATCGAAGGAAAAATCGTCAAGCCCTCGCTCAATCCAGAAGAATTTCAATATCCCCCCACCGCGATTTGCGCTTCAATGGCTCTCTTTCTTGCATACCGTTCAAGTAGCACAAAGGAGCCTTGAGCCGCTCTCCCAGAGACGAGCACTGCACGCTGAAGAACATCACGTTCAACAAGAAGACAACCCGACCGGAGGAAGCAGAACATGCTCAACAGGCGCCAATTTCAATGGTGCGCAGACCACCACCGTCAGATCAGAATTGTGTGCTGGACGCTGATCGCCATTTTCGTCTTTCGTTACGTCCTGCTGTTCTTCATCCGTTTCTATTGGAACGGCATTGGACCGCTGGACTACCGCCCGGCCGACTCGATGATGGAGAAAATGAATTGCCAGACCGAGCAGATCAAGGCCATGTTCATTCCTTCGACCAACCAGGTGTTTCCTCCCCGGTGGAATCTTAGCCCCTTCAAATCCAGCAATCTGGATCGCACCGATGCGCGGTTCTGGATGCTCGAGAATTATCCAACCACCTTGATCGGCTCCGAAATATTGACCGAGGCGCCCGCCTGCCTGGGTGCCTACATTGCCGACATGAAGGACTATCCGGGGCCGTATGCCATCCTCATCGTTGACCGGGATTCGGGCGAGACCATTTTCCGTATTGCACTGCTCAAGGACTATCTGACGCGATAAAGCGGGATGGAATTATCAGAACCCATTTCATAAATAGGCGTGAGATGCGTTCTGTCCAGAAAGGGCGCTGGC